>CAYFXR010000277.1:0-6604 GCA_964347155.1 uncultured Nitrospiraceae bacterium | reverse complement strand
TTCTTCAATGACTGGAGCACCCAGCAACTTGACGTTACCGCAAGATATGTGCGGGTAACGGTATTTGGAGACCCTGATATTCCTGCAACACAGGCAAGAGAGCTTGAAATATACGGCACTCCTTTCTGATATCCCAAATCCAACGTATCCTTGCTCAGATAAGATAGACAATGACGGGGACGGGTTCATAGATTATCCGGATGACCCCGGTTGTACATCAACTGCAGACGACGAGATCAATGTTCGTTTGAGTAACAGCAGTAATGAAGAATAAAGAAAATAAATTCCATTCCAAAAATTTTTACGATCAATAAGTCATGGTGTTTACCTGCTCGTATCATTAACACAAAGCCTTCAATATTTTAAATGCATTTTTTGAGTTAGGGAAAAAGGAGGGCATTATGAAGCAAAATCAAGATAAATACATGGGTCTCATCGGCCTTGGATACTGGGGCAAAAATATATTGCGAAATTTGTATGAACTAGGTGTTCTTCAAACGGCGTGTGATTCAGATCCTTCCATAATTTCGGCACGGAAGGAAGACTTTTCAAATATCAATTATACAACCTCTCATGAGGAGATTTTCAGAGATCCTGATATTAAAGCTGTTGTTGTCGCAACACCGGCAGCAACCCATTACGAATTTGTAAAAAAGGCCCTATTGGCAGGAAAGGATGTCCTGGTTGAGAAACCCGTTGCCCTATCCATCAATGAAGGAGAAGAACTGGTTACACTTGCATCAGAGGAGAACAGGATTCTCATGGTTGGGCATATTCTTCATTACCACCCGGCTGTCAATAAACTGAAAGACCTTATATCTTCAGGTGAACTGGGCAAAATACAGTACATTTATTCAAACAGGTTAAATATCGGAAAGCTCAGAACTGAAGAAAACATTCTCTGGAGTTTTGCTCCCCATGATGTATCGGTTATACTGATGCTCATTGAAGAGGAGCCAATCAAAGTTGCAGCATTTGGAGAGGATTATCTCAATAAGGGAGTTTATGACACTACGCTGACTAACATTGAATTCAGTAATGGTGTAAAAAGCCATATTTTTGTGAGCTGGCTTCACCCATATAAAGAACAAAAACTGGTAGTAGTCGGATCAAAAAAAATGGCACTGTTCGATGATGTAAGCAAAGATAAGCTTTTTCTTTATCCGCATAAGATCGAATGGATGAATGGGAAGATCCCTATAGCTCACAAAGCTGACTATGAGGTAGTTACGATTGATCGGAAAGAACCGTTAAAGGAAGAATTGAAACATTTTATGGAGTGTATCGTTCGCAGAAAAAAACCGAAAACTGACGGTGCTGAAGGCTTGCAGGTATTGAAAGTTTTGAAATCTGCTGAAGATATGCTTTTGAATAATAAACAGATTCAAAAACAAGTGAAAAGGACGGTGAATTATTTTGTGCATGAAAGTTCGTTTATTGATGATAACGTTGAAATTGGAGAAAAAACAAAAATCTGGCATTTTTCTCATATTCTTGGAAGGTCAAAGATCGGGAGAAAATGCATTATCGGACAAAATGTTTCTATTGGCCCCGGTGTTTCAATAGGGGACGGATGCAAGATTCAAAACAATGTATCGGTATACAAAGGAGTAATACTTGAAGATGAAGTTTTTTGCGGTCCGTCCTGTGTATTTACCAACGTGTATAATCCAAGGGCCTTTATTGAAAGAAAAAGTGAGTTTCTGTCTACATTGGTCAAAAGAGGGGCAACGATCGGGGCTAATTCCACGATTGTGTGCGGTGTCACTATCGGACAATATGCTATGATCGGAGCGGGCGCAGTTGTAAAGACCGATGTTCCGGATTACGCCATTTTTGTAGGTGTCCCTGCAAGACACGCAGGGTGGGCCTGTAAATGCGGAGCAACTTTAAGGTTTGATGATCACCATGCAACCTGCAGCTATTGTAGCAACGAGTATAGATTAAAGGACGATCTACTCACCATTATCAGGGAGGTAAAAAATGAAGCGTATACCCATGCTTGACCTCAGGCTTCAATACGATTACATGAAAGATAGCATTGACACTGCTATTCATAAGTGTCTTGATCATCAGCAGTGGATATTCGGTCCGGAAATAAAAGAACTTGAGGATAAGGTTGCTGAATATCTGCGTGTGAAACATTGTATAGGAGTTTCCTCTGGTACAGAGGCCCTGGTTCTGTCGCTCAGGTCACTGGCTATAGCATTAAGAGGGGAAGAATATTTCAGCTCCAATGATGAGATTATCACAACTCCATTTACCTTTACGGCCACTGGAGATGCAATTATACGCTCGGGAGCAACTCCCGTTTTTGTAGACATCGACCCCAGAACCTACAATATTGATGTACAGAAAATAAGGGAATATTTAACTTCACGCAAAACTTCAATCTCTAAAACAGTCGGCATGATACCGGTTCATTTATATGGACAGTCATGTTCAATGGAGGAGATTAGTAAGATTGCAAAAGAGTATAATCTCTTTATCCTTGAAGATGTGGCACAGGCATTTGGCTGTTCATGGAACGGCAAAAAGCTGGGCTCATTAGGTGCAGCAGGAGCCTTTAGTTTTTTCCCTTCAAAAAATCTTGGTGGATTTGGCGATGGTGGCATGATAGCCACAGATGACGATAAGACTATGGAACTTGTACGTATGCTTCTTAAACATGGCGGGAAAAACAAATATAATGTTGACCACATAGGTTACAACGCGCGACTTGATACACTTCATGCAGCTATTATTCTTGCAAAATTCAGATATATTGATGAGTTCAACGAAAAAAGAAAAAATATTGCAGAGTTTTATAGCGAAGGACTAAAAAACATTGACGGCATCTTTTTACCCAATTTCTACTCAAATAATCATAGTGTATATAACCAGTATACTGTCAGGGTTACGGAAAATAAAAGAGATGAACTTCAGAAATATCTTAAAGAAAACGGGATAAGCTCGATGGTCTATTATCCGGTACCCCTTCATAAAATGAAGGTTTTTGCAGGAAGGGGAAAGATATCGGGAAACTTAAATGAAGCAGAAAAGGCATCCAGTGAAGTTCTTAGCCTGCCGGTTGAACCGCTCTTTGAGAAGACAATCGTTGAAGAAGTGATCTGCAAGATAAAAGAGTTTTATCGTTAATCCAAATTGTTGTTAAATGTTATTATTGAAATGCATCTAAATAATGTTAAAAATAAACACTTGATATACTAACTATTCCCGAAGCAAGGCCACATCTTAAGGGAAATCTTTTTTAATTTCTTCCAGCTTTAGTTTCAACTTGGCATATACTAATTTGTATTAGTGTAATCTGGTTAGCTAAAGTTTGCTCCAGGGATGATGACCGGATTGGAGGGGGGAGTTTATCATTGAGATAACTTATTTAATTATTTGATATTTTTGGACAAAACTTATTATTAATCCCGATCTTTATATTTTTAAATTTAATTATATTAAGTGCTAATTTGAGTTGCATGAAAATTATAGTATCCTTTAGTAATTATTAATAAGAATATATAGAAAAAATTACCATCTATACGACATAACTATATACAAACACTATAAATAGTAAGAAACAAACTATATTAAATATATTGACAAATTAATAGTAATAGTGTAAACTTATTATTACAGTTTAATTAAAGCTAAACAAAAATAAGAAACTGGAAATAAATTAGCGTACGTTAATATTTCAAAACAGGATTCATAAAACCTGCCCTTACGACAGAATAATATTGAGGACTTGTTTGTAGAGTACGATATCTTAAATCGATTTTATTAAAAAATTGAGCGATTCTTATATAGCTGGATGTGCAATGCAGGTTCAAAAATTCATAATGCGATTAGATATTGGAATTGTCTTACTGCTATATATCGTCTTTCACTTAAAAAGTGAAGATTATAAAAGTAAGACAATCACTGCACAAAGGTATCGCTATGTATTTTTTCACCTGCCTCGCACATCTTTATGAAATTAAATCGATCAATTTAGGTTATAGATATTTTAACTTTTTTAAAAAAGCTATTTTTTATAGATCTATGGATTAGTATCGCGTAAAGGAGGTATACACCATGGGGAAGGTACGAGAACGCCGGATTTTCGATCGGGAATTCAAGGCAGAAGCGGTGCGCATGATAACGGAACGAGGACTCAAGGTATCTGAGGTAGCCCGTGATCTGGGCATCCATCCGAACATGCTGAGTCGATGGAAACAGGAATATCTGGCAGACCGGCGCAATGCTGCTTATAGCAAAAGGCATATGACGATCGAAGAAGAAGAGCTCATTCGATTACGACGCGAGGTAGCTGACCTGCAAGAAGAGAGGGACATATTAAAAAAGGCCTTGGCTATATTATCAAAACATGGAAAAAGAAGTACTGGTTAGCATATGAGAGGATTCAGGATAAGATTTATAATTACTCTTTTCCAGCCACATATTAATTTATCCTTTTATTTTCCTCATAATGTTTCCTTCAACAAATCTGATATACCTTAAATTTTTATAAACGATAAACATCGTTTCGGCGATTTTTTTGCTTCTCCAATGATACTATTATGTATCGTTGGTCAGCCCGATATCTTCTCCGCTGTTACATAGAGAAAAGCAATTTTATACTCCCTTTTTAAAATTCAAAACTTAAGACAAAAAGTTGAGACACAATTTAACACAAAAAATGCATTTAAAATAATGCAGATGTTGCGAAAAAATTTATTTTTCGATACCTTAAACGCACTTTTAATCAATGTACCTATGCATATTTTTATTCAAAGTCATATGCATAATTTAATAAAAAGTTCATCGATTTAAATAAATTTTTGAGCAATGTCTGCATTATTTGGGTTAACATAAAGCAAAAGAAAAAGCTTACCTTAGAGGCTATAACTCAGCAATAGAGTCTACAGAATCCTTTATATTTGAAAACAAACAGCTCCCCTCACCCTTCCCCTCTCCCCAGGGAGAGAGGGGTGGTTTAATTATTACACCACAAAGCAAAGAATCGAGAAATTTTTTTGATTAAAAATCAATTGGGATCAAATAAAAGCCCTATTAAAAACTTATGCCCTTTTTACAATTATACCTATAATGATTGTTACTGCGTGAGAATGAAAAGTCAGGACATAGAAAAAATATTATATTTTTGCATTCAAAATTTTAAAAGTTGCGAAATATATAAGAATAAAAGTTTGGAAAAGGTGTAGCATCTCTTGCCATAATGTCTTTCTTAACAAAGGATTATTAACCCCAAAAAATGCAGTTAGCCATGTAAATAAGTGGCATAAATGCCTTCAAAATCTTTAAAAATGCAACATGATTATAAGATGCCATTTTGCAATCGATAAAAGCTTCAATGCATAAAATAATACCTTTGAGATTACAAAATGGCATGTTCAATGGTGTTGCTTTTAAAGTTTTTTCAGGTACCTATGCCACCGTGTAATGCATTATTTGAATAACCAAAAACATTTCTATAATAAAAACGAGAGATGGCTGCCCTGACGAAAAAAGAAATACTTGCTGAATTAAGGAAATTGGGAATCGATTCCACCTCTGAGATCAATTCCTATTACAGAGAATACAAGGAATACTCTGTAAAATATTCACAAACATTCTTCACAGGAACATTGCGAAGGATAAGAAGGCAATCACTCCAGAAAAGGAACGTTAATTCCCCGCCCTTCAGCAAAGAGAAAGCTTCAAAATTGAAGAGACAACTCATTGCTCGTTAACCTATCCTTGCTGAAACAGAGATGCCCTGGTTTTGTATAAAATGCAGCATAATAGACGGGAATCTTTAAACGTGAAAATGTATGGAAAGAAGAGCTTGTAAAAGAATACCTGTGAATATAAAGACAGAGTTTAGATATGGCAATAAGGACTACTCCGGGACCGTGATGAATCTCTCGGAAAATGGAATGTTTATCAGTACGGGAATATGCTCACCAATCAAAACAAGATTTGAAGTACGTGTCAAATTGAAAGACGAGATATTAAAGGTGCCTGTTATGAATGTAAGAATTGAAAAATCAGATGATATGTATAAGGGAATGGGCGTTAAGATTTTGAGCATACCCAAAAAATATTTGGAATTTGTAATCAAGCTCGCCCTTGGTTGAAGTCTTAACACAGCAAATAAATAAGGACACATCCCATAATCGGAACCTGTGATTTCAAGTGCCGACCTTCCTTTTTTGTCTCCCTTAATATTTTACTCCGTTAGAAAGCCCCGCCCTTTACGTGGACTTTGGGGACGTTCTTAATTACGTAAACTAGCTTACCTTAAGTTAATAAAGTTAAGAACGTCCCCGAATTCTTTTAAAAAAATATTTAAGCGTGTAAAGGGGAAATAGTGGTAAAATAATTATATATAGTATTTTACCCGACAAAACCAAACCCCCGTGAAAAAGGACGAAAAGTGTTGGGCCCCGTAAAATTCTAAGAATTTTTACGTGATGGCCGAGCCGAAGGATGAACTTTGGCAGTGCGGTTTTATTTATTACAAAATTTCAAGCGTGAAGGAGGTAAAAAAATGAAAAGGTTAAGATTAATTTTATTAACCTCTATAATCTTGGTATTTATGTTTTGGCTATACACAATACCTTCTGCC
>CAYFXR010000276.1:0-3142 GCA_964347155.1 uncultured Nitrospiraceae bacterium | reverse complement strand
CTGGATTCCCGTTTTCACGGGAATGACGGCAAAAGATGAAAAAATATATTAAAAGTACTTTTTCAATAGCATGTCAGTAAATGTTCATCGGTACGAGTCGATTCCGCATATTTATTGTTTCCAAAGCTTCTTCAACTTCTCTTTGCTCAAAAGCACATAGTCTCTGTCTTGAGAAAATATCTCCAGCGTTATAGTACCGTTGTAATGTTTTTTAAGGACTTTTATTAGGTTCTCCCAATCAACATTTCCTGTACCCATAGGTAAATGAAGATCTCTGTTGCCGTCATTATCATTTAGGTGTATATGCTTTAATTTTTTATGAAATTTCCTGATAAACTCTTCAGGCTTTCTTCCGTACAGATTTGCATGACCGATATCAATGTGCATGTATAGTTCAGGCACTCTTTTTAATATCTCGGAAATATTCTTGATATTGTCCTTTTGTGTATCAATAGGTTCATATAAAATTTCGATATTGTATGATTTAGCTTCCCTGACAAGTTTTTTTAATGTTTCGACCTGAAATTTTATGCCTTCTTTTATTGAATACAACATAAATGGCCAGTTGGAATGAACTGTTACGTATTGAACATTCAGTTTTGAAAAAACTTCAAAACATTTTATTATTTCAGACACGGCAAGATCTCTGAAAGATTTTGAGGGTGAACCGATCGGCAAATACCAGGCTGTATGTCCGACAACATCGAGTTTATAATTTTTAAGAAGCTCTCTTACTGCATCAATATCGACTTTTTCAGGAACTGCCCGGTCTTCTTCAAGGTACAGGTCAATAAAATCAAATCCGTTCCTGCCGACCCATTCGATTTCTTCAAGAATGTTTTTTCGTGGATGATTAGGAAAACCTATTTTCATGATTTCGATATTAAGCCATTTAATCCGATTTCTTCAACTAAAATATTACCCCTCCCTTCCTGCCGTCAGTTATGTTCCATATGACATGATATCTTCCTCAAGTATTCATTTTGTCAAGCTAAATTAAACATAGACTAAATCTGCAATGTAGATTTTAACGTTATCGATGAAGATTTAAGGTTTTAATCTTCTATTTCTACAGGCAGTTAGGTGTTATTTATAATCCGTTATTATTGAGTTTTTTGCTTCGGTCTCGATTCCGTTAATATTCCTCTCTTATGTTGTTTTTGAAAATTTCATCAATATGCAAGATAACTTCCTCTTATTAGGATTCTTGAATCTTAATTCGTTATGCAATGTTACAGTCATAAATCTTTATTTGCACATTTGCGCAATTAGCCTTATTTTTAATTTTTATAACATCTATAAATATATTTAATTGGATGACTTAGATATTTTAATGATAAAATTTAATAATTCCCACGCTTTCACAAATTTAAAAATACTTTTGTCTCGTAAGAAATCTAGCTGTTTTCTTATAGATCAACCTTTCTCAGGGGGAGAAAGTGTATAGTCTTTTGAAGATAGCCGAAATGCCAACAAATAAGCCGTTGGTGTGTTCGGCTTTTTTGTTTAAAAATCTCATGCCGGAATGGAGGTGATGATATTGAATGTAAGATTGTAATATTTCTTAAATCTTTCACATGAGGAGATTAAACAATGAAAAAGATTTTATTATCCATATTGATTGTCGGAGTTGTCGTATTTATGGCTTTTGAGGGATGGTCTGCGCGACCTAATAGTTGCCCAGATCGGATTGTTTATGCCTGTTATATGAACGTCAATGGTCAACTAAGAACAGTGGGCGATCCTTCCGAGTGTCTGCCTTCAGAGAGTCCATTATCATGGAACATGACAGGACCGCGGGGGCCTCAAGGACCACAGGGCGAACAGGGACCGCCAGGAGCTGATGGAGCTCAGGGGCTACCAGGACCACAGGGACCAGCGGGTGCAGATGGAGCACAAGGACCAGCGGGACCACAGGGACCAGCGGGAGCAGATGGAGCTCAGGGGCCACCAGGACCTAACAATGCTGTTGGGACGCAGTGCACGGAAGGCGAGTTCGTTTCAGGATTTGATGCGAATGGATATATCATTTGTTCAAGTTCAAGTGTGCCGGTTACATATGCAATTGGCGATCCGGGTCCCGCAGGTGGTATTGTGTTTTATATTTTCAACGATGGATTAAACGGCCTGGAAGCCGCGCCTCAAGACCAGAGCAGTGGTGCAGAATGGGGATGTTACGGAGCAACGATAGATGGAGCCGATGGAGACGCAGTTAATACAGGCGCACAAAACACGGCGGACATTCTGGCGGGTTGCTCCGAATCAGGAATAGCGGCCGAAATCGCTGATAATTATTCGCAAAATGGCTATAACGACTGGTTTTTGCCTTCATTAGATGAGTTGAATTTGCTGTATCAGCAAAAAGCCGTTGTGGGTGGTTTCGCTGTTGACTCCTATTGGGGTTCTACGGAGAAGCATAGCGACTACGCATGGGTCCAGAGCTTCGGCAATGGGGTCCAGGACTACCTCAATAAGGACGGCACGCATAGAGTGCGTGCTGTTCGGGCTTTTTAACTATTTAGCTATTTAACAATTTAAATGTACCGCGAAGCGGTCGATTTTATTATGGCGATGTATTACGACTTGCCGGTATACCGGGATACGTATAAATTGATCCTGAAGATTTTTGAGGTGACTTAGGATTCAGGCTACAGGAAAAAAAGAAGAGCTGTTTAACAAAATAACTTTTAACTCTTTCTATGGGGCTTGGATAATCTGAGCCCCCTTTCATTTACATGTAATAACCATTAATCAGTAAATTCATTCTTTATCAAAATCATTAATAAGATGGTGATATTGGTAATCTGACGGAAAATAAAATCTGATAATAACTGATTGTACTCGTGATTTTTCGGGTAAATTCCCCATTTTACTAATAACCGTTTGAAACCTTCAGTCCAGAGCAAAATCCGGTTTCACCAAAAATCCGTTATTATCTTGTTTTTTGCTTCGGTCTCGATGCCGTAAATATTCCTCTCTATAATGTTGTTTTGCGTAAGTGCTTAAAAAAACAAGATAACTTTCAGTTATCTGCATTTTTAAATCTTTCCTTTGAACACAACATTATTAATGGAAATAAATAGGAAGAATAGTCACTTGCTAATATGATATAAATCATATTCACGAGTTCACAAGTGAGATA
>CAYFXR010000275.1:0-6878 GCA_964347155.1 uncultured Nitrospiraceae bacterium | reverse complement strand
AAAAATATAATATACTGCTACACTGTTATGTGTTAATGACAAATCATTATCATCTAATTATAGAGACTCCTGAAGCCAACATAAGTAAGGTCATGCATTATATCAACAGTGCATACACTACATATATAAATGTGAAACGAAAAAGGAGCGGACATTTATTTCATGGCAGGTATAAATCTATCGTAGTTGATGCGGACAATTATTTATTTGAGCTGAGTAGATACATTCACCTTAATCCGGTCAGAGCGAAAATGGTTCAGAAGCCGGAGGACTATTTGTACAGCAGTTATTCTGTGTATATCAATAAAAAGAGAGATCGTCTGGTAACGACTGATCGTGTGTTGAATTACACATCCCAACAAAACAGCAGAGCAGAGGAAGAATATAAAACATTTGTTGAAAGTGCTATAGGAGAGAACATTGATAATCCGATGAAGAACATTTATGGCGGCATGATTGTAGGGCATGTTGGATTTATCAAAGAAATACTGAAAAGTATAAAGGAAGATTATTATGAAAAGAAAGAAGTCGCAAATAGGAATGCTTTAAAAGCAAAACATGAAAAAGACGACATAGTTAACGCGGTTTCAATATATTATAATGCATCCGTAGATGAAATAATAGGAAATAAATATTCAGAGGCAAGGAAGATGGCAATTTATTTAATGAAGGAGAGGACAGGATTAACAAATCAGGAGATATGTGCTGTCTTTGGAGGGTCGAGTAGTTCAGCAATAGCAAAGGCATATCAAAGACTGAGAAGAAACTTAAAAGAGAACAGAAATCTCAGTCGAAGAGTTGCTAAAATTAAAAAAATATTGTCTTATGTCAAGGGCTGACCCCTTTGCTGCCGTTTAATGTTAATTTATTTTTTTTATAGCAGGTTTTCCAGCAGGCTTTAAATCACCTTAAGCTGCGATATGAGCATTAAGGAAAAGTCAGGGCGAGACTTTTCAAAATGTGAATTTCTAAATTTTTTTTAAAAATTGCCGTATATATATTCTATAAGGTATTTATAATATGAGAGAATCTGATTTTAAATATAAACAAAAGCCTGCTTATATATCTTTCTTGATTATGTATCTCCTTTGCTTCGGTATTTCATTCCTATTAATATATAATGATCCCCTCATATCAAAAAAAATCATCAGTCAGATTATTGCTAAATTGGGCATACCACGATCAAGTTTTTTTTGGAATCTTCCTTACGGAATAATTTTCTCTTTACCTTTTCTATTTTATGGCTTTCGCAGACTCCTCTGGAATATAATGAGTATCTATGAAATCAGTTCATCTGAATTTCGATTATTAATCGGCAGTATCAGTAGAAAAGAACATTTCTTTCTTGCCTCTGACTTTGATACTATTTCACTCAAGCAAAACCTTATTGAGACTCCTTTTGGAGTTGGTAGTCTTATTCTTGATTCAAAAGAGAAAGGTCGTTTAATTATCAAAGGTGTCTATAATATTAGAACTGTCATCGAAGTTATACGCCCTAATTTACGCGTTTCTTTCTGATATAATTTCTTTAGCTTACAACCCTTTTTTTAATTTATGCTTCCCAGTCCCTATAAGACGAAAAGGTTGTCTGTTTATCTTTGACAGTGGGGAAGAACTGTAAGATTTTTTTATAAATTGCTTTTGAACCGTAAAATAATCATTGACTAGCAAAATATTTCAATTTAAAATAGTTATTAGAGGGGTGTCTTTACAAATTTATAATTTAAAGATTTTGTATTCTTTTTCAGTTTACTTTCACACACTTAAATAGATGATAATTAAAGCCCGAAAATGTTTAGCATTTTTGGCGGGTTTTTTGTTTTGACAAGAAGCGAGTATATATATAGATATTGGGCTGAGCTATAAAGATATTCCTTTTTGAAAATAATTAGATATGTATATTACCACTACACAGATATTCTAAGAAAGCCCTAAAAACGGCATCTTCAATATACAACACTCTAGATGATCCTATGAAAATGTATTTTCGATATATGGAATCACTGCCCCTTCTTACCAAAGAGGAAGTATTAGAGCTTGCCAAAAGAATTGAAGAGGGTAAAAAAATAATTGCAGAAATCATTCAACCACTTCCATTGACCAAAAAGATTGAAAATGAGCTTTACAGAAATGAAAAGGTGATAGAAATGGAAGAGGATGAAAAGAAGATACAGGTTATTGATATAACACTGGACAAGATGGAGGAATTGGTTGAAAGGGTAAATTATTTTAATGAAGAGCTAAATCAATATGGTGGCTCCCTCAAGTCTCTCAAAAAACTTATCAAGATAGAAAAAAGCAAAAAGAGGATCAGAAGCTCAAAACTGGCTGTTATGGAGACACTTGCAAGTCAGACACAGAGTACATTTAAGAAAATTGAAAGAGAAGTTGGGATCAAGATAGAACCATTGTTGGCAACGTGGGAGAGGATAAGCCGAGTGCATTCATTTGTGCTTGATGCCAAAAAGGAGTTGATTACACGAAATCTAAGATTAGTGGTTAAGATTTCAAAGGATTATGTTGGCAAAGGACTGCCCCTTTCCGACCTCATTCAGGAAGGCAATATTGGTCTTATGAAGGCTGTTGACAAGTTCAAGCATGAGAAAGGCTGTAAATTCAGCACTTATGCAAGATTTTGGATAAGACAGGCTATAATACTGGCTCTTGCAAATCAGGTACGTACTATTAAGCTTCCTGTTAACATGATCGAAGCCATCAATAGGGTCACACAGATCTCCAAAGATCTTGTACAGGAACTCGGTAGAGAACCGAGAGCAGAAGAGATTGCAAGGAAGATGGAACTCCCGTTAGGAAAGATCAAGGCTATCTTCAAGGTATGCAAGGAGCCTGTCTCATTAGAGACTCCTATAGGCAATGATAATTACAGTCATCTTGAAGACTTTATTAAGGACAAGGTATCTCTGACTCCTTTGGATTCTGTTATTCAACAGGATTTAAAGACAAGGTTAAGAACCGCTATCGACTCACTACCTAAAAAGGAAGCGGAAATTATCAAAAGACGGTTTGGCATCGGTGATGGCATATCACAAACACTTGAAGAAATAGGCAAACAGTTTAAAGTCACAAGAGAGCGAATAAGGCAGATGGAAGGAATGGCTTTTAAAAAATTGAGACATCCGGCAATAAGTCATTTGCTTAAACGCTTCTTGTAGAAGACCTTGTAGATTTAATGCCATCCGATTTTTCCAATGGTGAAATAACATCTTAGCTTTTCATCTAAATGACATACTCGTCCAAATGCCCCTGTTCAACACAAACTTCTTTTTTAAATGTTTGATTGAAGTCATTATTTATAGATGAGAGTTTCCTCTTTTATTGATTGCGCTTAATAATATTCAATATTTTCAAGCAGTTAGCCACTATTAAGTATCCCCTATTACTGAGAACTTCGAATATATTTCAAACAACAAGAATACTTATAGCTATCTTCGGCTTTAATACTGATTCCAAAATCCAGCATAGTATCCACAGATCAATAACATTTGAATCTAATTTTCATTCGGCATTTATAAAGTTGGCAATACAATTATACTGCTTCTATACTGCTTAGTATGTGTATTGTTCGGAAGGGAGAGCTAAGAAAGCACAAGAAAAATTGCAGAAAGCTGTCTATGGGAAAGTCAGGTGTGATTATAATCACTTAAGTTTTCCCATTATCAAACTACAATAGATTTCTATGAGATGTAATTTTATATATATCCTCGCAGGCTTTGTCAAAATGGTTCTGAAATATCAGCAGCTGTTCTATATTCAATATGCGAGTTTAAAGGGGGGGTGATAAATTATTTTAATGTTTTAAGGTAACAAAATAAGTTTGTTTATAAATAATTCAATTTAAGATAAAAAAGGAGATAAAATTAATATGAAAAAGTCGTTAATATTTGTTTTAGTGTTTGTCTTGACTTTAACTCTGGGCTACGGCACGGCATTCGCTGGAAAAGGCAACGGGCTGGATCCGGGTCCAAGATACATGTTAAATGTCATAGCCTTTGATAAAAACAACTGTCCATCAGGCGATTTCACCAATTCACACCGCCACATGATTGCTGTTCAGGCTGACTTTGGGAATATTTACGAAGACGGGACAACGGATAACCAAGCAGGTACAAACAAGGACGTTATGACCAAGGACAATACAATAAAACTGACCCCATCCCCAGATCAAGAATTCCAAGTACTTGATGGTAATGCCTGCAATAAGGGCGGAGCTAAATTCATGCTTCCAGCGAATCCGTTTTTGTGCAATGCTGGAGATTCCGATCCATATTGCATAAATGAAAACCCGACATTTCAGGAATACAAAGTTTACGTACGCCTTGTTGGAAATCCCGACACTAAAATTGGCGTTACCACCTGTGCAGATGAAGCAACGGTAGATATTGATGGTGACGGAATTTTAAACGATGAAATCGTCTGTTCTACAGAAAGTGTGGTTAAGGTTCGCATGAAAGGTAAAAATAATAGGATGTTCGAAAATGTAACCAGGCAACTACTCACACTTTGTCTGGACACCTTTGTAGATGGCAACCTCGATGGCACTTGCGATATTCGTTATTCACTGTTCGACCCAGCACTTGAGGACTACTTCTGGCAGTGGAATACTTCAGGTAAGGCACACGCACAGCTCGTATTCATTCCCCTTCCGGATTAAACGTGGCATGGCGTGTTTAAATTAATAAACAGCCTTAAGGTACAAATATCTTTTTGTTTTAATTAAGGGTTTGGTTATTCCAAGCCCTTTTTTCTTTAGCAACATCACACTTTCTTTTAGTAATCAATAATTTATTAGTCACTGAGTGATAACGATAAGATAGTAGTCTTCCCCCATTTGAAACCTCACCGGATAATGGGCATATTCTGAGTTTCTCCGGAGCACTGCCACTCACAGTACCACCGACAGAAGATCCAACGATTACTAGTGTTGTAACCTTAGCAACAGCGGCATTTGACATTGACAGACCCGGAGTAAATATTCCAACATTTGATGGGTTAGACGACGTATGGTTTGATACAACATCACCAGGGACTGGTTTTACCATAGACGGTGTATCTGTTCCAATGGTGGATTTACCAGATGGTACTATTCGCTATACACCTCCTGATGTGTTTGTTACCCCTGAACCAATAAGCTATGTCCTGTTTGTTGTAGGCGTAGCAACACTCTCATGTCCCCTCCTCAATAAAATGATTTAAATACTAAACGGATTTAATAATTAACCTCACACCCCCTTTCCTTTGATTTGACCATAAAAAAAGCCGAACCACCCTATATGAGTAGTTCGACTATCATTTCTTAATTCCTTCAACTCATCACCACCTTTTGGCTTTGACAAGTTGGAAAGTTATAGTTTCATGCCATGTCAAAATATTAAATTGAATGTTAAGTATTTTTAGGAAGATTGTCAATGTCCCCATTGTCAATGAGTTCAGTAAGAGCAATATTTACCAAAAAAAACAACCGAGAAACAAACACCCTTTTTCTCTTTTTTCATTTCTGTCCCACTTTCTTTTTGTAGAAAATTTATATTAATACGTTATAGTCGGTAGTGGTTGGAACAGCTGTACCATAATTTATCATAGGAAAGCAGGTTTACAAACAAAAAATTGCATATATTTGGAGAGAGAATAATTTTAAATGAAAATATGCAAAAAGATGTATATTATTAAAACTAAAAGGTCTAATCAGTAAGATAAAAATAATGAAAAAAAACAGAAATTGAAATAAAAAAAGATTAAAATGACGGATTTTTTTATAGAAATTCTATCTTGTTAACCATCTCTTCAGCTGACAGTAACTCAGTATAAAGTGCCAATCTTTTTATGCATTCACCCACACTTAGCTTATTCATCTCGACAAAAATTATACCCCAGTGTTCCTTTCCCTCTTTTGTAAGCGATTTTGCTATTTCAAGAAAATGATGATCGTGTGAAAAAATGACTGCTTTTATATTTGATTAGTATTTGAAGTGCTCAATATCTGAGGCCCCCGTCATTCCTTTTTCTATGGCTGAAAATGCCTTGATGCCCCGTCTTCTTAGTCCTTCTGCGATCCTTATATCAACATTCTCATCTATATATATCTTTAATTTTGCCAAGCTTTTTCTCCAGGTGTGATTCGGTAATCTTTTTCATTGAGCCAGCTTTTTTTACAGCGTCTTGCCACTCCTTATCGATTTCAGATTTGTGTTCGTAGTAATATGAAAGGGCATCATGTACTTGCGACAGATTAAGGTGTGGGAGTGCAACAATTATTTCTTCAGGGGACATACCCATAATTTCATATCTGATGGCCACGTCTATTACTCTAATCCCCGTGCCAATTATAATCGGCATGCCACCTCTCATTTTTTTATCTACCGTAATATAAGGATGTTTTATTTTTTTAGCTGGAATACCCATATATTCACCTCCTGGATTAATTTATTTTAAATGAAAACACCTTTTTAGCAATAAAATCCCAATATTACACGGTAAAGCCATTAGAAAACTGACATCTTGCGGGGATATGAGATAGTTTTGGATGAGGATATGTTCTGCCATGCGGACAGAAAAAAAGGACTGCATAAATTTGCAGTCCCATATAATTTTCATGGCGTCCCCAATGGGATTTGAACCCATGTTACCGCCTTGAAAGGGCGAAATAAGTAAAATAACTAAGTTGGCTTCTGGCCTGAGTTTTTAGATAACTGTTTAATTTTAAATTAAAAATATCATTCTATATCTTCCTGCATCTTCCGTTATTTTCTATCCTTTGAGGTATATTCCGTTACAAAAGTGTTACATTTGTCTGGGTAACAGGAAAGTTTCAGGGATTTTGATTAATTTATTGTATCAATTTGTAAGTTGTTTTAGAATGT
>CAYFXR010000274.1:0-15094 GCA_964347155.1 uncultured Nitrospiraceae bacterium | reverse complement strand
CACCATAAATATACATCCACCTTTTCTTCAATTACTTCACTGTCAAAATATGTTGCCTCAAAGGTATATGAGGCTCCATCGTGCTTGCTGTAAAGCGAGTCCTCATCATAGGGATTTTCACCACCGGATACCCTCCAATCTCCATTAGATGAAGTTCCTGAATCACCATTGTCGATGATAAATTCCTTAGAGCTACATTCCTCCTGGCCATTATCGTCTTCCAGGCTACACTGTCCATCATCCTCCTGCACGCACCATGCAAGTCCGAGATAACCGCGCTTACTGAAACTGTATTCCTGGCCATCACTCATATCCATAAAATACGCCTTGCCCGGATCGTCCAGCGATGTAGTCGAGGACCAGTACCAACCCTGCTGCACCCTTACATTGCTGAAAGGATGATTTGCAGGAAGGGCCGGGTTTTGCCGTGTTGTATCTACCAAGCCGGCTAATTCCTCTATCGTGGGGAGCCTCATTCCTTTATCAGAACAATAGGTGACAGCGCTTTCCCAGCTGGCTACAGTCTCAGTTCTCGGTGATTTCTCCCAGACAAGACCGCTTTCCTTATCAAGCACCATGTCCGACTGAATGGCAAACCTTGGATTAGGAGCATGATCTTCCCAGTTACACTCGTCATCTGTAGATGAGTCAGTGATGCACTCGATCATTTCAGGGGTTGATATTAACAGTGAATATTCGTTGTTATTGTCATTGCTCTCTTCAATATCACGGCCCACCGGAAATACCTTTACTTTCAATCTTGTTTCTTCCGGATCCCAATATCCACCATCCAGGTATGTATCGTCTATTTCAAACTGAAATGTGAACTGTTGAGATCTACCTGCACGGAGAAATTGCGGATACTCCCACCGAATATACCTGCTGTCATCACCCCAATTCAAATGTGGGTGTATACTTGCTACAACTCCCATTCTACTATCTGATGCCAGTCCTCTATTACCTCCGATATTTTTTACGGTTATCACAGCTTCAAAGTTCCATACGTTATCGGAACAACTGCCAGCTTCTATACTAACATCAGTTATTTTTAAATCTGGCAATCTCAACCAGTACCACCAAGAATCTTTAACTGTTTTATATGGTTTATATGGTTGGTATTTTTCGATTCTTTCATATGGACCAACATAAGCTCTCATCAACGCATCTGAGACAGAGGAGAAGATGAATAAAATGACAATGATTGAGATTATTGTCGTTATTGTTTTCTTTCTCATTTTAGTTTCCTCCTTTAAAGTTTTAAGTGTTTTTTTTGCCTTTTTTACAAAGATCAGTTTTAATACGTTCTTTTATCACCTCCTTTCTGCTGTTTACCCTCAAACAAATCAGGTGTCTCCTGACTCTTATGGTGGTTATGCTCTACCCTACGGACATACGGCTCGTCTATGACCCATCGGGTAGAGTCGTATACTCACCATCTCTGATAACCCTGTCGTTGCGAATCAATTTTCAAAACGAGTATCGGTATCGAGTCGTACCGACTTTGCGGAGAGTCGATTCTGCCGGCAGGGTCGTTAAAGTCGAGGCTGTATGCTTATATTTTCTGCTTCATTATCTAATAGACGAGGGAGGTTGGAAAATCTTGCATAGAAATTTTAGACAAGACGGGATTTGCGTGAGTTGTGAACCTTTTAAAAGGGAGAGATATAAGGGGTAGTTACGTTCACTTTTCATAAAAATGTGATGATTATTTTTCGGACCAGTAACATGATCCAACATATCTCTCAGAATCAAAGTCCGCATTACGAGAGAGAAAATAAAATCTTGCTTTTATCCTTTAGCGCGAGGCAAAATCAGGATCTTTGTCAGTTTCTCCCCCTCTTGTGTAGAAGTGTAAAACAGCAAATAGCTCTCACCGTGGAGGATATTCCTTACTGCCTTATCAAGGGAATGATCGGTGAACCCCAACGATACCAGTTTCTTCACTTCCGGTGCTTCCCACAAAACTGTTACCCCTGTAATCCTGCCGAATTCCTCCATGACTATCTTCAGAGGGATATAGCGGATTTTCTTAACCGTCAGCTTTCCCTTTTGGAATACCATCATCTTACTGGCTTGATCTACGCACTTTTGAGCTATCTGAGCCCTTTTTTGTGAGGATATCTTGGAGACAAGGTTTATACCGGAAAATGACTGATCAGAACCATGCACCGTCGTACTCAACATGATTAAAACCAATATTATGCCTTTGAGCAAACAGGTGAGAAAAAGATACTTTTTTATAAGTAGTATTAATTGTTTCATTTTTTCATCTCCTTTCATCACTTTACCATTTTATTTCCCCTCATACTTTTAGAAATATAAAAGCGGATGGATAACTCTCTCGTAAACTTTCGCCGTTTTCATTGCGTTTTTTCTGCTCATTTTTAAGCGGCGGCACAGAAAGCTGTAAACATGCAGACTGTTCATGTGATGCTGAATGATTAATCTCATTGGCTGTTTCAAGGCTATGCTCGTCATTTCGTTCACCTCGTCTTTTCTTTATTTTTACTTCTTACCCTAATAGACGATTGAGATAGGAAAATCTTGCATGAGATTCCGGGTCAAACACGGGGATGACATTAAAAAAGAAGCCCCTCCCAGTGGGGAGGAACTTCACTCTAATAATAAAGGGATATTAAGGGTAGGAGAATGGCGGAAAAGGTGGCATTATGAGAGATCCTCCCCCATGTATAGCCGAAGGAGAACGTTAATAAAAAAGGCAGAGCCATTACTGACTCTGCCTTTGATGACCAAAGAGACTGTCTAATTAAGGACAGTATAACTCTGAGAACGGAAACGGAGTAAGTATTTTACATAAAATTGTCCAATTAGATGTATTACCTCCTTGTCCACTTCCTTGTCCACTTCCTTGTCCACTTCCCTGTCCACTTCCCTGTCCGGCAGGTGGAGCTATATGTACAGGTATTTTACAAGGTCCGTAATAATTTAGTCCTACACCAGCTGTTCTTGACTGGCATAAGTTTTCATAGGTCCTGTTATCACTTCCGCACACCTTAGCTTTTGGTGCATCCTTGCAATTTGCCGGAGGAGCTCTATGTGTTCCATCACATTGTCCTGTATATTGTACTCCAGCCTTTTTTGCCTCACATTGATTTCCCCATAGCCTTTTATGACCGTCACATACCGGTACATATTTATCTGTGCATGTTGAACCCGGATCCGTTTGACACCAACATGTATTGCAATTATTAGTTCCATCAGCACACGCCATTAATGTGCATGCACGTTTTTGCCCTGCAGGGCATACACCACAATTAGCAAGGGCATTTTTCCGTATATTTGTTTCTGAGTTGGCTCTACTTTGCGATACATTCTTACACCAGTTATAATGTTTATTGTAATCTGAGAACCAATTGGGACCGGTTAAACCGCACTGCCTGGACTGGTTTTGCTGGTTCTGTGACACTGCGGTTTTTGCATATGTATCGCAGAAGTGACTTGGCGGTGTCGGTGTTGGAGTTGGTGTTGGAGTTGGTGTCGGTGTTGGTGTTGGTGTTGGAGTCGGTGTCGGTTTCTGACAAGGACATACCCCCTGACAATCAACCTGTATACCTTTGCTTACCGCATGACACACATTTCCATATGTGTTTCCATCCACTCCGCATACCGGAGCCCATTCCATTGTGCAAACACCCCCAGGGGTTTCTTCAGGGCCCTTTCCGTGGTCTTTTCCCTTCTCTTCATGTCCACCACCACTTATACACTCTGCTTCGCTCTTTACTATCTGGGTAGGTACATAACCTTTTTGACTTGAATCTGCTTTATATTGACACACCCATGTATTACATCTACTGCTGTAACCACATCCTACCTCTGTGACGTTGCTCTGCATCATATTCTTGAAATGATCTGTAGTTCCAATATTTGTGTCTATCTCGCTGAACCATGATTCCACCACTTCTGCAGGGCTGTTACAGCAAAAATGTATATTTTCTATTAAACTGGAATTTGAAAAATACGTATCAATGTCATTTCCCACTGTTGACGTCTTGGTAGGACCTTCGCACTTGTCTGCCTGAGCCTGGGCTGATTGAGCAAGTGTTTCAGACCATTTCAGCTTTGGCACCCCATGCAAACAGCGGAATATGTTGTGAATCTCCAAAAACTCCAATTCATATGTTTTGGTCAAAGGGCATGAAAGCACATTTAACGTAACCGACCCATAGTTCATGGGCACAAACTTACAAGAACCTTCTTGCATTTGGGAATCATCAGGCGCCATCTCAGATGAGCCTGTTGTCCCATATTGATTACCAAATTCCCCGCCCTCCGGTGCGTAACCGTTTTGTCCGTCATAATCATTAAACTCAGCCGGAGCCAGAGATGTGAAGATAAACATAATAGCTGTAATAATTGCAACCATTGTTGTCATTGTTTTCCTTTTCATTTTAGTTCCCTCCTTTTTTGATTTTAAGTCTTTTGTTTCCTTTTACTAAATTTAAATTCAATGTTTTTGTTTTTTTTACTCTCGTTCCTTATTTTTCCATCCATGCTCCCTCCTTTCTTTTTGAACTGTTTTATTTCCTTTATCCTAATTGACGAAGGAGATGGAAAATCCTTGCATAGAATTTTCAAATAATTTTTTTATCCAAATAAGGTAGGCTATTTCAGGCTAAATGTCTCATGAAATAAGGCAAAGTTAACAAATACAGATTGGTGCTATCCCCCCTACCCTTAACCCAAAAAATGCATTTAAAATAATGCAGATGTTGCGAATAAATTTATTTTTCGATACCTTAAAAGCACTTTTAATCAATGTACATATACATACTTTTATTCAAAGTCATATGCATAATTTAATAAAAAATTCATCGAGTTAAATAAATTTTTGAGCAATGTCTGCATTATTTGGGTTAAGAGAGAAGGAACTTAGTTGTACCTCTGAAGCCAGCTACGGGAATTGCAAGGTGATATTCTGAAAAGATAAAAGATAAAATAAACATATTGCATGGCAACACAAAGGAATGAAGAGATTTTACTGCAGAATGTATTAGAAATCACATCTGTCCAAAATAGATAGTATCAGGAGACTGAATACCTCACAAACACAATGAATCGATGAATTTGATAAAATATATAACCTCATTTTGCTTGATCTCATTTTAAAGGATTTATAAAATTCATATTGTTAATGATCAGCTGAGAACAATACTTGAGGAGTCGTCATTGTGTTTATTCGGCATCCAGTCTTCATGGCGACTTTAATTTTGGACAGCTCTGATTAGAAATGAATAATAACTGAGGTGAGCAAGAGATGCTGGGTAATATCGGCTGTAGAGGTGTTAATCAGATTGCCTGTATCCACATTATGCCCCCATCTAAACTGATATGCAACATCAAAAATATACTTCTTATACCCTATACCCGTACCCACAGCAATGCCATAGAAGTCTTCAGGAGAACCTTCTGATGGTTCCGGATCGTAAAACAAGCCTCCCCTGACCGGTACGACTGTTTCTTCCCCGATAAAAAGATATTCCCCTCCAATACGGATTTGTGTTGTATCTCCTACATCGGAATCACTTTTGAAACGTCCATCGATCGGACTGAATTCGTTACCCTCCGCATCTGTCAGGATATATTTGCTCCATTCCGTCCTGTAAATATCAAAGGCAAGAGAAACTGCATCTGACAGCCTCCATGCCAGACCAAGCCCGTATGATAAAGGCATACGAAGTTCGACATTTTCCGTGATATTCTGTTGACCTGATGTTGTGGTAGTACCTGTACTCGTACTTTCAAAACTATATTCATGAAGAAGAGAGGCCTTAAACGGCGTTTTAACTACCCCCCCTATGGTCAGATATTCATTTATATCCCATAAGAGACCGAGATTCACATTAAGTCCTCGGAATTGGGAGTATTTATCTGTAATGCTGGTATCAATAATTACCGCAGTACTTCCCATGGTTCCTACTGAATGTTCTGTATACTTTTCATCCCAGCCATTTTTCCACAGTAATTCGTCAGTCCATATGTTCAGGGTTGCTCCAAGAGAAAGTCTCGGCGTAATCTGAACTGCGGATGCCAGGCCTAATGCACCCAGAAAACCGTCCTGATTAAATTGTATATCCTGTGAAAGATTTACACCTGCAGAGGAATAGTCATAACCGTAATCAAAACTGCGTCTGAACTCATAAAGCCTCTGATGATTTATCGATATGACAACGTTTCTTTTGTATAACCGGAAAGGATAGGTGGCACTGAAATAATTTATATTTAGGTCATCAATCTTGCCCTTATTATTAATCTCCGGATGGATATCAGAAGAAAAATCCTCTGTCCTGTGAAAATAGGCCCCGACAACAGACACCTCCGGTTTTTCCAGCTGGATGAGACCTGCCGGATTCCATGAGGCTGCCGTGGCATCATCCGCAATAGCTATAAATGCCCCACCCATTCCCATTGCCCGCGCTCCTGACCCTACAGGATTAGGGGATGAGGCAATACCCACCTTCTGGAAAAGTGTTGCAGCGTAAAGCTCATTACCTGAAAAACACAGGACAATGAGAATACATATTACATAAACTTTGTTTTTCATAATTTCCTCTTAATTAATGATTTTGTATAAACTGTCAGTTTATTATTTTTGTCATGTCCGAAGTCTGTAACCGGGCATCCAGACTTGTCCCCGCAAAAGCGGGGAACCATATTGATAAAATGGGTTCCCGTTTCAATGGGAAACCCTGGATTCCCCGATTAAATCGGGGAATGACAGACACGCAATTTATATCCTTAAATTTTTCTTGGAGATGATTTTATTATCTTAACCGTAATAATTATTCCCAATAAAAGAATCAAGACTACAAATATTTTACTCATAGCAGTTGTCGATATCATAACCCATGCAAAGGCAACCATAGGATACAGACTTAATCTTACCGGAAACTTTAACCATGAATGAGACTCGATAAAAACTGCAACATGTTTCCCTGTACGATAATAGAAATTGACCAGTCTTTGACCGACACTATATGGCAGTAGGTATGTATCCCTGAATTCACGGAGAATCCTGACCTGCCCTGACATGGATGAACCATAGGCAGCAGTGGCAATAAAACAGTATTTACTTCCGTCCGAGGTATTCACTATATCTTGTCCGGCACAAGCCGTGATGTCGGACGTGCCTCTCTGCATGGATACATCCACAAATGTTATTTCACCGCCATACACAGTGTTGTACTTTTCAGTTCTATTGGCATAACCATTTGCAACTGCAGTAACATCACAAATTCCGGATCGGGCAACCATAATATAATTTCCCTCAATACTTTTGGACATGGCACCCGTGTCCGTACAGATATCTGCGCCGTCGATACCTGCTGCAGAAATGGCATCTGTAATTTCACCAGCTATCACTCCCGTTCCGGTAAGCTGCAACAACCCGCCATTTGTACAGGAATAAAAAGACGAGGTTGCTATAGCCAGAACATTATATTCCGGTGTTCCAAGATGTTGCCATTCTCTCGCCTGATGTGAAACATATATCCCTTGAAGATCGGTGCTGGCAAATATAATATCTTTATCTTGATCTTCAGGATGGAAATCAAGGTCAGTCACGGAATTCCAGGCAAATGATGAAAATTCCGGAATTCCCTCATGGAAAGCAGCCCAGGTTACTCCCCCATCCAGGCTTTTATAAAGAGGGTCATGCGTCCCTGCACTGTAGCCGGCACCTACATACATAATGTTAGTGTCCTGGGGATTTATGAGCAGGGCATTTACAATTACATTCTTCAGTGATGTTCTTGTCCAGCTGGTACCCCCGTTTGTACTCTCCCATAAATCACCGAGAACTTTGGGGGCCCAGAAATTCCCTCCTCCTGCAAATATATGATTATTATCTGAAGGGTCTATGGCTACTACATTAATGTCATATTTCTCACTGGACTGGTTTTCTCCATCCAGAACTTCACTAAACGTATCTCCTTCATTTTCGCTTTTAAAGACCTTTCCGTAATTTTCAAATCCTGCTACAGATATAAATATCGTATCTGTATTTGTAGGGTCAATGGCAATGTCAGATACATAATTATACCCGTTATCCAGCATATTGCTATAAGTCCAATTCTGTCCGCCGTCTAGGGTTTTTGCTAAATAACCTTCCATACCGGCAAAAAATATCTGACTGTTTGTTGGATGAAATTGAACTGAACGCGAGGAATCTCGAATAAGTTGTAACCAGTTTCCTGAATCCTTTTTTTCATAAAACCCGGCAAAAGTAGCAGCAAGGATGTGATTGGAACTATTCGGGTCAATCGCAACGTCATAGACGATAACAGCATTAACCCCATTATTAATAGGATTCCATGTCTGCCCATGATCTTCACTTTTAAATATACCCTCATTAAACTCACCTGCAAAGATAATTTCGCTGTTTGCAGGATGAATCGCAACTGACTTAAAATTATAATCGTGGGGATAGATCTCCCAGTTATTTCCTCCGTCAGTACTCCTTGCAACTTTTCCTATTCCATCACCACCCCATGAAACCGGTCTCAGCCATGTTGTATATAAAGTGTCGGGGTGCTGAGGATCAAAGGATATATCTTCAGCAAGACGGCTCTCGTCAATTACAGGCCAGGAGTATTTCCATTGACCTTCATCAAAATAATGTTTTATTATCCCGTAACTACTCCCTGTAAAAACAGTATTTGAATCGTCAGGTTTTACAGAGACTGTAGCGTATCCCGAGTCTAAAGTGAATATGGCGCTCCAGGTATCTCCTCCGTCTCCACTCCTATAAAGGGTTCCTCCCCATCCTCCAACACCGTGTGAACTTGTGACAGCCCAAATAATGCTGTTATCCTGAGGATCAATATCAATATGCTGAACAGCATAGTCAAAGTCATTACCCTGGTTTAATTTTGTCCATGTATTTCCTTCGTCTTCGGTTTTATAAATGGCTCCATTAGTATAAGTGTTTTCAGGACCGCCTGTACCGACATAAACCGTCAGCGGGTCATGAGGATCAATAGCTATGGACTGACAAAACCTGAAATCATCACCTTTACCGCCGCAATTCTGACAGTTCCTCTGCATGGTTTTATTTTTTATGTGGGTCCAGGTTTGTCCGCCGTCAGTACTTTTTTCTCCCCAAACTTTGTGTGCAACCCAGATAATATCAGGATTGCCCGGAGCCATTTTGATTGCATAAACCGTGTGGTTTTTAAACTCATCTTGCCCTGGCTCTACTCCATTCGTTTCTACAGCCCGCCATTTGCTGCCTCCATTTGTAGTCTTGAGCAACCCGTCTCCCAAATAGCTCCCTGCAAACATCTTATCTGGATTGGATGGGTGAATGGCAATATCATTTATTTGACCGCCATAAATACCAAGATTAGTAAATACCTCAACCCCCTGTGCTAACGAATAGGATGGAAGACAAACAATCAGAAAGGCAACAAGAATAGAGCAAATGATAATTCGATTAAATCCCTTATACATCGGATTTACTTCCATGTACCCCCCAATAATGATGAGGTAAAACAAGTTTGTTAAGATACTCGAAAATAATACCTTTTAAATAGCTAAAGGTGAGAAAGAGGTTTTCATTTTAACCTATTATTTTTTAAATTGCAAACTTATTTTGTAATTATCCGGTCTTTTATTTTGACCGTTACCGGTTTCCCTTTCTTGATAACGGCCCTGGAAAACTCCTTATAAACATCCTCCACTTTTGCCTCTCCTATCTTTTTTGGTTCAGGGCCAAGAACCCTCCCTGTTACAGGATGCGCGATTGCTTCTCCTTCTCTGAAAAGGATAAGTCCCATATCCTTTTTAATCCTTTTATCCTCCCCCAGATCTGTTAATACAGCATCTCCGTCTTTCTTTATTACTATCCCTTCCAGGAGAGGGAAACTCTGTTTATATTTTAATGCCAATCCCTCCATAAGCTTCCTGACACCAGGCAGGCTCTTGTCTTCATCAAAAACATCCTTGGCCTCCATTACGCGTGATGTCTCGGTATCTACAAGGCGGGTAAGTATTTCTATTGAATTTTTGCCTTCATATATGGTTCCTGTCAGAATCGCATCAGCAACTACTATCTTTCCTATTTCAGAAGCCGTAGCCGGATCCACAAGCTCTGTCTGGCTTAGCTCTAGTTCACTCAAAACTTCTTCCATTTTTTCCCTTTCTATTAAATGGAATCTCCTCTGGTTTACAAAGGCTGTTATAAGGCTTTCAAAAACAGATTTACCTGAGACAGACTGCTCTCCTTTGCTATCCAGAGGAAGAATAGAGATACTCATCCTTGAACCAAGCTGGCGTATCTTTGGTATCATCCTGTTGACTGCAACCACTTTTTGTGACCTGTTGCCAAAGATGTCCATGGCCTCTATGAAAAATCTGTTTCCACCTTCCTTGAGCCTGGTAAGATAATTGAAGAAAACCTTTTTACCCTTCCTTTTCAGGATCGATTCTCCGTTAATCAAAAGAGATTTTATTTTGCTCTTGTCAGATACACTACCTTCAAGATAAAGAGAATCGGTATAGATTGTCTGAAAGTCCATTAAATCTTTCAAATGGATTTCCGGTGGGATATCGTCAAAAAATTTTTCTATAAAAGCATATTGCTTCGGGTTAAATCCTATACTTAAGGGATGAGATGATGCCAGAAGAGGCAAGCCATTCATGCCTGAATCTGATTTTAAATTGACAAATAGTTCACCGGTTGTAACATTGTCGGCAATATCTTCAACTCTCAGAATAATAGTATCAGCACCTTCCGGCAGATCAATTTCCTGATAAAATTCCACCTCCTGACCTGAAACATCAGAAGCAGTATCTTTAATTTTATCCAGCTTATGCGCAACGGGGATTCTCTTATTGTTTATCAAAAAGGATGTAATCCCTGTGCTGTCTGTGAGAAAACCTGAAAGAATAACCTTCCTGCCAATGGTCTCCTGATCTTCGATAATAATTATGGGACCTTCTCTGTCTACCTGAATTTTTAATGTCTTTTTTGCTGTCTTGCCCGTAAGGTCAGCTGCCTGAATCAAGATTTCATTCATCCCTTTATTCAGGGTTAGTTGTTCTTCCAACAAGACCTTTTTTGCCGAAAGCTCAAGGGGTAAAGGAATAACATCTACTGCAAGAGAAGAGACAAAGTAATCATCTTCAACTTCTCCGTTCAGGGAAAGGGAAAATTTGTTAGTAATAGTTCCTTCCAAAGGACTTTGGATTTTAATACTGGGGGGGAGTCTGTCCATTCCCGTCTCTTCAAGAATGGCCTTCCTTGTCTTGTTTAAAAAATACTTGGCCTTTGCGCTTTCTGCTGTGTGTAACGAATCTTCCAGTTCCTGTTCGGCATTATAATATTCCTTTAATGTATAGTATATTATTCCTAATTCCCTGTGAGGAAAGTAATTTACAAAGTGCATACCGTATGTGCGGCTCCTCCACTGGTCGTCCCTTCTCTTTTCAATGGCGGTCTGAAGGTCATCAATTGCCTTCTCATAAAACTCCCCCTCAGCAAAGGAAAGACCCCTTTCATAATAATTCCACCAGCGGTCCCTGAACAGACCACTGGTCACCCCATATTCCCTTCCTTCTTTTATATGTACAGATTCCTGCACAGCACATCCTATACATACAAGAATCAAGAAAATAATCACCGTGTTTCTCATAGCAGTTCCTCAACATTAAGTCCTTCAATCAATTCACCGATGTGCGAGGTAATTTTAGCGTGAGACGTGTTTTCATCCACCGATGCAATCTCTATTTCTCCTACCTTTATCCTATCTTTTATAGAAAAAATCTTCATCTTCATCCCTTCAGTGACCCCATCCTTATGGCCTATATTCAAAACTGCGTCCTCTCCTTCAAGAGACAGAATCTTTCCCTGCAAAGGATATTCTGCTTTTATCTTTTTAAGTATATCCGTGCCAAGCCTTTCTGCCACGACTTCCTTGTCTTTTGTCTTTAAGCTTTCGGTAAGGGCGGCCTTAATGGAGGTAGTCTCGGTCTCTATAAACCTAAGACTAACCAGCCAATCCCTGTCCTCTCTTACGATACTTCCGGTAGATATAATCCTTGCTGACAATATCCTTCCTATTTTCAAAGCGGTTGCCGGATCTGCAAGCTGGGAAGAACTCAATTTGAGTTCTTCAAGTAGCCTATCGATGACTTCCCTTTCCACGACCTGAACCCTCTTTGAGTTCTGTAAATTATCCGCAACCCTTAAGAATATATATTCTTTTTCCGCTTCGGTCATGCCATAGGCTTTGATATTCAGGAAAACAAGGGTAGGCAATCCGGTTTTCAATGTATCCACAATCTCTTTTCCGCCTGTTTTTTGACTTTCTTTATAATTTTCGATCAAGGATGCAACGAGTTCATCAATCCTTTTCTTTTTTGCCTCCGGTGATTCTTTACTGACCTCGACCGGTTTCTGGATAGGATGAATACCCTTATCAGTTTTAAAGATGGAAAATGTATAAAGGATAGCTAAAACAAGAAGAAAAGCAGAACCAATTATTATCCATTTCTGTTTATTAGAGGGAAATGCAACCACTTCTTCCACACCCCTGACTCCACCCCTCATTACCTTTTCCTCTTCCCTATCTGCATCTTCCCTTTCTATACTTTCTCCTATTTCACCCATCTCCTCAGGAACCAAAAGGTCGACATATCTAACGGTCGGGTCTCCATAGAGCATATAGCTGGCCCATATAACAGTATCTTCCCCGTATCTTTCAATCAGGTGCATCCTGGCCTTCCTGATAGCCTCACCAACCATTTTGCCATCCATCAATCCCCTGTAAAAGTCCAGGGCAAAATGGAGGCTGGGCTCATCCTGAACATCCCAGAAGGTACCTATATAATGCTGAACACCGGCTAAAAGAAAGGCATTAGCCAGACCATATATCTCTGTTTCATAATATTCCCCTACCCTCCACATATCTGTATGTCCTGACTTGCAAGCATTGGAAAAGACCAGTGCAGGAAGGGGCGCCGGCCCTATCATATTAATGATATCCGAAGCCTTTAATTTCCCGTCCTCCATTAAGAAACCGCTGTTAGACGGGTTTTTTATATCATAATCGGCATGTCCGGCATAATGTACAATATCGAAATCCCGAAGCACTCCCTTTATATACTTTACATCCACAAGGCTGCTTCTCAGGTGAACCCCTATTATTTCACGGTTATTATCCAGTTCATTCCTCAACCCTACACCCTCATGATAAGAAGCCTCTAAATCACTTCTGGGATCTGCAATGATGAGCATCCTTAAAGGTTTTTGTATTTTTCTGACCGATGGCTCAGAGATTCTCTGACTGGTACTGACCACCCTGCCCATATTAAACCTCTGACACAGAAAGCTGTTACCATCAAAAAGGAGTTCCCACGGTATATGCACCAAGCGGTCATCCACACTAACAATCAGATGTTCGGTCTTTGTCGCGGCTAATTTCTCCTTTACCCGGACAGTTAAAAGACTGTCATAGAGAAGTTGCCCCGTAGTCTGTAATTCCTTGAGCGTATGCTTGTCTATTTTTCCTTTATTGTTTGAACGGTTTAAGAGATCGACCACCGCAGTACACATTTTTCTTATCTCATCGTCGCAAATATCCTGGAATTCATAATGCTTAATCGTTTTCTCGTCTTCAGATGACTTCTCATATGCACTAATCTTTACCCTTCCATTATCTCTCGTCATTTCCAAAGAGAAGACTCTTTTTGATTTATATGCAGGCATTATTTTATCCCTTTATGTTCAATGAAATCTGGCCAATTTCCTTATCCGGCCTGTTAATCTTTACAATGTATTCTCCGAGCCTGAGACCTTCAAAACAGACCTCTCCATTTTCAGCGATATGAGATGCTATTTCCCGACGTGGATTAAATATGCTTATCCTTAATCCTTTTACAGGTTCACCAGACCCGACATCTTTGGTCATAACCTTCATATTTACTTTACCCTCACCAACCTTTTCAACTTCCAGATCCGACTGTATATGAGAAAAAGTCCTGCTTAAGGTAACAAGATTGGTAGGAAGGGTCTTTTTTTCTCCCCTCACCGGAACGGGAACAGCACCATATGATATTGAAAGATTCCCTGTGTTTTTAATGACTTCTATTGTTTCCTTTGCAAATTCGAGCACAATGTCAAACAGTCCTGCTTTGGCATCTGCTACTTTCCCGGTAACAAGGCTCTTCGCCCTTTCCATCCAGACCACGGGAACATCAGGAACTGCTTCATACGCTTCATCCTGTATCGCCTTCTTATGTAAAAGAATCATGTCAAGGCAATAATTGCACTCAAGCATGTGTTGTTCTACCTTCTCCTTATCAGTATTTTTCAGTACACCACCAATGTAATGGGAGAGCATTTTGTCATCCAGGCAATTTTCTCCCTTTATGCCTGAATCCTGTTTTTTAACCTTATTCCATATATGTTTTATTTTTTTATCTATCTTATCCATTTTTTACTCCTTTTCGTTCAGACATATTCCTTCTTATTTAATAGACGGAGCTACTCTGAATTTCTTGCAATGGCTCCTTTGTCTTCCAACATTTTTTTTATCTTTTCCCGTATCCTGTTTTTTTTGCTGTAAATTGTATTTACAGAAACATTCATGATACCGGCAATCTCCTCCGGGGGCAGTTCCTTTTCATAGTAAAGCTTCATAAAAAGTTGATCTGACGATGGAAGGGTATCAATGGTTTCTTTAATAATCCTCTCAGTTTCTGTCACCTCTATCCGTTCATCAATGGATGCTTTGTTGTCCTGCAGCGTATCTATGAGCGGGCGTATTTCATCATTATCACCATTTATTGAAATATGATGCCTTTGACTTCTCAGAAAATCTATGGTGTGCCTGATTGTGATTAACCGGACCCAGCTCGAGAGTGTACACCCTTCCCTTCCTTCAAATTGCCTTAACTTTTTGTAATTGTTCTCCATAAAAGAAAGGAAGATGCCGTTGTAGATGTCCCCCACATCTTCCTGCTCAATATTACATGCATGCAATTTCAGGGTCTTACTAATTGAATAGTAGATAAGCCTTGAAAATCGACTTACAAAAGTATCCCATGCCTCTTTGTTGCCACGTATACATTCTTT
>CAYFXR010000273.1:0-2095 GCA_964347155.1 uncultured Nitrospiraceae bacterium | reverse complement strand
TCATTACGGGTACACTCGTCGTACCATATATTGTGGTTCCAAAAAGACTATAAAAAGCCGTCGGCTTTCATCCCCTCCTTGTCGGAAGGAGACTTCCCGCCGATAAAGTTAAAAAATTGGAAAAGGCATCTTGCTCTTGACATTCGTTAAAGATGGTAAAACAATGTCATTTATTTGATTTAAGAATGGCAATCTATATATTTATAAAGTCATTTCAAAGTTCCCCTTTATTCAAATCCTTTAACTATTATTAGAACGGAGTCAAAATTAATGTGCGGCGTTGTGGGTATTGTTTTTAACCAAGGCAATGTGGCGTCTCTGCTTCGAGAATCACTTAAACGCCTTGAGTATCGAGGTTATGATTCCGTTGGTATGGCTACCATTTCAGACGCACATATGATTTTAAAGAAAGATAAAGGAAAAATTGATGTTGTAAATGAAAGACTTAACCTTGATGAACTGCCAGGCAGTATCGGGATTGCACACACGCGATGGGCGACTCATGGAATCCCTACAAAGGAAAATGCGCATCCTCATACAGACTGCAAAGATATGATCGCAGTTAATCATAATGGCATTATCGAGAACTTTGTAGAATTGCGTAAGGAGTTAAAAGAAAGAGGACACCACTTTAAGTCTGATACTGATACCGAAGTAATTCCACATCTCATAGAAGAATTCTTTGAACAAGGTTTGAGTTTGAAAGAGAGCACATTTCAGGCTTTAAAACGTGTGAAAGGGTCCTATGCTTTAACCATCATTTCAGCAGCGGAGCCAAGAAAAATTATATGTGCCAGAAATGGCAGTCCACTTGTCTTGGGTATCGGGAATCAAGGACTTTTTTGTGCATCCGATATTCCTGCTTTCTTACCCATGACCAATAAAGCAATAATACTTCACGATGACGAATTAGCGGTTCTCACACCTAACGAATACCAAATTTTTTCTATTTCTACTGAGAAAATGCTTTCCAAGGACATTACTACTATTAATTGGACTCCTGAAATGGCGTCAAAAGGCGGATATTCCTATTTTATGCTAAAAGAGATCCACGAACAACCAAAAGCCCTGCGTGATACGTTACGGCAACGTCCTGAACATCTGGAAAAAATTGCTCAAGTACTTGATGAAGCACCCCAGATCTTTATTACAGCTGCTGGCACCTCGTTTCACGCAGCTCTTACCGCAAGATACCTTTTTTCACAGTTATGCAATGTCTTTCCTACAGCTATCTTATCGTCGGAATTCCCAGAAGCAGTTGGACCTTCATTCCCATCCAACTCCTATGTAATAGCTGTGAGCCAATCTGGTGAAACTGCTGATACTATAAGGACGCTTAACTTTGTAAAAGAGCGGAACGCAACCATTATCTCCATTGTCAATACAGTTGGTTCCTCTATAACACGTCTTTCTGATCATGTCATTTATACTCAGGCGGGACCTGAAATAGGAGTAGCTGCCACTAAAACATTCACAACACAAGTTGCTACACTTTCCATGCTTGCTCTAAAATTTTCTCAACGAAGGCAATGTTTAGATACACCGAGGATAACTAATTTGCAAAATGCTCTTTACAATCTGCCAAATCTTGTGCAAACAGTCATAACAAAGGAAGAAGAAAAAGTTAAACGATTGGCTGAGAGTTATGCCTCCGAACCCAATTTTCTTTTCTTGGGACGTGGTATTAGCACCACTACGGCTGCTGAAGGATCCTTAAAACTGAAGGAGATCTCCTATATTCATGCTGAGGCGTACCCAGCGGGCGAAAGTAAGCATGGACCTATTGCCCTCATTACTCCCGGATTCCCAATAATGTTTATTGCTCCTCCTGACGAAACACATGATCATATTATTGGAAACATAATGGAAATGAAAGCACGGGAAGGCACTATCATTGCTGTTATCGACGAAAACGATCATAAAATTAAAGAACTTTCAGATCATTCGATAAGCATCCCAAGTATACCTCCCGTTTTGTCTCCAATTCCCTACATTGTACCGCTCCAATTATTTTCGTATTATGCAGCCGTAAAACTCGGATACTATCCAGATATGCCTCGATCATTGAGCAAAAGCGTGACAGTATTATAGAGAA
>CAYFXR010000272.1:0-27851 GCA_964347155.1 uncultured Nitrospiraceae bacterium | reverse complement strand
AGCTTATAAGTTTCAGTTAATCAAGAATGATAAATTATGCTCAGTGGTGATTCCCAGAAGATTGCTCGAGGAGCTAGAAGCCAGGAATTCATTTTTAGAAGAAGAGTTAACAGAAATATTAGATTCTTCTATTCAACACTCTGATTGCTGGATCAAGGTTTGATAAGATAATTTTTTATCATTTATATCTCACGCTTAAATTACCACCCTTTTCTTTTGCCTGAGAAAGGGCTTCATCTGTCTGATTTATCAACTCTTCAATTTCAATAGTATTTGTCGCATAAGTAAACGTTGACGTAATACCGATGCTCATTGTACGCGATGCGAATTCTTCTGATGTACCTTCCTTCCTGCTGACTGCAAATGATTTATTTTGAAAACTCTTTCTTATTCTTTCAGCAACTATGTATGCTAAAGTCAAATCAGTTTCAGGAAGAACCACCACAAATTCCTCTCCACCATATCTGAACGCTCGGTCGAATTTTCTTATGTTCTCTTTTATAAGAGTTCCTGCAAATGCCAGCATTCTGTCACCTGCGAGTTCTCCATAATCATCATTGAAACTTCTAAAGTTATCTATATCTATCATCATTATGGCAAGCGAATGACTATATCTCTGGCATCGGGCAATTTCATCTTCCAGCACGGTGGCCAGATGATGTCTATTGTACAATCTCGTGAGATTATCAGTTATCATTATTTCTTGGATTTCTCTGCTCTTTTCATGAAGCTTTTTCAAAAGATTGGATAGCTTCTGATTAAGACGCTCGATGTGCTGTTTATCTCCTAATATCTTTTGTTCTTTTTTATTGAGCAAAAAAATCATGTTATTCAAGTGTTCCCCTATTTCTTCAACAATTGTCGGACAAGAATCTTTAAATGCCTTGCAATTGTAACATTCTTCATACTTCTGCATAAAACTTCCCTGATATTTATCATTACAGTAGGTGCCTGCAAACTGCCAGCAACGTACCGGTTTAGAATTACTATTGTATATAGGACAATCAGTTGATTTACAATCAAGAACTTTCCAACACTCAACAATATGTGGATTTGAGAAAAGAACCTTACCGTCCACTAAGCCCTTTTCAAATACCGGCAAAATCTCTTCCATCAGTCTTTTGAAAAGATTGTCAATGATTTTTTGTGAGTCTGATGTCATACGTTAAAAATGCCTTTGACAATGCAAGAATATTAATATTGGTTTATAAAAGCGTAATTATTTCAGATGAATTCTCTGATTATACATATATCGGTTTAATTCATTTAAAAGTTTAATAAAAAAAAGCCCCGCAAACCTTTTACCCTTGAACTATATTACTACATGAAGGAATTAACAACAACTTTTTTGAGCGACTTTCAGCACAAACTCTCACGTGAGAATAAGTTGAGGATGGGGGTAACCGCTCATTATGACACATATCATATACTTTTAATTGTTTATGTCATATTATATTGTTTATGTCATTTTATAATGAAAAAGGCAAAGATGTTTAAAAACGAATGCCCTGGCAGCAGGGAAATAAAACAGCCTGTACCCGAAGATATAAGATGCCGTTACTGCGGTGCGGATATAGAGATATGGAGTGATGAGACTGAGACAAAATGTAGATCATGTGGAAAAATTAATTCACGAATGATCGGACCTACATGTATAGATTGGTGTGCATTTGCCAAAGAGTGTATCGGCGAAGATAAATATAAGAAAATAAAAGTAGGTACCAGAAGCAAGAATTAAGTTTTTTTCTTCCTGCAGAGAATCTTTGATGCCAATACTCCTGCCTCATACAACACGATCATTGGAATTGCCATAAGTGACTGATTAAAGGCATCCGGTGTTGGTGTTAATAAAGCAGCAAGAACAAATGCAATAAGCACTGCATACTTCCTGTTCTTTGAAAGAAATTCAGGCGTAACAATACCCACCTTTGTAAGAAAAACTGTTACAACCGGCAATTCAAAAATAGCACCAAAGGCTAAAATAAACTTTAAACAGAAATCTATATACTTGCCTACTGAAAGCATTGGCTGAAGATTTTCGGTCTTATAGGTAAGAAGAAAGTTAATTGCAAAAGGAAGGATAATAATAAAGCAAAAAAGCGCTCCAATTAAAAACAGGAATGTTGTAGTAATAATAAACGGCAATGCATATTTTTTTTCTCTTTCTAAAAGACCCGGGGCAACAAATTTCCAGACTTCATAAAAAATAAGAGGTGAGCTGATTACAAATGCACTCATGAATGAAATCTTTATATGCATCCATATTGCCTCTGCCGGCGCAAGGAATACAAGATGTAAGGCCGGGTTTTTATCGGGTAATATGGTGATATATGGATATCCAAGCGAAAATTTAAGTGAAGTATGAATCGGCGAGATTAATAAACGGAAAATATATTCAGAAAAATAAAAACAAATGCCAAAAATTATCGTTACAGCTATCAGGGATACCAGAATTCTGTTTCGTAATTCACCAAGGTGTTCTGTAATGGGTGCTTTATCCATCTTTATCCGCTTCTTTTTTTTCTTCCTTACTTCCCTCCTTAACACTCATGGATGTGTTTTTATTTTCCTGTTCGATGCCTTCTCTTTCTATTCCTTCCTCTTTCTTGCTTATATTAGACTCAATTGATTCGTATACAGATTCTTCAAAGCCATCTTTTGCTTTCTTGATCTCTTCTGATATATCTGTTTCTGCTTCTTCAAAAGATTCTTTTACTCCGCGCATAGCTGCTTTAAGCTCTCTGATTCCCTTTCCAAGCGTCCTGCCCAGCTCTGGTAATTTTTTAGGACCAAAAACCAGAAATGCCACGATAAAGATCACGATAAGTTCTTGTGTGCCAAGATCGAACACGTATGGATACCACCTCACCAACTCTCGAAAATTAGGATCGATTTTCACTTAAAATATCAGATATGCTTGGATGGTGTCAATTGAACAGTTTTTTGCTTGACCTTAACATTAATTTAACATAAACTTTATATTTTAAAATTAATTTCTAGATCTTAGGAGGGAATATGTTTAAAGGTTCAATAGTTGCAATAGTTACACCTTTTAAAAACGACAAGTTAGATGAAAAGGCTTTAAGTAAACTTATTGAATGGCATATCGCGGAAGGAACGAATGCCATAGTGCCATGTGGCACAACAGGGGAATCAGCAACCCTGGATTACGAAGAACACTACAGGGCAATTGAACTCACTATTCAGGTAGTTAACCACAGGATACCGGTAATTGCAGGTACCGGAGCAAATTCAACAGATGAAACTATAATGATGACGAAGAAGGCTAAAGAAATGGGAGCTGATGGAGCTCTTTTGGTAGTGCCTTATTATAACAAGCCTACCCAGGAAGGCCTTTACAGACACTATAAGGCTGTTGCAGAATCTGTTGATATTCCTATCGTTCTCTACAATGTTCCCAGCCGTACCGCGCTAAATATGCTCCCTCAAACTGTTGCAAGGTTGGCTGAAATAGACAATATAGTAGCAATAAAAGAAGCATCAGGAAACATGGCACAGGTAAGTGAGATACTACGTATCTGTGGTGGCAGTATAACCGTCCTGTCAGGAGATGATTTTACAACCTTCACCTTGATGGCCCTTGGGGGAAAAGGGACAATATCTGTTTCGGCCAATGTATCTCCAAAATATGTCTCTCAGATGTGTAATGCAATGGAAGATGGAAATATAGAGGAAGCAAGGAAATTACATTATAAACTTGAACCATTAAACAAAGGCATGTTTATAGAGACAAATCCCATACCTGTAAAAACCGCCCTCAGTCTTATGGGAAAAATAGAGGAAGAACTGAGGTTGCCGCTTTGTCCAATGAGCAGTGAAAACAAGGAAAAACTTAAAAATATTCTTATAAATTTCGGGGTTATGTAAAAAAAACAGCATTAAACATTTCAACCTTTCAACCAAACCACGAAAGAAGAAAAAAATATTTAGCAAGAGAGGGCTTATCTTTTTAAATATTACGCAACTATTTGAATATTAAGCAACAATTGGGACATGAAATTCCAACCGAGCTTTATACTTGATAAATAAACTTCTTTTTGTTATAAAATAAAAAAGGAGGGTTTGCCTGCCTTGTTTGTGATAGGAAGCGTAACTTATTCCGACATTAAATATTTAGGGAGCCAGCGTAAAGTAAGTGTTGAGCTCTCCGAAGTTTCACCTTGTACGATCTGGTTCAAGGGTTCGGGGATTATGCCTGATCTTGCTTTCAAGGCGCCCACCTTTAAAAAAGGGATTCAAGTTTGTTTCTACACGGCAAGGTGGGTCTCTTAATTTCGCAGTTGCGGTACTAAACTTAATTTTAGCTTTGACAGTTAGAGTTTCTCTGGCATGGATATTTATAAAAACAACAATAAAATTCTAACACCTCGTAAAAGTTTCTATATTTTTTTATTTCTCTCAAAAATTCTTTTGTTACAAAGGGATTTAAACGAGGTTAACCGTATAGATTCTAAAATACCATACACTCTCATCCTGCCATTTTTTAATTTTTTCTGTCATTAGCCTTTCATAAGGTTGCCGCACTCTGCGTCTAGGGGACCAGAGAAAAACTCTGGCGATGAAATGGTACTATTTAAATCAGAAAGAGGAGCTCCCCTTGCTTGGAGGATGCAACCCCGCAACTTGGATGAATTTGTCGGGCAACTACATATATTGGGGCACGGTAAACCCCTCAGAGAAGCTATTGAAAGAGATTCAATTGTTTCGCTTATTCTCTATGGTCCTCCCGGTACAGGCAAAACTGCTCTTGCACACATAATTGCTAAAAAGACCCAGGCTTTTTTTACATCTTTAAATGCGGTCATCTCAGGAATTGGGGACATAAAAGAGGCATTAAAAGATGCAAGAAAAGCCAATAGGGCTATACTTTTTATTGATGAAATTCACAGATTCAATAAACTTCAGCAGGATGCGCTGTTGCCCGATGTCGAAAACGGTACGGTAACATTAATCGGTGCCTCTACCCAAAACCCCTTTTTTTCTATCATACCCCCTCTTTCATCAAGATCAATGATATTTCAATTTTTCCCCTTACACAAATCTGAAATAAAAACCTTGCTCAAAAGGGCTTTGCAAGATAAAGAAAACGGGGTTGGGGGATTAAACATAAAATTAGAACCTGATGCTCTTGACTTCATTGCAAAAGTTTCAGAGGGCGATGCAAGAAGGGCACTGAATACACTTGAGATGGGAGTTTTTATAATAAAAAGTACAAATCGTTCCAGTTACGATATTGAGCTGGCAAGAGAAGTCCTCCAGAAAAAGTCACTTTATTACAGCGAAGATGAACACTACGATACAATTTCAGCCTTTATAAAAAGTATGCGGGGTGGAGACCCTGATGCTGTCTTATACTGGTTGGCAAAGATGATAGAATCTGGAGAGGATCCTCTTTATGTAGCTCGAAGAATAATTATCTGTGCTTCTGAAGATGTAGGGAATGCAGATCCCAGGGCACTTCAAATAGCAGTTGCATCTTTTCACGCAGTTGAATCAATTGGTATGCCGGAGGGACGAATCCCGTTAGCACAGGCAGCCCTATATATAGCAATGGCCCCGAAAAGTAATTCGTCATACAAGGGAATTGAAAATGCCTTGTCAAACATTAGGGATGAAAGCCTTGAGCCGGTACCAGCGCATTTGAAAAGCGCCAGTTATAAAGGGGCATCCCGTCTCGGAGCCGGCATTGGATACAAGTATCCTCATAATTATAAGGGACACTATACAGATCAACAATATATCACGGGCAACAAGACTTTCTTTTTCCCTTCTGATCAAGGATATGAAAAAATTTACAAGAAAAGGCTATGGAAAAGGAGGAGCAGACAATGATCAGTACAGTATATCTCTATGTTGTTCTGGCTGCAGGACTTGTCGTTGGCTTTGTTCTGTCATTCTTTTATTACAAAATACGTACAGACAAAAAATTAAACGAAGTGAAGCAAGAAGCTCAGAAACTTCTGCACGACGCTCAAAAAGAAGCTAATACCATTAAAAAGGAAGCTCAGTTGGAAGCGAAGGATGCAAACCTTCGCTTAAAAGCTGAGACTGAGAGAGAATTACGAGAACGTCGCTCAGAACTTAACCAGCTTGACAAAAGACTTCGGCAAAGAGAGGAGATGTTTGATCGAAAGTTGGAACAGCTTGACAAGAAAGAGTACAATTTTAACAGGAGAGAAAGGGATTTGAACAACCGGGAAAAGTCATTGCAGGAAAAAGAACGAAATTATGAAAAGCTTCTCAATAGGCAAAAGGAGGTGCTTGAGCATATTTCAAATTTAAGTGTTGAAGATGCAAGAAAAATGCTTTTAAAGAGAGTTGAAGAGGAATCACGATTTGAGGCTGCAAAGATAGCAAAACGCATAGAAGAGGAAGCTTTGGAGACAGCAGATAGAAAATCCAAGGAAATATTGAGTTTAGCCGTCCAACGATATTCCAGTGAATTTGTCAGCGACAACACTATTTCTGCTGTCACCCTCCCAAACGACGAGATGAAGGGAAGAATCATAGGAAGAGAAGGAAGGAATATCAGGACACTTGAAGCCGTTACTGGTGTTGAGTTTATTATTGACGACACCCCTGAAACAGTTCTGCTGTCATGTTTTGATCCTGTCAGAAGAGAAATAGGGAGAATTTCCCTGGAACGTCTTATCAGCGATGGAAGAATACACCCTACGAGAATTGAAGAAATTGTCGAAAAAGTCAAAAAAGAAATTGAAGCAATTATAAAAGAAGAAGGGGAAAGGGCAGTTTTTGATCTCGGGCTTCACGGGATACACCCCGAACTTGTTAAGTTAATAGGAAGATTGAAATACAGAACCTCTTACGGTCAAAATGTCCTCCAGCATTCAAAAGAAGTAGCATACCTATCAGGCACACTGGCAGGTGAACTCAGAGTGGATTTGAAGCTTGCAAAAAGGGCAGGAATTCTCCACGACATTGGTAAAGCCGTTGACTACGAAATTGAAGGTTCGCACCAGTCAATTGGAGCGGAAACAGCCAAGAAATATGGAGAAAACTTCAAGGTAGTTAACGCCATCCAGGTTCACCATGGAGAAGGAGACCCGGCTACAGTTGAGGCATCACTTGTAGCTGCAGCTGATGCCCTTTCTGCTGCAAGACCGGGTGCAAGAAAAGAAACCTTGGAGGATTATTTAAAACGGGTTGAGAAACTGGAAGAAATAGCTACATCTATTAACGGAGTAAATAAATCCTATGCTATACAAGCAGGAAGAGAAGTGAGAATTATTGTTAAACCCGAGGAAGTAAGTGATGAAGTATGTGCTCAGATTTCAAGAGAATTAGCAAAGAAAATCGAAGGTGAAATGACGTATCCAGGCCAGATCAAAGTCACAGTAATAAGAGAATCCAGATATGTGGAATATGCAAAGTAATAAACGCAAATTATCACAGATTGCTTCCACCTACATTGAGCGATTCTCATATGACTAGATGTGCAATGCAGGTTCAAAAATTCATAATGCGATTGGATATTGGAATTGTCTTACTGCTCTATTTAGTCTTTCACTTAAAGAGTGAGGATTATAAAAGCATGACAATACCTGCACAAAGGTATCGCTCTGTATTTTTTCACCTGCCTTGCACATCTTTATGAAATTAAATCGCTCAATGTAGGTTCCAGATGATCACAGATAGTCTTCGATCATCAGCGTCTTTTCATCTGTGATCATCTGGGTTTCTTAAATTATGAAAGTACTATTTATCGGAGATATTGTTGGAAAACCCGGAAGAAGGGCGCTGAAAGAGGGACTGCCTGGTATTGTTCATAAATTAAAGATCGATTTTGTAATTGCCAATGTTGAAAATGCTGCCGGCGGTTTTGGAATAACAGAATCCATCGGTGAAGAGATTCTTTCTGCCGGTGTTAATGTTCTTACCTCAGGCAATCATATCTGGGACAAAAAAGAAGCAGCTACATATATCAAGAAAGAAAGCCGATTATTAAGACCCGCCAATTATCCCGAGAACGTTCCAGGATATGGAAGTATCATTATGAATGCCCCAGATGGAGAAAAAATTGCAGTTCTCAATCTCTCCGGCAGGGTATTCATGAAACAACTTGACTGTCCATTCAGGATTGCAGACAGAGTGCTGCCGGCATTAAAGGAACAAACCAAGCTTATTATAGTTGATTTCCATGCTGAAGCAACTTCTGAAAAATCTGCAATAGGCTGGTTTCTTGATGGAAAGGTAAGCGCTGTTATTGGTACACATACCCATGTTCAAACAGCGGATGAAAAAATACTTCCTCAAGGAACAGCATTTATTACAGATGTCGGGATGACAGGCCCTGTAAATTCAATTATAGGGGTAAGAAAAGAGCAGATAATAAATAAATTTCTTACCCAGATACCAACCCGGTTTGAAATAGCATCAGGAGCATCTATGCTGTCTTGTGTTGTATTGGAGATTAATCCAAAGACAGGGATATCAACAAAAATACAGAGACTCCAACTTCCTTTTTCTTGACAAGCAGAAGTTTCAAGGAGCCCCGTATACGTTGGGACTCCTTGAAATATGATACCTTTATTTTATTGCTCTTTTAAGGGCCTTACCAGCAGAAAACTTTGGGGCTTTTGCAGCAGGAATCTTAACGGCTTCACCAGTTCTTGGATTGCGGCCCATTCTGGCCTTTCTCCTGGAAACAGAAAAAGTACCAAAGCCCACAAGGGTTACCTTGCCACCTTTTTTCAGCGTTTTTGTAATTGAACCGGTAAAAGAATCAATAGCCTTTGAAGCAGAAGCCTTTGATATTTTGGCTCCGACTGCAACTGAATCAATAAGTTCTGCTTTTGTCATGAATTCTCTCCTTTCGTTTCATAACAAGCTATTTTAAAAAACATCGATGAAGAAAGATACCAGCAGCCATGAGCCTTTGTCAATACCTTTATGACCTTAGCTCCGCTTCGCTCCGCAATTGGAATACTGGAATAAGTGAATATCCGAGACGTTTAATTAGCTGCTGTTTTATGGTAAAACGATATCTACTACTTTTCCCGGGGGACCGAGCTCTCCAATATCCCTGTTATTAAATATAAGTCTTGAACCACCTGCATTGCCTATCTTAACAACAAATTTTTTCCATGCTGTTACTGTTACCGTTCCTCCTGCTCTGAGAAGCCACTCTTCCGGCTTTCTATTGTCCGTACTTACTGATACCCATGTAAGTTCTACGGCTTTTATCGTGAGGGACATTTTTTCTTTTATACTTTCTTCAACAATTTCTGACCCTTTGACTGTGTTGGCAAATTTCTCAATAGACTTCTGCTCCTTATATTTCATGATTATGGCAAAAGATAAAATAACAAAGGCAGAAACAACAATAATTATAATTACAGGTCTGTACGTTAACCACATTAAAAATATTTTCTCTAACGGGGGAAGGACAGCTTTCTTTTCGGGACGTGTTGGCTTCTTAATAATGCTTGATTCCATTTGGCTTTGAAATAAGTTTAGTATATCACCACCTTCAATTCCCAGCGAATCAGCATATAAGCGCAAATAAGCCTTGGTAAATACCTCGGCAGGGAGTAGTCGATAGTTGTCATCTTCTATAGCCTTTAAATATTCAATATTTATTTTCAGTTTTTTTGCTATGTCTTCAAGAGACCTTTTTTGTCTTTCTCTTTCCGTTCTTAAAATGCGTCCAAGGGTATCCATTTTAGAGTTAAGAGTTATACGTTACAAGTTATACGTTATAAGTTAAATATAAACAGGTTCAATGTTTATGATTAAAGGTTGTTTTGTTTATATTTAATAATCTCCATGAATTCTAAAGCCTTTCTACGTCTTTCAGAGTTATCATCTTTCTCTGCCACCACTTCGAAATGTTTCAAAGCCTTGCCCTTCATATCCAACCTGAGGTATGTTTTCGCAAGTTCCCAATGTGCGTCGATATAATCCGGTACAATTCCTATTGCTTTCTTCAATTCCACTATTGCAGCCTTATCTTTACTGACTTTTAAATATACAAGACCGAGAATGTAATGTGCACGAGGGAAAACAGGATTTCTCATAAGGGCTTCTTTAAGGGCATTTTGTGCTTTCTGGTAATTACCTTTCCTGTAATATGCATATCCCATATTCAAGTATGCTCTTTCAGGCGTACGATATGTTGTATCACCTAATGCATCCTTAAAATATTTGATTGCCTTATCCCAATTCTCAATCTCCGCGTAAGCAACTCCGAGATTATTGAGCGCCTCGGAGTAATGCGGATCAATTGAAACTGCACGTTTATAATATGTTATGGCTTCTTCGTACTTTTTAAACCTTGCACTTATATATCCGAGGTAATTAAGAGTTTCTTTGTTTTCTGGATTGAGCTTGATAGCTTTTTGAAACTCTATAAATGCCCTATTAAGCTGACCGTTGTTCAAATAAGAAATCCCTAACTTGTTGTAGGCTTCAGCCTTTTTTATGTCTTCAGAATTTGGAACAGTGGCACATGCGGAAATTAATAAAAAAAAGAACAGCGGATAAAGGACACAAACAGATAGTGATTTAACCGGCAACAAAGAAGTAACCAGTGAATATTTAAGTGCATTTGTCAATAAATAATTGCCTCCTGTCAGGCTAACTTACCAAAAAACCTCGAAGAATTCAAGAGTATCTACTCTTCTTCAATCTTTTCATCAACATATGGTAACTAAGAGAATTGAGAATATCTTCCCTTTCAAGCCATCCCCTTCTTGCGATACCAACTCCATAAGCCATAAAGTCAAATTGATATGCAATATGGGCATCAGTATTAATAGCCAAAGATACACCCATTTCTTTTGCCTTGTTACTATATATATCATTCAAGTCTAACCGGAAAGGATAAGCATTTATCTCCATCGCAGTGCCGGTATCCTTTGCTGTCTTTAAAACCTCATCCATATCAATTTCATATGCATCCCTCTCCCCTATAATTCTTCCTGTCGGATGAGCAATAATTGATACATAAGGGTTCTTCATCGCTGATATGAGTCGCTTTGTTAATTGCTCGCTTGATTGCCGGAAACCCGAGTGAATGGAGGCAATAACTATATCAAGCTTTGCCAAAATATCATCCGGGTAATCCAAAGTACTGTCACTTCTTATATCTACCTCAACACCTGAAAGGATCTTAAGACCCTTTGTTTTTTTATTTAATGCCTTTACCATATTATTCTGCTGTAAAATTTTTTCGATGCTCATCCCCCCGGCAACGGCAAGCCCCTTTGAGTGGTCAGTGACTGCAATATACTCGTAGCCCTTTTTCTTTGCAATAGTAATGAGTTGTTGAAGGTCATGGCTCCCATCACTGTAATTTGAGTGAACATGGAGGTCTCCTCTGATATCCTTTAATTCTATAAGCCTTGGCAATTTATTTCTGATTGCACATTCTATCTCCCCTTTATCTTCTCTTAACTCTGGAGCGATAAAAGGGAGTCCAAGTATTCTGTATATATCAGTCTCATCCCTCCCGCCGAGTTTCTTTTCTGTTTTAACATCAAAAATACCATATTCATTTATCTTGAGTCCTCTTTTCACAGCCATGTCTCTCAACCTGATATTATGTGTCTTGCTTCCGGTAAAATAGGACAGGGCGGCTCCAAAAGAATCCTTGCCGACTACCCTTAAATCTACCTGAATGCCTTCATTTGTGATAATGCTCGACTTTGTCGGCCCTTTTAAAAGAATCTCTTTCGCATCACGGAGATGAATAAATTTATCCATTACTCTTTTAGGATCCTCTGAGGTTGCTAGTATATCTATATCTTTTATGGTATCCTTCCAGCGTCTCAGGCTGCCTGCAAGAATCAACTCTCTTACAGGTGAGTTGTCTCTCAGTTTCTTCATTATATCTTCAGCAACAGGCAGGACTCGACCTATGGGAAAACGTCCTGAATGTCTTTTAATCATTTCGATCCCCTTGAGTATATTCTGCTCTGTCTTAGCCTGGATGCCCGGTAATCCTTTCAGCTTACCTTTATTCGCATACTCTTCGAGATCATTAATATCTTTTATGTTGAGTTTGTCAAAAAGCAACTTTGCTGTCCTGGGGCCAAGCCCCGGAACAGATAAAAGATCAACGAGCCCTTCCGGTACTTGTTTTTGTAATTCATCATAGAAGCTCAATCTACCTGATGTAACATATTCCTGAATTTTATCAGCAAGATCAGCACCAATACCGGGAATGTTCATCAGTTCTTCCTTTGATATCTCAGATACATCCTTTAAAAGTCCGTCTATATTCTGGGCAGCCCTTCGATAAGCCCTTATTCTAAAAGGATTATCACCCTTTATTTCGAGGATATCTGCAATCTCATTGAAGATTTTTGCAATTTGCTGATTATGCATATTTCAAGTATACCACCTCAAGATCTATCGAAGATTCTTTACGCCTACCTTATCACAAAATCTATTAATGCTGCATTTACTGCAAAAAGGAGAAAGAGGCCTGCATATTCCCTGTCCGAAAGCAACGAGAAGACCGTTTATCTCAAGCCAGTAATTTTTAGGCAGTTTTTTTCTTAGTTCAATCTCTGTCTCTTCCGGAGTTTTTGTTTTAACATAGCCCCACCTATTGGCTATCCTATGGACGTGGGTGTCCACGCAAATACCAGCCTTTTTGTAGCCGAGAGTTATTACGAGATTCGCGGTTTTCCTTCCCACACCCTTGAGTTTAAGCAGTTCGTCCAAATCATCAGGAACTTTTGAACGGTAATTTTCTATGAGTACCTTGCATAGTTCCTTTAATCTCCCTGCCTTGGTTCTATAAAAACCAACCGGATAAATTGCTCTCTCTATTGTTTTAACGGTGAGCCTTGACATAGTTTTTACATCCGGCGCTAATTTAAAAAGTCGCGCTGATGCATTGCCTGTAGTTTTATCCTGGGTTCTTAGGCTTAGTATGCAAGAAACGAGTACTTTAAAGGGGTCTCTACGCTGAGATGATTGTTGAACCATATTTTCAAGCCAGGGCAAACTAAGGCTTCTTACCTGCTTTCTCAAAACAGGAATTGTCTTATGTATGTCTGCAGTATTCATAAGGTATTCAATCTGCTTAATTCATAGTGAACTATGTTCCAATGTTATTGTAATAATGTTAAATGGCAAAGCTCAAATTAATTATTAAAAAGGATTCTAGGATTCAAGGGTTCATGGGTTCGAGTTAAATTAAATAAAAAAAATTAATCATCACTTGAATCCTCGACTCCTAGACCCCTCGAATCCTTGAATTTTATTTTTTGCTTGGCATTCGAAGACTTGTTGTTATTACTTTTTCTTGGTAGTTCTTTTGGTGGTTTTCTTAGTAGCTTTTTTAGTGATTTTTTTGATGGGTTTCCTCGTGGGCTTCCTAGTTATTTTCCTCGCTGTTTTTTTGGTTGGTTTTTTTGCAGTCTTGGGTGTAGCCTTTTTTGATGTCTTTTTAGCGGCCTTTCTCCCGACCTTTTTTACTGCCTTTGGGGTAGTTTTCTTCTTCGTAACCTTTTTCTTAGTAGAAGGCTTCCTCTTTTTTAACTTTTTCTTTTTGGCCTTAACTTTCTTGGTTTTGATTCTCAATGGCTCTGCACTCTCCTTTAATGTCTTTGGAAGCGTTTTATCTAGAATTATCTTAAGTTCAAGTGCATTTTTTGGCGCATATGCAAAGGCATCGTTGTTAAAATAAAAATATACATCTTTGCCTAATTTTAGATAACCCTTTATTCTTTTTGCATCCTTTTTCAACTGTTCGGTTGTATAATTTGTTGCATAGCTACCCCTTTCACCATGCCTGCGGATATATATAAAATCCGCTGTTAGCGGTAATTCATCAATAAATTCTGGCCAGTCAGCCATACATAAGGCTATATTTGAAGCAGACAGAAGATTAAAAACCTTTTTCACAAGCCAGCTTTTATGTCTAAACTCAAAGACATGGCGGACAGGATATTTTTTTAAGTTTTCAACAAAATCCTCAAGGTTCTTCATATTTATTTTCAAATTCGGAGGTAACTGCCATAAGGCTACCTCCAATTTTTCCAGCAGAGGAGCTGTGGCATTAAAGAAAGTTGAAAGCGGCAGCTCAACATCTTTGAGCTTTTTAACGTGAGATATAAAGCGGCTGCCTTTTAGACAGAATGTAAAACCAGGCGGCGTTTCTTTATACCATCTTTCAAACGCCTCTTTTTTCAAAAGCCGGTAAAAGGTGACATTTAATTCAACAGTGTTGAATTTCTCCATATAAAAGGACAACCAGTTTTTATGTGGAAGATCCTCAGGATAAAATGCCCCCCTCCACGAGTCGTATAAGAACCCACTGCATCCTATTTTATATTTAGGCATACCGTATAAGTATACAATGAAAATTTTAAAAAGTTAACCACAAAAATGCATTTAAAATAATGTCCCGATGTGTCGGGATTAGAAAAATCCCGCCTCAATTATTCCTCCGCCCAAGACCGCCTCTCCATCGTAAAAAACAGCACTCTGTCCAGGAGCAGGCGCCCATTGTGGCTCGTCATAATCTACTATAATTTTATTCTTATCTTCCGGTCTTACAGTGGCTGGTCTCTCCTGCATAGTTGATCGTATTTTAACATGACATCTCATCGGGCTTGAAGGGTAGTCGATGGATATCCAATTTAATTCCCTTACTTTAAAGCTTTTTTTCATTACATCTTCTTTTGAACCAACAACGATCGTTTTTTCCTTTTGGTCTATATTCGCAACATAATGAGGTTTCAGAGACGCTATCCCGAGCCCTTTTCTCTGTCCGATGGTGTAAAATGCAATACCTTTGTGCTCACCAACAACCTGTTCATTCATATTGACGATAGGGCCTGGCTGTAATGCATCCGGAGCAAAATTCTTTATAAAATCAACATACGTATCATCACCAATAAAACATATTTCCTGGCTTTCTGCTCTTAGAGCGGCTGCAAGTCCAAGTTCTCTCGCAATCTCACGCGTCTCCTCTTTTTTCATACTACCAATGGGGAATACAGTCTTTGCGAGTTCCATCGGCTTCATGACATATAAAACATATGACTGGTCCTTTTTAGCATCAATTCCTTTGAGTAATAATTTACGGTTTACAGGTGATTTATTTTTATTCTTTAACTCCGATCTCCGAACTCCGAACTCTAAACTGTTCGTTATTCTCGCATAGTGACCTGTGCCAATCAGATCAGCCCCTATTTCCTCAGCCTTTTTAAGAAGGAAATCAAATTTTATATATTTATTACACAGAATGCAGGGATTGGGTGTGATACCTTGAATATAGGAGGTACAGAAATCCTCGATAACATATTTATAAAAGTCATCTCTTACATCTACTGTATAATGTTCTAATCCGAGCTTTTTCGCTACCGATTTTGCAATTTGAATGGTTTCAATGGAACAACATGCATTGGAAGTCTTTATATCTCGCCTATCCCAAAGTTCAAAGCTGAGCCCAATTACGTCAAATCCTCTTTTCTTAAGCACATACGCAGCAACGGATGAGTCAACCCCTCCGCTCATTGCGACAATTACTTTCATGGTATTTTTATTCTATCACACAAGATCTAATCAAACTTTATCAACACCTTTAGTGAATCCCATGCCTGTGCAACCGTCCTGTAGGCCGGTTCCGTTTCATCAATACTGAATCTATGAGTAACAAGCTTTTCTGCCGTTACCACGCCTTTTTCGATAAAATCCAAGGCTATCCTTGTATCATCGGGCCCGCAGGAGTAGCTGGTAACTATATTTATGTCTTTAAAATACAGATAATTTGGATCAACAGTAAGCCTTTCACCCGGTTTAGCAGGAGCAAAAAATATAACCGTTCCACCGGGAGCAGTGCTTTTCAAGCCAGAGATCATGGCCCTGATACTATTTGGGCAGATAATTACTATATTAGCACCTTTACCGCCAGTAAGTGATAACGTTGCATCTTTGATGAATTCCTCACTTACATTCACAATAGCATCAGCTCCGAGTTCTCTGGCTTTCGTCAGTCTGAAATCTACCATATCGGCGCCGATTACTTTTTCTGCCCCGTAGTGAGTTGCCAGCAGAACATGCATCATACCCATTACACCGAGGCCGACAACCAGCACGGTGTCTCCTTTTTTTATCCCGGATCGTTTGAGAGATTTTACTACACATGCTGCAGGCTCTACGAGAACGCCGTCCTCAAAACTAATACTGTCCGGCAAACGGAGGGTATCCTGTTTCAGGTTGCCTTCAGGAATAAGCACATATTCTGCAATTCCACCGGGGATGATTTTCGATCCGCGCCATACATCGCATTGGACGTAATCTCCGCGCTTACAAAAAGAACATTCCATACAAGGGGCATGATGGTGTACAAATACCCTGTCACCCTGATGAAAGGCATTTTCATTCTTTCCAACCTCTATAATTTCTCCGGCAGGCTCATGTCCGAGCACGAGAGGCGCCTTCCCTTCAATATACCAGGGCATTACATCACCAGAACATATTCCGGAAGCCTTCACTTTCAACAATGCTTCATTCGGGCGAACTTCAGGCACGGGAATATCTTCTATTCTAATATCATGAAAACTGTAGAGCTTAGCTACTTTCATCTCATTTAGCCAAAAAATATTTAAAATAATGCAGATGTTGGGAAAAAATTTATTTTTCGATACCTTAAACGCATTTTTAATCTGTGTATCTATACATATTTTAATTCAAAGACATATGCATAATTTGATAATAAGTTCATCCCGTAAAATATTTACTATTTACGGGATAAATCGAGTTAAATAAATTTTTGAGCAGTATCTGCATTATTTGGGTTTCTCACGGTTTTAAAGCATATTTAATTCCTTTTCCCTCTCTTAAAAGAGTGAACGCTTTTTCAATAGATTGCAGAGGAAATTCCCCTGAGATAAGCATGGACAAATCTAAATGTTTTTCCGTAAGTGCCTGATATGCAGTTTTCACATCCCGAGGTGTGTAATGAAAAGAACCGAGAAGAGTTATTTCATTATAATGGAGTCTATGTGCTTCATAACTCACGAACGTTCCTGACGGACACCCGCCAAAGAGCACAACCGTACCACCTCTTCTTACGTAATGTACTGCCCTTTCCCATACACTTGGTTGACCCGTACATTCAATTACCAGATCGACACCAATATCATCTGAAGCCTCTTTTACTTCATTTTCCGTATCATCCGGCGCGGCAATCCTGTCAGCACCCATATTCGCAGCTAATGAAAGCCTGTTATCAAAAAAGTCAGAAACAATAACTCTTATCCCTTTCATTTTCAGATAAGCCAGATGCATAAGCCCGATAGGTCCCGCACCTGTTACCAAAGCAGTCTTGATTTCATCCATTAATCCTCCATCCCTGTCATCCATTTTTTTATACATCAATTTTCTGTAGGTATGAATAACACATGAAAAAGGCTCAAGGAGTGCAGCTTCTTTAAAGGTAAGGCTTTCTGGTTTATGAAAGAGATTCTGTTTAACTACATGGGCAGGTAGGAGTAAATACTCAGAGAAAGCACCAAGTGCCTTCTTGTTCATTATTACTTCGCAAAGGTTATAAAATCCTTTTTTACAATATGTGCAATTGTTGCAGGGAGCGCTGTGTACTCCCATAACAGTATCGCCTTTTTTAAAACCCTGAACGCCTCTTCCAACTCTTGCTATTGTTCCAGAATATTCATGCCCAAACGGCCCTGGCATCGGGATAAGTGTATGCCCATGAATATAGGCCTTTAAATCCGTTCCGCAGGTAAGGGCTGTGTTTACCCTGATGACTATTTCACCATCAGATGGTTCAGGAATTGGGACATTTCTTATTTCAATTTTCCCCGGCTCTGCAAGAATAATTTGTTGCATTGTTTTCATTATTTTTCTGACAGCTGATCCCTGAAAGCTGACAGCTAAATCTCCATGATATTTTAATGAGTTTGAGCCGAAGATGACAACCTCAAAGAGTTATATTTCAGTGTTAGGAATGTTTCACATAAGTTTCAAAATTTAACACTTTTTATAGTGCTGATTTATTCAGTTTCTTTTAAAATCAACCGGTTACATTTAAGGCATTGTATTTGCTCTATCTAAAGAACAAGAATATGACCTTAACGCGAATTTTGTGATTCCATGCTTGATCCGGTTAGGTTAAAACAAACTAGGAGGGAAAAAATGACAAAAGCAAATATAGTACTATTAACTATCCTTACATTTCTGGCAATTACAGGATTGCCAGGTAAAGGAAATGCTGAAAAGGTATTTGGATGTTATGACAAGGAGCATGCAAAGTTACGTGTTGTCAGCGACAATTATGAATGCCTGAAATTTGAGGAAACAATTCCCTTAATCGAGGCAATAAATGAAGTTGAAGAGCATTGCTTTAAAGTTGGAATGCAAGACGGAACCATGTTGGGTATCGCCAAGTTTGGATTATCACATATTGTAGACGGGCATTATAGCGTGACAGGCAAGACTTATTACGATAACTCTCAAATCATCCGGGGTAATGCTGAGATATATGGTAATAATATTTTGTTAACAGCTACTCATACATCAAAAGGTGATACAAATTTGAGTATCGGTAAGAGTCATATACTTTTAGACAGAACTACACTCAATGGAATATCCAAGGTTGTTATACATAATCTGAATTATTCCAATATGTCAATTAAAAGAGATTATAGAACTGCTTTTTTGACTAATATCCCGTGTCCTAATTGAAATATTTTATTCACCGCAAAAATGCATAGTCGATTCGACCTCAAGAATGTCTGACGGTTAAGGTACCTGTCTGCCCTGCCTGCCGGCAGGCGATAGGCAGGTCGAGAAATAAATTTTCTTCCAATCCCGACATATCGGGACATTATCTAACTGCATTTTAATCCGAAAATGTCATTCCCGTGTAACAACAAGCTGTTGCAGAACTACTAAAATTGTCATTCCGAGGAGACGAAAGACGACGAGGAATCTTGTAACTTATTGATATTGCAAAAATCAAGATTTCTCACTTCGTTCGAAATGACAGCGAAAACGGTTTCTTCAACAGCCTGGTAAACGGGAATCCATTTCCTATATCTGGCTCCCCGCCACAGTGGGATATGGTACACAACGTGGTGTATACCACTGTTGCCCCACGTGGTGTCCCACTTTCGCGGGGACGGCGTCTGAATTCCCCGATCAAGTTCTGAACTAGATGGTACAGGGCAAGTCGGGGAATGACAGACAAACCCATTTTCATTCTTCGTGGTGCCCATTTGGGTCATGAGTGTTTAAGTTAAGAAATGTTATTGTAAAAGGGGGATTTGATATTGTATTTTCAGATGAGGACATGCCCAAAAAGAAAAAACATAAGAGCGGTTTTGGTAAAGTCAAGAGGCTTTCATTTCCTCAGGATGAAAAGAAACGCTCATGGCTTACGGTACTTTTGGACGCTTATTACATAGTAGACAAGGGTGTTGCCAAAGCAATTCAGTCCGAGCAAAAGAAAGGAAGACAGTTAGCCTGCCATAAAGGTTGCTCAAACTGTTGCAGTACACATAAGGATATTCCCATTTATCCACTGGAAATCGTAGGCATCTCCTGGTATGTGACGGAAAAAACGTCAGGCCCTGAGCGGGAAATTCTCAAGAGTCAGCTCGATAATGTCAAGATGAATAGCCCCTGCCCTTTTCTTATTAAAGGAGCCTGTTCGATACATCCAATGAGGCCAATGGCCTGCAGGCAGTTTAATGTTTACGGCATGCCTTGTAAAGAAGGTGAAGATCCCTATTACTCAAGACGTGAAGACGTAATGGATCCGGTAAAGAGATATGTTGACCAGGCATTTTTTATCATGCTTCCCTTTCATGGAGTAGAAAAAGATTCGGAACGAATCAAGATTGTCGAGACAGGGGCATTTCACAAAATGGTCAAAGAACTGCGCGCCTGCAACTGGAGGAATCTTGCGGCGAAGATGGATGAATTCAACAAGAAATAATTCCCCTTTCAAAAATCCACCCTCGACCCCTCAATGAGTCGTGGACCTTTTCTCATTTTAAACACCAACAGAAATATCTTTCTTTTTGCTAACCCAAATAATGCAGACATTGCTCAATAAATTATTTAACTCGATATATTTATTATTACATTGGGCATACGGCTTTGAATAAAAGTATTTATACTCGATCAATTAATATTGCGTTTAAGGTATCGAAAAATAATTTCTTTCACAAAGCCTGCATTATTTGAAATGCTTTCATTCTTCTAAAGAAAATCTACCAAAATACCGATCCTAAGATAGATTTATAAATTTGGTTCTTTCGAGTTTTGTGTGGGTAATATTCCCCCCCTTCAGAAAAGGGGGGTGAGGGGGGATTTGAGATTGACGGTGGTTAACATTACAGCAATGATGGAAAAGAGAGTCAAAGAGGGGAATAAAAAGGATATTCATAGGCTGTATTATCTGAGTGACAAAAAATGTCAATAACGACAAATTATTTAATTATATTTTTGGGAACTCTGAAGATATGTATTTCAAAACCTATTGTAAATATTGATTTTTTTAGCAAACTACTATCTGGCATAAAAAATGCTTACACAAATGTAAAAAGATTTTACAAAAAATAATAATTGAATAAGGAGGTGAAAAAATAGAAGCAAGGCAGGGGGACAAAAAATATCCGTTAAAAACTAAAATTAGGTCATAATTGACCTAAAAATAAACTTAAAGGAGGACGTAATGTACAAAGCAATGAATAACATCAGAGAACAAAAAGGTTTTACCTTGATCGAGCTCTTGATAGTTGTTGCCATTATCGGCATCCTGGCAGCAATCGCGATCCCGGGTTACATAGGTATGCAGGAAAAGGGAAGAAGGGGCGCTATACTCAGAGGCTCCGAGTCTGGATTTGAAGAGTTGCAGCACTGGATGAATGCAGTAAAAAGAGGAGATCCCGGCGATTTATGGGCAGCTGTCAGAGAAGTTGATACAAATGGTGATGGTGCAGTAGATGCATTAGACATGGATAACCAGACTCTTGCTATTACCGGCGTTGTGACCCAATTCGTAGCCGCTGCAGCAGCCATGAGTCAGGTTTCACCGTGGAATTCAGCTAATCCATTATGGATAAGTGGTGGAATAGCAGCTAATCAGCCGGCCTGTGATGCATTAGCCGCAGCTAATGTCGGTCAAATAACTCTTTGTTTTACACCATCGGAAAATCAGGCAATTCAGACTATTTTTATCTCTTCACAGGATAATGTTCCAAATACCATCTACACAAAAGCCGTAAGCGCCGATTAATAATAGAAAAACGGGGGAGCGTAAGCTCCCCCTTTTTTTAATATAATGCCTTTGAAAAAAAAAGAAGGATTTACCTTAGTTGAACTGCTCATTGTTATTGCAATAATCAGCATTCTCACAGCTACTTCCATTCCTGCATATTTAGGTATACAAGAAAGAGGCAGAAGAAGTGCTATCGAGAGGGCATCAGGTTCAAATGCACCGGAGTTACAGGGATGGATAAACGCAGTTAAAAAAGGCGGCACCCTTTTAGGAAATCTTATAGACGTAGATTCTAATGGTGATGGTTTTATCGGTCTTCCGGATCTGGATAATAATAACCTTGCAATAAACGGCATTATAACGACCTTTATCGCGTCAAAATCAGATTTATCACCATGGAACAGTGCTAATCCTCTCTGGATAAATGGCGGATTAGCAGCTGATCAGCCGGCTTGTGATGGAATAGCAGGAGCTAACATCGGTCAAATAACCCTTTGCTTTACTCCTGCTGAAGATCAAACAATCAGATTTGTCTTTATTTCCGGAACGGATAATAACGGCAATATAATTTCGCAGAAGGTTATAAGCGCAGATTAAATGGGAAGGAAATAATAAAAATTAAAGGAGGCAGCAGATTATGAAAGACCACAGAGGATTTACCCTGGTTGAGTTACTCACGGTAATTGCAATAATCAGCATCCTTGCCATGGTAGCAGTTCCCGCCTATGTTGGCCAGCAAAAGAAGGCTGCAAGGACGGAGGCAGTTAAAAATCTGGAAGCCTTAAGGCTACTTGAGGAACAGTTTTTTTCAGAAAATGCACAATATACAGCATCAGCAGCGGATGCTGCCGCTATACAGGCGTTGCTGCCGGGGTTTCAACCCGGGCAAGACACAAAATATAGTTACCAGATAGTTCAGAATGTTGCCGTAGATACACCGATTACATCTCCTCCTACATGGGGTACTGCACAAAATCCATGCTTTACTGCCATTGCTACGGGCGATCCTGGTACACGAGTAGCCGGTGATGTTTTTGTGATAGACTGCAATTACAATAAGAGCTTCTGATAACTAAGCAAAAAGCTCTATTTGCTCTATTTTTTCCTGCCGGGTGAAAACCGGATAGTTGTCATCAAAGCATGCAGTACAGTATTGTTTGGAGTTTGGGACCACCTCTAATAAACCTTCAAGACTTAAATACCGGAGGGAATCAGAGGTGATATATTTTCTTGTTTCATCAAGGCTGTGGGTTGATGCTATGAGTTCTTTTCTTGTAGGTGTGTCGATACCATAAAAACACGGCCCTATAGTAGGGGGAGAGCTTATCCTAATATGCACCTCTTTTGCTCCACCGCCCTCTCGTATCATTTTTACAATCTTCTTGCTCGTGGTTCCTCTGACAATCGAGTCATCAATTACCAATATTCGTTTACCTTCCAGAAGTTTTCGAACGGGATTCAATTTTATCTTTACCCCGAAATGCCTTATTGATTGCCGGGGTTCTATAAATGTTCGGCCAACATAGTGATTTCTTATTAATCCGAAATCAAATGGCATATTGCTTTCTTCTGAATATCCCAGTGCCGCAGATACTCCTGAATCCGGTACCGGAACAACGAGATCAGCATCAATAGGATTTTCTCTTGCCAGCTGACGGCCGAATTCCTTTCTCATTGCATCCACATTGAGATTTCCAAATATATAGCTGTCAGGTCTCGAAAAATATATGAATTCAAAAATGCAGAAAGCATGTCTCTGGGAAGGGAGGGTTCTTATAGATTTTATTCCGTCTTTATTTATAATTACCATTTCTCCAGGCTCAACATCCCTCTCATACGTTGCACCTATGAGGTCAAACGCACATGTCTCAGATGCCAAAACATAGGCACCGTCATATTTACCAATACTTAAAGGTCTGAATCCGTAGGGATCCCTTATAGCGATAAGCTCATTTTCCGTCATTAACAAAAGACTGAAAGCCCCGGAAAGCTTCTTTGCAGTATCTATAAGCCGTTCATAAAGTCCACCCGCTCTTGAGCTCGCAATCAAGTGAACAATCACCTCACTGTCTGATGTTGACTGGAATATCGCCCCTTTTGACTCTAAATCATTTTTTAGCTCAAGTGCATTCACAAGATTTCCGTTATGTGCTATTGCAAGGGATCCTAAAGAAAAATTGACCATAATAGGCTGGACATTCTTAAAAGAACTCGTACCTGCAGTTGAATAGCGATTATGTCCTATGGATATATCTCCTGAAAGGCGCTTGATTCTTTTTTCAGTAAAAATATCCGCTACAAGGCCCATTGATTTTTCTATGTAAAGCTGTCTTCTATCAGAGGAACAAATTCCGGCGCCCTCCTGTCCCCGATGCTGAAGGCCATGTAGTCCCAGATACGTAAGATTTGCAGCTTCGGGATGATTGAAAACTCCAAATACTCCACATTCTTCGTGAAATTTGTCAGAAGAGAGGGATAAATAGGGGAGAGGCTCGGATTTGCTTTTTTTGATTAATTTATTAATATTATTCAATGAAATGCCCGAAATAATTAATATTCGTCAGACTCATAGTATAACATTTTTATGAGTCGAAAATTATAAACTCCAAAAAAGTTCTTTTAATTATAAATTATAGGTTATACGTTATTTGTTCCTGCACCACTCTCTGGCATTCTGGAACATCCTTAACCACGGAGATACCTCCAGATTCTGCTTCCAATCCTCAGGCATCCAGGCCCACTGCCACTTAAGAAATGTCCGCTCGGGGTGTGGCATTATTGCCAGGTGCCTGCCGTCTGAAGAGCATAAGCCGGCAATACCAAGGGAAGATCCGTTTGGATTAAATGGATATTTCATTGTAATATCACCATTATCATCAACATAGCGTACCGGTGCCAGGTTATCTTCCTCTATTTTCCTGAGAATCGTTTTATCATGGAAATAAGCCCGTCCTTCACCATGCGCAACCCAGATACCCAAAATAGAGCCTTCCATCCCTCTCAGCATAATTGAGGGACTTGGTAAAATCCTCACCGTTGAAAAACGGGATTCAAACCGTCCTGACGTGTTATGAATGAATCTTGGCTGTATTGTATCATCGATACCCTGCCACGGCACCCACCCAAGCAGCGCCAGGAGCTGGCATCCATTACACACGCCGAGACTGAATGTATCTTTTCTGCTGTAGAAATCCTGAAATTCCTCCCAGAGTCTTTTATTGAATCTTATTACACCTGCCCATCCTTTTGCTGAGTCCAGGACATCCGCATAGCTGAATCCACCGACAAATGCTACACCTTTAAATTCATTGAGTTTAACACATTGCTCAAGAAAATCCGTCATTGTTATATCCCATGGTTCAAACCCGGCCTGAAAAAATGCTGATGTCATTTCCCTGTCGCTATTGCTTCCTTCTTCGCGGATTATTGCAACCTTTGGTCTCGTCTGTAAATATCTTTCAAATCCTCCATCATCTCCCCCCTTTTCTAAAGGGGTGATGGGGGGATTTTCAGTATTAAAACTCAGGATGTAATGAGGTCCCTTCCTGTCAAAGCTGATTTTCCGCTCCTCTTTAACACATTCCGGATTTGCCTGAAGGCGATCGAGCTGATAGCTTGTTTCCTCCCAGATATCCCTTAAAACCCTCATATCCTCATCTAAAAGAGTTAAGAGTTTAGAGTTTAGAGTTTGGAGGATTATTTTAATTCTTTTTTCTGACAAGCTCCTGCCAATGATGTGGTGGGGGACTGAGAAATTTTTAAGAACCGAAATTATTTCATCTTCTTTCTCAGGAAGGTATTCTATCACCAGTCCGAGCTCTTCAGAAAAGAGGGTTGCGATAGCTTCAATATTAACTCCGAACTCCGAACTCTGAACTCCAAACTCCACATCTAAACCGCAATTTCCTGCAAATGCCATTTCAAGAAGTGTTGTGATCAAACCCCCGTCGCTCCTGTCATGCCCTGAGAGAATCAATCCCTGGGCGATAAGTGATTGTATGGTTTCAAATGTACGCTTCAGCAATTCCGGGTCATCAATATCAGGAGAATCGCTTCCAATTTGACTGTAGACCTGTGCTAATGCACTTCCACCGAGTCTATTCTTTCCATTGCCCAGATCAATATACAGGATTTTGCTTTGTCCGGGCTTTTTGATATCAGGCGTGATTACATTTGTAATATCAGGGCATGTTGCATAGGCAGATATTACCAGCGTACCCGGGGATTTAACCGTTTCGGTCTTGCCGGAAGGATCCCTCACCTGAGCAGCCATGGATAGGCTGTCTTTCCCACCGTCAATGGCAATTCCAAGTCTTGCCAAAATATCACTCAGGGCAACTGCCGCATCGTAAAGTTTTGCCCCTTCTCCTGGAAGTTTTGCTGCCCACATCCAATTACCAGAGCATTTGATGTCCTCCATAGCACTGATCTTAGCCCATACAATATTCGTCAATGCCTCGCCGACACAAAGCCGTGCCATAGCTGCAGGATCGAGCATTGTTTTTATTGGTTGCTCTCCTATGGATATCGCAGCCCCTGTTAAACCAAAATGACTTTGACTTACTAAAGCCACATCGGAAACAGTAAGGTGCAATGGACCTGCACACTGCTGTTGAGCGATTAAGCCTGTAACGCTCCGATCGACTTTGTTTGTGAGAAACCTCTTTGACCCAACTGACAGCAAACGCAGCACCCTGTTTAATGCTTCTCTTACTGTTAAACCCTTCGGCAATTGAAGTGATCCGGTTTTCATCGGGATACGATTCAGCTGAAATGATTTTTGCGGCATGTCACCCAGGATCTTTTCTAAATCCAGGTTAACCGGCGTGCTCTTATCTATCTCATCATAAAGAACTATGTAACCGTCACCTGTAATCTGGCCGATCACGGCACTGGGAACCTTTTCACGTACACACATCCTCTGAAACATTTCAACATCTTCCGGTCTTAAAAGCAATGCGTTTTGTTCCTGATATTCAGCACCCCATATCTCAAGTACCGAGAGGGTTTCATCGCCAAGTTGAATTCTTCTTACCTCTATTTTTGCTCCGGCAGGATAAATAATCTCTTTCACAACATTGCAGTTTCCCCCGGCTCCCTGATCATGTATGCTGACAACGGGATTTGCCTCGCCCATTTCAATGCACGCCCGTAAAACCCTGTTTAGTTTCTGCTCCATCTCGGCATCACCGCGTTGAACAGCATTAAAATCAAGTTCAGCAATATTTTCTCCCTGGATCATACTTGAAGCAGCACCGCCGCCAATGCCGATTCTGTATGCCGGTCCCCCGATTTTAACCACAAGCATTCCTTTTTGCGGCTGTCCTTTTTCAATATGACGGGAATCCATTTGCCCGATTCCACCGGTAAACATTATGGGCTTTATCCACTCACAGCGCTCACTATCGGGAAGTCTTATGCCGAACGAACGTGTAAATCCCTGAATAACGGGCTCTCCAAATTTGTTCCCGTAATCAGATGCACCGTTACTTGCCTGAATTTCAATCTCAAGCGGTGAGGCCAGGTTTCCCGGATATTCAAATGATTTGTCTTCCCAGGGGAGGTCGTAACCAGGGATGAAGAGATTTCCCACACAGTAGGCAGCTGTCCCTGCAATGACCAGACCGCCCCTTCCTGTCGCCTCAACATCTCTGATTCTTCCGCCTGTACCGGTTTCAGCACCTGGGAAGGGTGCAACCCCGCTCGGGAAATTGTGAGTTTCTGCGGTAAAGATTATATGATACTTACGGATCGATTTCTGGAAAGCCGATGGTCTGTCAGGCTGCTCCGGTACTATTGTCCGGATGTCATATCCCTCGATTGCGCTGGAATTGTCTTTAAAAGCAATAATACTATTTGCCCGATTCTTCCTGAGCGGCTGCTTTAATAAATCTATGAGACTATGGGAAACTTCTTTTCCGTCTACAATCAGCCTCCCTTTAAAAAACCAATGTCTTGAATGTTCGCTGTTTGACTGACTCAGGTCAAAACATTCTACATTCGATGGATTCCTGCCTATATCTTTGATAAACAAATTATGATAGTATTTCTTATCCCACTCATCCAGCCCGAGTCCCATTTCCCTGTTGATTTTCTCAAGTGCTGATATCCCCTCTTCTATCAGTGGAATCTCAAATACCGGTTCAGGTTTCATACCTGTTTCAAAAGTAGTGAGAGGCTCGGTATAAGGGCATTCCGTCATGCGATCATACAATAGTGAAGAGTGAAGGGTGAGGAGTGAAGAGGAGAAATCTGACAGTTGTCCAATGAATACAAATTTATATCTGCGTGACCGTTCAATGCGTTTGATCTTCTTAAGGCCGCAGGCATGACACACTGATACAGCATGTGTTGACCACGCAGTTGTAAAATTCATGCGGGGACCAACTTCAATTATAATCTCCCCCTGATCCCTGGACCCTGACCCCTTTTTATCCCTCTCTTGACTAAATGGGGAATTATTTACTAAAAAACTTTCCCCAGAAAAGTTTTCAGGCTCAAACGTTTCTGACAGCAGCCATCCGAGAATTTTCATTTCTTCAGATGTAAACGGTCCGGAAGATTCTATATTGAAACAATACTCTGTTTTTATATCATCTAT
>CAYFXR010000271.1:0-7898 GCA_964347155.1 uncultured Nitrospiraceae bacterium | reverse complement strand
GCTCATAATTTTAAATAATTTTCCAGAGATTCGTCAATTCTGGGCAAGTCCACCCTTCCCTATTTCAGTATCCGGGGTCATGAACTTCTAGGGATCGCACATTGATATTATGCAGTATAAGTAAAGGAGTACAATGACTCTTTGCTAAAATGAAATAAAACCATCCAGAGTCATGGCACGACCCTTTGTCGTTACATTAAATGTCAGAGCTGTCCAAAATAATGTCGCAAAAGAGACTGGATGCCGAATAAACACAATGACGACTCCTCAAATATTGCTATCAGCTGATCTTCAACAATATGAACTATATAAATCCTTTAAAATGAGATCAAGCAAAATGAGGTTATAATATATTTTATCAAATCCGTCGATTCATTGTGTTTGTGAGGTATTCAGTCTCCTGATACTATCTATTTTGGATAGATGTGATTAAATGTATAATGTAAATTACAAATCCCCCCATCCCCCCTTTACTAAAGGGGGGCAAGGGGGGATTTAAACCTGTTTTCTTATTAAAAAAATGCATTACGTTGGCATAGATGCCTGAAAAAGTTTTACTCCTTATAATGTTTACGGGCTTTACAAGCAACACTAAAGATTATTTGTCATAGGTTGAATTTGCTAAAACAGAACATTATCAAGAATCAGGGACGAAAGAGAAATCATGCCGACAAGTTTTCCCCCCTCCTCAACGGGAGCTCTCCGTATGCCAGCTCGGTAGAGTAGTCGGGCGACATACCGGATATCCATGTCCGCAGGCACCGTAATGACCGGTTTTGACATAATTTCATAGACGTTCACCTCATCTGAAGACCGCCCCGGCAGTATAACCCCACGGATCAAATCCTGCACAACGATTATGCCCCATGCATCATCGGAATGCCTTTTTTCAACCAGCAGGTCAGTGACACGTTGCTCTCGCATTTTTGTGGCGGCTTCTTTGGCAGTCGCCATACCGTCAATGGATATCACTCCTTTGTGCATAACGTCTCTCGCCCTCACAACCTTCGTATTTTCTGAATCCATAACAGATCTCCTTTTGGAACTGCTCAGGGGCAAAGGGACAAAGGCATAGAGGCACAAAGGTTAAAAAATTTCTTCTTCTTTTCACTTTGTGCCTTTGTCACTATGTGCCTTTGTGCCTTCATGATTTCTGCCTACCTGAGTAGATTTCTCCCTTTTATTATTCATAAATATGCCCGAAACTTATATCCGGGCTATTAAACCGCTATAAATATTGGTCACGCACTTCTTCCTTGAATCGTTTCATCTGGCTCTCCAGCCCTATCACATGCTCCACCGGCAAAACAAAAGCAATACCGGTTCCAGGTTTGTGGAATTCGCCAGCGGTGTTTATAGCATCTAAAATAGTCGTGACAATATGCTCTTCAAGCAAAAACATAATGATGTCTGTCTGATCTTCCAGGGTGAGGCCAAAAAAAGTCTTCGCCTCATTGATGCCGGTACCCCTCGCAGGGATAATCGTCGCGCCGGTGGCGCCGGCCTCTTTGGCTGCATCAACAACCCGGTCGGTTTTATCGGCTTTGACTGGAGCTAAAATGACCTTAAACTTCATTGTCACCCTCCTTGTATTCTTTTTCTGGCCCGGTTCACTGACCAGTGCATATATTGAGCATAACCCATTACGGTTATAATCGGAAACAGACTGGCAAAGGCAATAAGTCCGAAACCGTCCAGGGCAGGATTACGGCCGGGAACAGTAGCGGACAGCCCAATTCCCAGGGCAGCCACAAGGGGCACGGTCACCGTAGATGTAGTTACTCCTCCGGAATCATATGCCAGAGGTATGATTTTTCTGGGAGCGAATATCGTTTGTACAATAACAATTATGTATCCGGCTAGTATATAGATAAAGATCGGTGTACCGCTGACAATTCTAAATGTGCCCAGGCTTATACCGATAGCAACACCAATAGCAACTGTGATGCGCAATCCCCACTGACTGATGGTACCGGCGGATACCTCACTGGCCTTGAAAGCCACCGCGATGAGCGCTGGTTCGGCCATTGTGGTGGCAAAGCCTATCATGGCTCCAAAAAGATAGATCCAGCCGTAGGCCTTCCAGTCTGCCCGGGGAACGGCATCTTCCGAACCGTAAATAAAGGCAGGGTCTGACAGCTGGGCTGCCATTATTTTGCCAAGGGGAAACAGGGCATTTTCAAGTCCGGCGAGAAAAAGGGTAAGCCCAATAACAACAAACACGCAGCCAATAACAAGGCGACGGAGATGCGGTATGGGCCGGCGCACTATTATCAGCTGGATGAATGTTATCAGAATAATAATCGGCAATACGTCAAGACTGGTAGCAAGTAATATTTTAGCAAAATCAATAAGCAATGCTGTCAACAATTCTCCTGTTTATCAACCGAAAATTATCAACCCATAGCCCATGACAAATATCATAGGCAGCAGGGAGGCAAATGCAATGATTCCGAAGCCGTCCCGTAGCGGGCTACGTCCTTTAATGATTGAGGCCAGACCGACCCCAATGGCCGCAACCAGAGGTACGGTAACCGTGGATGTAGTCACTCCTCCGGCGTCATAAGCTATGCCGATGATCTCCTTCGGTGCAATTATGGTCATCAGCATCACAATGACATAGCCACCTATAATAAGGTAGTGGACAGGCCATCCCCTGAGGATGCGAAGCACGCCGACCACTATGGCCAGCCCCACTGAGAAGGCCACTGATAGCCGCAGACCAAGGGCATATTCACGTATTGATTTTTCGGTATGTTCAATGAGGTTGCCCTGGCTGGCTATTTCCGCTGCTTCCTGCGCTACGGCAATGAGGGCTGGCTCGGCAACAGTGGTTGAAAACCCGAGGGCAAATGCAAAAGACAAAAGCAACAACAGACTGCCTTTTCGGGCAAGGGTACGGGCAATTGTCTCGCCTATGGGAAACAGGCCCATTTCCAGTCCTTGTATAAACAGGCCTAATCCGGCTACCACCAGCAGGAAGCCCAAAAATACATCGCCTATCTGGGGCAAAGGCTGCCCGAGCACCACAAGCTGGAAAAAGGTTATGACCAGGATAATGGGCAGCAAGTCAGCAAAGGCCTCACGCAGCTTTTTCAGGACTATGAAAAGAAGCCGTGTACTGACAAAAGTCTTTTTTTGCTCAGTCATAGTTTCATAACAATTAAGGGTCTCAGTGTCATTATAGATAATATGGTAAACAATTCCTGAATGCAAGCTTATTATAGTAATTATAGAAATAAAAAACAGGAACTCCGGAGCGTATCAGGAAGAGACATGGAAGGCAAAAAAAATAAAGTATTCACTGAAGAGGAAAAAGTCACCCTCTCCCGCCAGGGGAGAGGGAATCTATAAGGATACTATTCATCCGAAAAAATTTTCTAAAGGGGTTTATCGGGATTTTATAAAATAGCTTATTGACCGGTTATATGTTCTCTCCTGTTCTTTCGTAAAATAACATGCAGGAAGTTCATTACTTCGCCTGTGATAATGAATACATTCGCAGCACTTGAATTTTCTTTCACATGGCTCATACGTGCAATTACAATATTTTCTGTTATCATCCATCTGACATTCCATAAAACCAAATCTCCTTTTTTATCTAAAATAAAAAAATATAGAAATATAATCAAGGGCAATCAATTCGTTAGGTACAATTTTAGTGATTTGAATTTCGAATTCTAACCCGCATACAACCGGATTTTTATGTAAACGTAAAAATAACAACAATTTACAGGCAATTATGAAGTTAAAGTTTTTCTCAATTTCTACCGATTAATAATATAAATTTATCTTGGGAAAATCGCTATAGGGCGAGGAAAAAATATTTAAAGATCCGAAAAACCTCATCATGATGCCCTATGTACTGTACATCATGATTAAAAGTCGGATAAATCCATGAAAAGGATTGTATAGCTTGAATCCTTTAATATTTTTTTATGTCTAAACTATTTAATTACTAAAGGAATAGTATGTTCGCAATAATAGGAATTTTGATAGTTATTGGATCTATTGCAGGAGGTTATAAAATGGAACATGGCAACCTCAATGTTCTGGTTCAACCTGCAGAGTTAGTTATTATCTTTGGTGCTGCACTGGGTGGTTTAATTATTTCGTCGCCTCCAAAAATTTTAGCCATTATAGTTAAAAATATAGGAAGAATTTTTAATACAAAGGGTACGACTAAAAAGCATTTTCTTGAAATTCTCTCTCTCCTCAATGATATATTCGCAAAGATGAGGAAAGAAGGTCTTATAGCCATAGAAACTGACATTGAAAACCCTCAGGAAAGTTCCATATTTGGTAAATACCAAAGCATACTTAACAATCATCATGCTCTCAATTATATTTGTGACAATCTTAAGGTGATTATATCTGCTAACGTAACATCTTACGAGCTTGAAAATGTAATGGATCTTGAGACCGAAACCCATCACAAGGAGGCAATGATTCCATCTCATAGTGTTGCAAAAGTTGCTGATGCCTTGCCAGGGCTCGGTATCGTTGCTGCAGTATTAGGAGTCGTTCTCACAATGGGAAAGATCAGCGAACCTCCGGAAATACTCGGGCACAGCATTGGTGCCGCCATGGTTGGAACATTTCTCGGTGTATTAATGTGTTACGGTTTTGTAGGTCCAATGGCTACCAATCTCGAACATACGGCGAATGAAGATATGATATGTTTTCAGGTCATTAAAATTGCACTTGTATCTTTTATCGGAGGCGCGGCACCGCAAATAGCTGTCGAGTTTGCAAGGAGAGCAATTCCTTCAAACGTAAAACCAACTTTTGATGAACTTGAAGAAGCAATTAGAAAGTGAAAGACAAAAAGGCAATAATAATAAAAAAAATCAAAAAGCACAGGGTAGAAAACAGCCACGGTGGTTCGTGGAAGGTTGCTTACGCTGATTTTGTAACAGCCATGATGGCTTTCTTTTTGCTTTTATGGCTAATAACTATGGTCTCTCCAGAAAAAAGAGCAAGAGTTGCCAATTATTTTAAATATTTTACCATTCATGAGCAAGGCGGTACATCCTTTATGGGCAAATCAAACGAAATGTTTAATGAGTCTGGAGAAAACCAGCAGAAAGTCTTTAGCAATTTACAAACTAAAGATTCTCTCAATATAGAGGGTACAGAAAATATTAGTTATTCAATAACTCTTGAGGAAAAAAAAAATTTAATGCATATAGAAAAGACTTTAAAAAAGGTCATCTTAGAAAAACTTGGAGACTTAAAAGACCAGATATTAGTTGATGTTGTAGAAGGAGGAGTTCGGATACAGATGATTGATAAGGAAGGCAGTTTGATGTTCGAACTCGGAAGTAATAAGTTAACTCCAAATGGTAAAAAAGTTTTTCAAATAATTGGTAAACATATCATTGATTTTACGAACAAAATTACTATCGAGGGACATACTGATGCACTGCCCTATGCAGGAAGTGAATACAGCAACTGGGAACTATCCACTGAAAGGGCATCGTCTGCGAGAAAAGAGCTTGAGTCTAACGGTCTTGACCCCTTTCGTATTGCCCGGGTTTCAGGCTTTGCAGCTACAGATCCCATTATAACGGAAGATCCAACAGACCCAAGAAACAGACGCATAAGTATCATCCTCAAAATTTCGGAGAAAGATGAAAAGAACAATTCAGCCACAAAGGAAACCAGTAAAAAGAATGCAGAAAGGGCAGAAAAAAAGAATCTTACTATTAAGAAGACCGAGAAAAAACCTGAAGAGAAACCTGTTACAAAAACAAATAAGGAAAAACCTTCGGTAGAGAAAGATGAAAAAAATGCCACGATAAAAACACGTAATAAAGAACCAATAAGTGATAAATGGGGTCCTAACTCAAACGAAAACAGTTATAACCCTGTAATAGATAATAAATGGGGACCTGTAATGGATAAAACTGAAAATAAACCAGTAATAAATAATGAGATGAATCCAGTTATCACTGTAAATAAAAACAAATTCATAACAAATGATAAAAAGGATATTAACTCAAACAAAATTGATGATAGCTATGAAATAAACGATAAGCAAAGACCTGTTTCGGCTGAAACCGAAAAAAATATTACAATTAAGAAAGATATTAATAGTCCGGTCACAATAAAAAAGGAGGACAATTTAGGAGCAATAAAAGAAGAGCAAACGACTGTTACAAAGGAGTACAAAAAATATCCAATTATAACTAATGAGATTGAAACTCCTGAAAAGAGTACAATAATAGAAAATGAATGGAATCCCGTAATAAAGAAGGATGAGTGGAGCCCTGTTTTAAAGAAGGATGAGTGGAGCCCTGTTTTAAATAAATATGAGTAATTTCAATTCATTTGAGGAAGTTTGATAATAAATGAAGTGCCTTCTCCGGGGGTGCTCTCTGCCTCTATAGTTCCGCCTTGTTCAGCTATAATACCATGAGCAATTGAAAGACCAAGACCTGTGCCTTGATTTACGGGTTTTGTCGTAAAAAAGGGATCAAAAATTTTCGGAATAATTTCCTGATGTATTCCGGTACCATTATCAGAAATTGTTATAAAAATCTGTTTTAATTTATTGTCAAAACCGGTTTTAAACTCGATTTTTCCATGCCTGTTTATCCCTGAAACGGCTTGTTCTGCATTGATGAGGAGATTGAGAATTACCTGTTGCATCTGTTGGCGGTCAACTGAAATATAGGGGACTTCCTCGTAATTTTTTATAACTTCTATATTTGTTGATTTTAACCAGTATTCATGAAGTTCAATTGTCTTATCAATTATTTCATTAATATTTTCAAGGCTCTTCTGGGCAGTTGTCTGCCTTGAAAATGTAAGCATATTTTCAACAATCCTTTTGCACCTTAATGCCGAGTCATAAATATTATTTAAATATTTTTTTATAGGCTCATTCACATTTTTCATGAGAAGCATTTCAGTGTATCCAATGATACCGGTCAGAGGATTGTTAATCTCGTGTGCTACACCAGATGTAAGTATTCCAAGAGATGACAATTTATCCAAGTGATAAATTTGATCCTTTAACCGGCGGGTCTCCGTAATATCTTTCATTATGTAAACAACAGCCTCAAGCTCATCAAAGAATATAGGAAAATAACTTATGAGATACATCATATCATTTATCTTTCTTTCCACTGAACCTGGACATAAGCTGTTTTTATTTTTTGGCAATATACACCATTCATGAGGACGATCTAAACCAAAAAGTTTAAAATATGGTTTCATAATTATGTCAGCAGGTTCTTTAGCAAAAAGACTTGCAAAGGCCTTATTCGTTCTTAATATCCTGTAATTATTATCGATCACAAAGAGATAATCTGTTATTGCATCAATTATATTTTGCCACCATTTTTGACTCCTGTGAATCTGTTTAAATAAAAGTGACCGTTCCTGCCTTTCCTCTTTTTCTTTCTTTGAAAGTGAAGTGTTTTCGACCTTCTTGATGTTATTTTTCTTCATGCATTTATAATAGAATTGTCTTGAGGTAAATGTCTATTATTAATATCTAAAAAATTTATAATGATTGCCCTGCAGGTGTGGGGTCTCTTTTTGAGAAGCTAAGATTTTGTCGCTCTCAATTTCTTTATTGTCTCTCGCTGATGGGATAAAGTGTATTGTATTATTTCATTTTTCACCGAATCTGCAATATTAAGATATTCAAGTGCAATCTCATACGTTCTATCATCTAATGGTTTAACCCTTTTCACTTCGCCGTATGCAAATACAGCAACTGGTGGGTATGTAGGTAAAAGCAGTTTCATCTCCACAATATCCTTGACATTTACAGGCTGATTGATCGTAAACCTGATACCGGATGCACTGATATTAACCAATTTCTTTTCAGCTGATAAAAGCCCTTCTTTTTCAAGTGCAATATGATTAATGATAAAATCAAGCTT
>CAYFXR010000270.1:0-22653 GCA_964347155.1 uncultured Nitrospiraceae bacterium | reverse complement strand
CTTCTGAACAGTACCTCTAAATAGTCCCTTAAATGCGGACCCTTCCCTTCACCTTCGCGGTATGACCATACGATATCAGAAGGCAATAATTCTTTCTTTTCTACGGGGGTTAGTTCAATGCTGGTATCACTCTTTTCTTTATCCATTTCTCCTAATATCGTCCTGCTCCAACCGAGAATTTCCCGAATTGTATTAATCCTCTAAATGTATTAACAAATCCATTAAAAAAGTTCTTTACATCACTTTTGGGTACAATGACAACATCCCTGTCCTTCAAAATAATATCTGAATCTTTTTCAGCCAAAATATCATCATAATCAATATCTATAATCTCCATTGTATCTTTTCCCGCATCCCTATACACCCTCAGCTGATCTCTTTTTGCCTCGTATCGAAAACCCTTTGCCATTGCAATCGCCTGAGTCAAAGTAATCGTCCCCTTCACAACAAATGAGCCAGGATCATTGACAGCTCCATTTACAAATATAACCCCGCCTTTGGGCACATGAATAATATCACCGGAAAAAACCGGGATATTCAACTTTGCATTCCCTTCAATCAATAACTCGTTAATGTTCACCACTATTGTTTCACTGCCCCTTTGCACATAACATATGTCCCCGGCACCTTCCGCAAGACCACCAGACATGGAGATCATATCAATTAAAAACTTCTGATGCGTTACTGTATAAACCTGCGGACTCTCCACTGCTCCCAGAACCATTATCCTCTGACTCCTGTATTCCTTGATAAACACGCTCACTATCGGCTCCTGAAGATACCTTTGAAGCCTTTTACTTATTTCTTCTTCAAGTTCAAGTACAGTCAATCCGGACACCTCTATCTTCCCAACAAGGGGTAACTTTATGAAACCACTGGAGCTAACCCTTACCGTTCGTTTTAATTCTTCTACCTGAAAAACGTCTATTTCAATGAGATCCTCAGGACCAAGAATATAACTACTGCTGGGAGCGGCGTTGATGGCTTGTTCTAAAAACAATAATTTCCCCTCATCACTTTTGGGTGGGACAGTGAAAGTATTTTTATCAGATGTCGCCAATGCACTTGTATCTCCTTCAACAATAGTATTTCCCGCAGGGGTGCTTTGAGTGTATTCAGCAAAAGACTCAGACTTTATGGTATCACTGCCTCCACAGGAAGATATGCTCAAACCAATCAGCAATATATAAAAATATCTCAAAACTATCATTTTCTTTAAGTCTTTGCTGTTGTTATCTTGACTTATATTTCCCTGCCCTTCTAAAATAAAAATAGGCCTATAAATGTTTGGTTCCCCGACCTTATCATTTATTGGCTGACGCCCTTGCTGTGCAAGGGCGTCTTTTTATTATTATCTCCTCTGTACTGCAGTGCAATATAATGTTCGCATACTTTTTTAATCCTTTGACTGAACTAAACTATGGAGATCTCTGTTTGGCACTGCTCCGCTCTCTCGGTCACAAATATAATTACCGATATCATGTAGAGTTTTTGCAGGGAAAGGATCACTAAACGAAATGAGACTTTTGAATAACGATTGCTTCCCCTCTTTTTACTTAAAGATATATAAAAATATATATCACCAACTGCTTAAATTGTCAACTAGATAAAAAAGCAAAAACTATGCCATCTTGCAACTATTTGTTTTTTAATGATTTATATTTATTAAAAATAGACATTTCGTAAATAATTTTTACGATATATATTAAAATTTTTTTTATTTGTAAGGATATCCGACATCTATTAAAATCTAATTGTTTCTACTGCTATTATCATGTAGTGACCAATGTCATAAAAGAAATATTCTTAGCATTAAATTTTTTAAAGATATAATTCTTCGATACGATGTTACCTTTATGTTTGTAAAGATACATAGACGCAGAAGATATTATGTCGTTATTTTTTTTGACATCTAAAGTTTTCTCTGTTTTTTCTATTTATAATATTTGTATTATGTTTATTTTTTTTACGATAGAGGATGGTAAATTATACAAAATTTTACTGGTGGTGTCAAGAATTTTTTATAAACAGAATTTTTTATAAACTAGTAGCGTAAAATATTTTGTGTAAAAAAGACTGAAGAATAAAAAATAGGGTGTATTCTCCATAAGCCATAAACAAACAACTAAAAAGGAGGATACCCCCATGAAAGTAAAAGAATTAACAGATTTAAAGTTAGCAGACCTGTGGAAAGAATTCAATAGGTATTTCAAGAATGACTGGGAAGAGCAGGAAGAAGCATTAAGGAATCTGAAGAAAAGTTTAATTGAAAGCAGCTTGGAGGCAGACAGACATATGTTAGCGATGAGCAATCCATATGAGAGGACAGAACAATACGACTTTTAGAAAATCAAGTGTTAAGTATTTAATTAAAAATACTTAGAGTTTCAAATAATTGAAGGTTTCTTAATAAACGAAAAATAAATTTTTTAATAACCACTTATTACAGCCATATTTGGCTTAGAGATTGTTTTTCTTTTTACTACTACTGTTACCTTGATATCTTTCCTTTTTGCCATACTAATAATAAAACTGCCTTTTCTTATTTCTTTAACCTTTTCCATGTAATAACCATCTTTTGTTTTTACCCAGTAGGATTTATTTTTTTCAACCCTCCATATACCAATTTCTTTGCCATGAAACTTACTACCATCTTTCATTTTAGTTATCACTTCAATTTGATCATCAACTTGAACATCATCTTTTCCAAATTTTATTGTTTTAATTTGACCGAATTTTTTCTCAAATGCTTCATTAAAAGTGTACGTTTTGTTAAAAATGGTTCTCATGTAGGGAGGCGGAAAAACATTGCTGACAATTTCCTGACCGATAAGTTCGCCTGTTTTCCTTTTAAGTACCTCAGATTTGGGACCAGGCCATTCTTTAACAGCAAGTTTTAACAATTTGTACCCTACTTGTTTCTCTTTATGAATATCTCCCTTTGCAAAGATAAGACACTTGTCATAAAAGTCAGTATTTTCTGTTCTGTCTCCCAGAGCAGCGAAAAAATTGAATCCCATGTTTTGTCCTATCAATGGACTGTATTCAACTGCTTTAACAAAAAGACTGCCTGCTGCAAGATAGTTTCCTTTGGCAAATTCTTTAGCCGCGGCTTTCTTATATTCATTGCCAATTTTATATTTAAAATCCGGATTTAATTGAACTGAACTCGTAAAAACTTCTTTAGCACCCCCAAAATTGTCATTATTAATATATGCAACGCCTAATAGAAAATGTACTTCTGCATTCATAAGATTTTCTAAAACGGCTTTTTCCAAAATAGGAATTGCCCGTGGATACATACCTTTCTTCATAAAATCATTTGCATTTTTCATATCTCTTTTAAACAATGCACTGCTTTGGGACACAAAAGCAAATATTAAAAGAAAACAAGTTCCAAATAAAAGAACTCTTTCCTGCAAGTTATTCATTATCTATTACTCTGAAAGAGAATAAAATGATTTACTCTTTTCTGTAAGGCTTAGCTGCAAATTAAGCAAAATACTTCTCCATTTCATTGTCTTTCATTCTAGCAATTACAATAGCTGCAAAAATTATAGATCCCCAAAATCCTCCAATTATACAACCCAAAATTAATCCTACCCAAAACATTTTCTACCTCGTCCTTTCTTTAAAAAACTTACCTGCTTTTTCTATATACCTTTCTTCCGTTATTCAGATAATCTCCAATCCCACATTAAATTTTTATTTCTTCCTACTTTATTATTTTATACTAAAAGACCCTTGATAATTAGAGTCTAGCCGAAGCTGTTTAATACTATGAGATTATTTCCTCCTCAATTGTTGGACAACCCCAGCAAATCTTGTTTGCAGAGGCAAAAAAATATTTAAAAAATAATTATTGCTCGGTTGATGCAGTATTAGAAGCTTCTATTGCATTCTTCATATTCTCGTAGGCTTTGACATAATATCTGCTATTTGCTTCAATGGCTTTTTCAAAAGCTTTGATAGCTTTTTCATTTTTCCCTTCTAGCATGTATATGTATCCTATGTTGTTATAGGCAGCAGACTTGTTCAAGGCTTTTTTGAATGCAGCAATGGCTTCATTGTATCTTCCCAGCTTCCATAATGCCAGGGCCAAGTTATTGTAAATCTTATTATTAGAGACTTCGGTTTTTAATGCCTCGATAAAGGAATTAACTGACTTTTCATATTCACCTTTGAAAAAATAAGACATCCCGAGATTATTAAACAAAATAGCATCATTTGGTTTAAGGGTGATAGCGGTTTTATATTCCCTTATTGCATCGTCAAACCGGTACAAGCGGTCATATATTATCCCCAGAAAGTTATATGCTCGCCGCATTTTAGAATCTAACCTAACAGCCTGGCGAAAGTTTTTTTCTGACTCATTTAGCTTGTCCTGCTGAAAATATGCCCGTCCCAGTCCTTCATAGGCAAGAGCATTGTTTGCATCAAAAGCCAAGATATCATGAAAAGTATTAATTGCCTCCTCAGATAATCCCCTTTTCAAATATATAAGTCCTATTTTATATCGTATTCCGGAGTGACCTGGCTCTAAATGCAATGCTTTGTTGTACTTCAGATATGCCATGTAAAAATTGTCCTGAGAAAGATAATGATCACCCACCCTTTCATACTCTTCCGCCGTCATCTTTGGAATGCTTTGTGAAACCGCCTCTTTTTCTTTTACTAAAGCAATTTGTTTTTGTCTTTCCAATAGAATTTCATATTCACTTTTTTTCAATAAGCTCTGCATATCATTAAGTGTGTTACAACTCAATAAGCTCATTGATAGAAAGAAGAAAATGACGTAAATAAATAGAAATTTCATGACAAATTATGATCCCCCAGAAAACATCTTATTATATGGAGCAGTATCCTTGCCAATTAGCACTTTGATGTTTATATTGGATCTATCAAATCTTTCTCTTTTCCCCATATTCTGATATCCGGGTATTTGTTGAGCAACATGATAGGCATCATGGAGATACTCCATCTGATAATATATGATTGTTTCAGCATGACTAAAGTTATCTGCATTGGTTAGTCTTACCACGTTATACCCTTTATTTCTCAAAAAATTTCCCATTCTTCTAGCCATCCCATTAATTCCGTTACCATTGGAAATTTCAATTCCTGCTCCATTCTTAAAACCATACAGATTCATATTTATCTGTTGATTAATATTTCCTGATTTCTCTGCAGTAGGTATATATAAATGTCTGTTATCAATTGAATGTTTTCCTTTGAGTATGTTCGAGTGTAGTATCGCTTTTGTACTGTCTTCATTTTCTAAATTATTGTCTGCTATCGTAACTATAAGTTCATTTTTTGATGGCTGCTTTTTTACCTGTGATTTTAGTAATAATTGTTGATCAGGTTTATCAGGTATAGCAGTTTTTGAAGGCTTACTATCTATCTTTCTTTTATTTGTTTCATTTTTAGAATTTTTATTGACTTTTGAATCTTCAGGTTCATTTGTTGATGTAATTATTTCAGTATCTGATTCAACGGAAACTGTATAATTATGATTATCAGATAACTCCTTTTTTACAGTCTTATTGTACAGTTTTGCCATTGTACTGGCTGACTCCAATAATAACTTCGCAGTTTCAAAAGAAGGGTTTATTGTAATGGTCTCAAGTAAGAGACCTTTTGCCTCATGATATAATCCTTTTTTAAAATAAACTGAAGCAAGGTTATAAAGGGCTCTGGCTTCATCTCCAGCCAATTTAAACTCATTAAATGCCTTTTTAAATTGACCTTTCTTTGCATAAGCTAATCCAAGATTATTATGGATCTGCTTATCCTGACTATTTAAATCCACTGCCTTCTCTAAAACATCAACAGCATCTTCTAATTCCCCTCGGAGTATATAAGAGTACCCCAGATTGTTCAGGACATAATCAAGCTCTGGATTCAGAGCAAGTGCCCTTTTATAATATTCAATTGCCCTGTCAGAATATCCGAGCTGATCATAGGATACTCCGATTCCATTGTATGCCTTTACATAATTTGGATCAATTAATATCGCTTTTTTGAACTCGTCAATAGCCTTTTTATGTCTCCCTCTTTCCTGGTAATAACCTGCAAGAAGGTAATGTGCTTCAGGATTGCCCTTCGACACTCTTGCAACCGATACAAACTTTTCCACTTCTATGTTTTTAAGTTCTGTATATTGCAAAGAATCTCGAGTTTGAAATAAGCTGAGTATATCCTTCGTTGTTGAACAGCTTATGAGAAAAACGAGGGAAAAAGATAAAAATAATGTAATATAATGTTTACCATTGCTCTTTTTTAAATTACTTTTTAACCGCATAACTAACCATCTCCCTTCTTGTTTTGCTAGCCCTTTAAATACGGAAACAATGACCTGAACATTATGATGACAGCAGGACCCAAGAGCACCGTAAATAACGAAGGGAAAATAAAGAGAATCAGGGGAAATACCAGTTTAACGGGCAGCTTGGCAGCAATTTCCTCGGCCCTCTGAAACCGCTTTGTCCTCATCGAGTCGGAATGCACCCTTAGTGACTGGGCTATATCCGTGCCGAATCTGTCTGCCTGTATTAAAAGACTCACTAGATTTCTTACATCTTCTACATCTATACGATCAGCAAAATTTCTTAAAGCGTCATGACGTAATTTTCCCGCCCTTAATTCAAGGTTCAAGAACTTGAATTCCTCACTTAAAACCCGATTTCTTACCTTTAATTCTTTTCCCGATCTCAGTACTGCCCCATCCAGTCCCATGCCTGACTCTACACATATAACCATTAAATCCAGTGCATCAGGAAAACCTTCAATTATTTGTCTCTTCCTGTCGCGTATTTTTAAAGAGAGCCAGAGATTTGGCATATAAAAACCCATTAAAGATATGGCAATAGAATACGTCATAAAATTTAAGGATGATAGTGCTTTTATTAAAAAAATTTTAATGATGAAGAAAAATAAAAATATGGTTATGGCACACAGCATTTTTATACCGTAGAAGATGACCACGGCGTTGTTCATCCGGAAACCAGCCCTTGTCAGGTTTTTGCGAATATTGAAGAGGGCAAATTCGCTTTTTGGCTTTAACAGATTACCTAGGGGATCAATTATACTAATAAGATGCCTTTTAAAAAAACTTTTCTCGACAGAATCAGAAGAGGTATTATAGTTAGTATATTCGGGCTGAAATGCACTATCCAGCTTGATTCTATCCATCAGCTTATGTTGTTCTTTTCGAATATTATAGTAATAAAATATACCCATACCGAGCAGTATCGTCCCGACAAATACTAAAATTGATATCAATAAAGCGGTATCCCTCATTCCCTCCTCCTATACTCTGAATGAAATCATTTTTCTTATTACAATAACTCCTAAAATCATCATTACAGCAGAACATACTATTAAAAACTTCCCTACAGGATCGGTTAACAGCGGGTTGAGATATCTGGGATTAACCATGTTTATATAAAGACAGATTAAAAAAGGGATCGTAATTAGCACAATAGCCGAAATTCTTCCTTCGGCAGAGAGTATCTTTATGCGCCCCTGTAACTTAAATCGCTCCCGAATCAGATAACTGATTTTATCCAGAACCTCAACAAGATTCCCTCCTGTTTCCATTTGAATAATGACGGAAACTGCAAAAAAATTCAGTTCCGGACAATTTATTCTCTTAATCAGGTTCTTTAAGGCATCCTCAACAGTCACACCAAAATTTATCTCGTCTATAGTTTTGTCAAACTCCGTTCCTACCGGATCCTCAAACTCTTTTGCCACCATCTTTATCCCTCCTGTAAAGGCGTGTCCGGCCTTTAAAGCACGGGCTATCAAATCAATAGCGTCCGGCAGTTGTCGTTCAAACTTTAGCATCCTGCGCCTCTTCATCAAATAAACGGATAAGAACGGAAGGCTTCCAAAAAGCACGACTAACGGTAACGTTATTACACGACTGAAAGTAAGGGCAGAGCCGATGAGATACCCGCAAGACGCAAGTAGGAAGGTGAGTAATATATAGAATCCGAGGGGATATCGTGTATTAGCCTGCTCTAAGAATCTATCGAGCTTATGGATACGGGGAATTCTTAATAACACGCGGTTAAACCAAGATACTTGACTAAGCAGTCTTTTCCGCAAAATGTCTATTTCTTCATTCCTGGAAATTCCTGACGAAAGTGTCCGCAATCGCTTCTTTACATTTTTCTGCTCTAACCTTTGTATTGTCAGGAAAGCAAAATAACCCCCCTCTATAAATAAAATGATTGTAAGAAATATGCCTATACAGATTAAAATTTCCATTTTGCCTTCCTCTTATAATGAATTAAACTTCGTAAGATCTGTTCGGATCAAAAAAATCATAAGACAAGGGTATGTTCAGAGTTCTGAAACGCTCTGTAAATATGGGCTTAATCCCTTTTGGAGTAAATTTTCCCTTTACCCTTCCTTTTTCATCCAATCCTGTCTGTTGAAAGGAAAATAACTCCTGCAATGTGATAACATCTCCTTCCATTCCGATTATCTCCTGAATACTCGTTATCTTTCTGCTTCCATCTACAAGGCGTGAAAGGTGAATGATAAGATTCATTGCAGAACTAATATATCTTCTCACTGCCTCAACAGGAATCTTGAATCCAGTCATTGCCAGGAGAGTTTCCAGACGCATTAAGGCATCCCGGGGCGAATTAGCATGAATGGTCGTAAGAGATCCATCATGTCCGGTATTCATTGCCTGTAGCATATCCAGAACTTCCGCTCCTCTAACTTCTCCCACAATAATACGGTCCGGACGCATCCTGAGACTATTTCTTACAAGGTCCCGCTGGGTAATTTCACCTTTGCCTTCAATATTAGGCGGCCTTGTCTCGAGTTTGACCAGATGTCCCTGTTTCAGTTGAAGTTCGGCTGAATCCTCGATGGTAATGATCCTCTCATCTTCTGGGATGAATCGGGAGAGGACATTCAATAAAGTTGTTTTTCCGGAACCTGTACCGCCTGAGATCAAAACATTTAGTCTTGCCCTTACAACTCCTTTTAAAATCTCCGAGATATCGGTTGTCAAGGTTCTTAGTTTTATCAGGTCATTCATTTCCAGTGGCTCTACAGAAAAACGCCTGATTGACAGTATCGGCCCTTCTATTGAAAGAGGAGAAATGATGGCATTAACACGCGAACCATCTGAGCATCTGGCATCCACCATCGGGCAGGACTCATCAATTCGCCGTCCGATGGGAGAAACAATCCTGTCGATAATCTTTTTCAGGTGGACATTGTCCTTAAATCTTGCCTCTGTTGCTTCAATTTTTCCGAATCTTTCCACATATATTTTCTTATATGTATTGACCAGAATATCAGAGACCGTTGGATCCTTCATAAATGGCTCCAATGGCCCTAACCCAAGTACCTCATCCTGAATTTCCTCAATCAATTGTTCCCGTTCGTTGAAATTCAGTGGTACTTTGCTTTGCTCATTTAATAAGATGTCCCGTACAAGCCTTTTAATTTCCCGCCTGAGGTCTCCCTCTTCTAGGGTATCAATTAAAGACAAATCAATAAGGTCCAAAAGCCTGTCATGTATTCTTGTTTTTAATTCGAAATATTCGTTTGCCAGAACAAATCTCTGCATATCCTGAGCCTGGACCATTCTGTTCCCGCTATTGCTTACAGCATGAATATTTGTAAGCTGTTTCCTTCTAAACATAGCCTATATGTCCTCCTATCAAAAATCGCCATCCGCACTTGTTTACTGCGATTATTTACCCAAAAATCTTAGTTTCCAAAACCTTCCCTTATTTTTACTGTTTCCGTCTCCTTCTATGAAAGTACACGCTAACTTTTTAAAGTTCCTGCTTATTTCAGCTTTTTTTGTCACCAAAGAAAGCACCTTCCCCTGATTTATAGCCGTTATCGCCGTGTCGTAGTCATTAGGTATATGCCAAGAAATCTTCTTTTTTATCGCTTCTTCCGCCTCTTTGACAGAAACCACCGAATTGTTATGATAGCGATTTATTATTATTCTGATCTTATCTTCATTCTGGAGCCCAAGATCCCGAAATGTTTCAAGAAGTCTTTTTATATTTATGAAACATGGCAAACTCTGAATAGAGACAAGAAGCACTGAATCAGATAGTTCCAAAATTTTCTGTGAAATATCATCAATAGATTGGCCGTTATCAATCACTATAAAATCGAATTCATTCCTCATCAAGTTCAATAAATGCTCAATAATCTCAGGGTCTACCCAATTCACGCTGTCCAGTCCCGAGGGAGAAGGCAGGATATGTAAACCTGAAGGATGTTTTGTCAAGGCACTTTTTAAATATGTCGAATCGACCCTGGAAATGTTTTTGGCAAGCTCTCCCCAGTTGAAGAACGAATTGATATCCAAAAAGAGGGGGATTTCTCCAAAAATGAGGTTCATATCTATGAGCGCCACGGACTGAACATCGTCAAGCTCATTCAGGCTTGCGGCGAGGTTTACCGCAACAGTGGTTGTACCCACACCCCCCTTGGAGCCGAATACGTTAATGATTTTACCCTGCTTGGACATACGCTGATTTACTCTCACATCATTCAGCTGCTTTTTAAATTTCAATAATGCGGCCTTAATTTCGTCCTCATCGACCGGCTGCGTAAAAAATTCCTTTGCTCCCGCTCGTAAGGCCTGAAGAAAAATCTCGGGTTCTGTACGTCTTGATGTTAAGAAAAAATCTTTGACCATACCGGATTCCTTAAGAGAATGGACTGATTGGAATTCTTTTTTAATATCATCGCCTACTTCCTGAATCAGAAGGTCACAGTACCCGTGATTACCAGAGTTCACTATTTGATAGCCGTTCGTAGAGGGAATAATCTTTTTGAATGCCTCTTTAACATTTTTATTCTCTATTTCCAATCTGATTGTAATGGTTTTGTCAGACATCTTGTTTCCTCCTTAATCTACAAGTACAGGTATTTTTGCCAAGACACCGAAATTCTCCCCGCCACTACGGCCCTTGGGTATATGAGGATTACAGTCAGGCCTGAAATAAATTGATTTCTTTGCATAGGGAGCATCCGAACCATCCACGTTCTGCAGATTATAGTATTGAACAAACTCGTTCCAACAGGACTCTCTCCCCTCTTTCGTTTCCAGGTCATAATCAACGCAGTGTATATCCGCTGTCCAGCCGCCCATTTTTAAAGGGATATCGTTATATAGAGAATCTTCGCCCGCGCCAGTTATCCAGAGTACATTCAAGTTAACTGCGCCGACAATTCTCTGGCAGGTGGTTATACTGTTTCCGGGGCATGTAATTACCGGAAGGGTTAGATTCCAAGGTTGATCGGCAATCCTGTCACTATCGGAATCACTTGCATCGTTCCAGCAATCTCTTAACTTGCTGAATGCATCCTGAATCTGCCCGTTGTTAGTCGCAATATTTTCACCGAGCTGAATAGTCCCGGGATTGCCGTAACTACATATATGGGTTTTTATATCGGGATTATTAGTACCGCCTTGACATACGTCTGCCCCCTGACTAAAGTCAGTCCAGGCGCCTGTCTCTCCGTTTTCCACCTTCTGACCGCTGTTAATCATCCTGCCGATGGAGCAGGTATATTCTTCCCCCCTGAGCAGGGCTTCCTTACAGATTGCTATAGGCTGGTCTGCTTCTTCCGGCTCCAGGGTTCCGGCAAAGCCCACATAAGACACAGCGGAAGTCTTAACTTTAAAATCATCATGTCCAAAAATCCTTGCCAGGAACGAAGCTGCCGGCGTATCTTCTCTTCTTGTTGTCACTCTTACGGCATTGATAAAATCAGTGTTAACATCCAATTCATCTGTGGATACATTCCAGAGGTCAACCGGTTCAAGCGAATGATTGGGAGTAAAAAATCCTTTTTCCCCGGTCTCGGGGTCTGTACAGGAAAAACACCAGTGGCCCCTCTGCACATCACCCGAATTATCCCCCGACCAGTGAACATCAACACGCTCAAGATCACTTCTATTTGCCCTGGCAGCATCAAAAGCCGTTTGATTCGCACCTGAATTAATTGCAGTTCCGTCATCATTATAAAGGACCCTGGCCCCTGTCAGAGCAGCCGCATCGGCCGCGTTCTGCAGTTCATTTCTGACCACATAAAGATGACCTATATCTATCGCCAGGGCGGCAAAGCCGACTAATGCAAATACCGCTATCCCGACAATAACTATGGCTGCTCCGCAATTGTTTGGTAGCAGCGATATTTTTGAAAAATTAGTCATAATTGATATCCCTTTTTACTCCATATTCATAACTGTGGTTCCCGTAAGAGTTACAGGACTTGCAAATGCTTCAATAAAAGCCGGCAAAACAAGATAACTATATGTATATCTCACAGTAACAGTAAGGGAATCTCCTACTTCAAATCCTTCTCTGTCTATTGTTACATTCGCATTATTTGGTTCGCCAAACGTGATAAGATTATTTGCGATATATGTATTGACGGTATCCATGATTTCAGCGTCTTCTGTACCACCGTCTCTTTCTGCCCTGAACAGTATGCCCACTCTTGCGCCTTCTCTGCTCGCGTTAGTGATTACGGCCTTATCGAAGAGGGCAACGCTGAATTCAATAATTCCGAAGACAAGCATTACAAGTAAAGGGAGTACAACCGCAAATTCAACGGCAGCTGCACCTTTTCTGTTTCGTTCTCCAAATGTCCCTTTTTTAATTTTCACTTTGTCGCACCAATGGTAAAAACATAAGATGGCTTCTCTTTCGTTCTTTCGAAGCTTTTACGATATTTTTCCATAGCATTTTCTGCTGCCTTGCCATCATATCCATAAACAGGCTCCAGGTTTTTATCAGCATTCGGATTCAATATCTGGTTGAACTTCGCAAGCTTGCATGAAGTGCCGTAATCCAGTTCCAGCCTGCTTTTTTGTGTTTCAGCAAAGGTGATTGACACAAGAAATATGAATATCACTATTGAAAATACAAAGCACTTTTTTACCATTTCATCCTCCTGTTTTTTATTCCGGTGTTATATGACCGAACTCCCCTTCCAATCCTCCCTCTTTTGTTGTTTCCGTAGAGGAAGAGGGAATCGGGGTTTCTGTTTTTCCCTTTCCTTCCAGTCTGCCGAGCAGGTATAACTCCAGATCATCAGGCTCTATATACTGATCTGTGGGAAGGGTCTGTTTTGCGAGATCAAGAGGCTTTACTAGATGTGGAGTAACAATAACAATTAATTCCGTTTCGTTTTTCAGAAAAGAGCTGCTTCTGAACAGAGACCCGAGAACGGGTATTTCTCCCAGAACAGGAAATTTGGATACGATCTCACGAACGTTATCTTTCAGAAGACCCGCAATGGCAAAGCTCTGCCCGTCAGCCATCTCAACCATCGTTGAAACACGTCTTGTGGTTATGCTAGGGATTACAAATCCGCCAAAAACAACAGCGTTTGAAAAATCTAGTTCTGATACCTCGGGAGCAACTATCATATTAATCTTTTCGCTGCTCAATACCGTTGGAGTGAATTTCAGTCCAACACCGAACTCTTTATATTCAATTGTGGTTCTGCCCAGTTCCTGGGGAACCGGTATCGGGAATTCACCCCCTGCCAGAAAATTTGCAGTCTGTCCGCTCAGGGTTATAAGCGTGGGTTCAGCCAGAATTTTAACGAGCCCGTTTTCTTTCAAGGCATCGATGACAACAGTCCAACTGGTGTCGTTATCAACAAACCGGAAGATCGCGTTAACCGGATCGGCTATCAACAACGGTTTTCCGGGCCACCCCCCCTCTGGCAGCTTTGTCAAATCGCTCAGCATGGATAAACCGAGATTTTTCCCGCTGCTGCTTATATAAGCAGCGTTAAAACCGAGTCTTTTTGTGAGGTCTCTGGAAATCTCCGCCACCCTTACTTCCAGCATAACCTGATGCACTCCCCCTACCTCCAGTAAATTGATAACCTTCTCGGGAGCGAAGGCCTCAGCCAGAGCAAGCACCTGTGCTAGGTTAGTCGTGCTGGAAACAGTGCCTGAAAGCGTGATGCTGTCATGTGCTGCGTTAACGCGCACATTTTTTTCTTCCGGGAAGATCTCATGAATTTTTTCCTTAAGGCTGGATGCATCTGGAGTAACTTCAAGATCGAAGACAGAATGAACTGTATCATCTATCCAGAGGGTCAGACTGGTAATACCCGGAGCCTTCCCCGTCAGATAAATCTGCTTGGGCGTTAAGACCAGTGCATCGGCAATCGTCGTGTCAACTATTGAAACACGTTTTACATTCACGGGACTTTCAATAACAGTTGATTTCCCAACATTAAGATGGAGTCTCTGTGGATTCAGAGTGTCCAAAACAATTTGCGTGCTCCCCTCTCCCCAGCATTCAAATGTAAAAAAAAGCAAAGAAACAAAGACCACGGGAAATAGGATGCTGTTTATACCTTTATTAAGGTTCCGCATTTTCATAACCTAAAATCACCTCCTCTTTAATTTCACTTTTTCAACGCTGCTTCCCTTTATTACTTCAACCGTAAAACCACTCCTTTTGTACGTCTTTCTTGCACGGGGAGTATAAGAAGCAAGCAACGAGTTTTTTGTGGTACCTGTCGTTAAAAAATCTTCGGTATCCTGGTAACTCCTTATGGCCAACTGAATTTTGCCCTCGGTAGATGCCAGAGCCAGCTTTTCCGCTTCATTCGGGTCAACTTCAAGGGTAATCACATCTACCTTGGCAGGCTTTTCATTTTTACCGGTTTGTTCAATTTTTGTTCCTGCCGCCAAGACAAGTACATTTTCCAGAACTGTTTTAGTAACAGGATATTTACTCCATTGAGGTTTCATCGTAACCAGCACATCAACCCTGTTGCCGGGATGAATAAAACCGGAAACCCCTATAACCTTATCAACCTTTACAGCCATAGCGCGTTTCTTAGGGCTTACGATTGCCGCAACACCCCCGCTTGATCCTTTCTGCGCCAGTTTGGTTTCAATGATGGGTTCACTTTCTGCCAGGGAAGTAACCACAACCCTTCCTTCCAGTGAGGAGGCTTCATTGAAACTGCCGTTTGGAATACTCTCACTAAGATAAGGTACAAATTTTATCATCTCTTTTTGCATTACTTTTCCCCGTGCGATATCCACAGCCGCGACGGCAATTTTCTGTGTTTTCGGGGCATTCACGGTTTTTATTTCGGTCTTATCTCGCAGCCATTCATACGTAATAAAGCTCGTTAAGAGCGCAACTATTATGCCTGCCCCGAGAAAAATTATTGGTTTTGATTTTCCCATAACTATCCCTCCTTCTTTTATCTCCTTATATCAAATCTCTAAAAAACAAAGAGATCATTGTACCTATTGCTATAGCCACACCGTAACACAATCGAAGTTTGGTTTTTTTCTTAGAAGACGATACATTAATAATATTTTTTGTTAATATAAATCCTTTCAAAATCATTCCGTATCTCTTAAGTTTCTCGATCAGATCTCCGTGAAAGGCAAGAAGTATTAACGAATATATTCCTCCCACAATCGCGGTGAACAGGAAAGCAATGAATACACCTTTCGGCCCCAGAATTCCGCCTACGGCGCCCATAAGCTTGACATCACCTGCCCCCATACCTCCCATTAAATAAAAAATCATCAATACAGCCATTCCCAGGCCAATTCCTTCTAAACTGAAAAGGAACCCAGCTAATCCGTTCATATATGTGTGATAAATGATCGCAGTAAACATACAGGGATAGGTAAGTAGGTTTGGTATCTTTTTAAACCTGATATCATGTATTACAGCAATAGCCAATATAACCAACAGAAATATATTAATTTCACTTAGAAACATTTTTTATTCCCTCATTATCCCTTAATCCTCTTCAAATAAAAATCATGTTATTCCTTTTGCCTAGCTCTTCTTTTAATGATCTCTGGACTTCATTAGTATGCGTACTAAAATTCAACAAACAGATCAAGCAGGCGATCGTGTATTATTTGGACATTCCCTATCCCCGTTGGGATAGGGAATGTAATTATCAGGAGATGATTTCACTAGCCTGCTGCTGGATCTGGAACTGTAGCTAATTGAGCACCAACATAATCAAATGCCTCTAGGACTTCGTCGCCAACTGTAATTACAGACGCAATAATAATAGCTGCAATGCACGCCACCATTATTCCGTATTCGACAGCCGTAGCTCCCTCTTCATCTCTGAAAAGTTTCATCAACCTTTTCATATTTGCCCCCTTTCTCTTTATTGTATTGGTACTAACTCTCGGCCAAGAGAAATACGGTAGTACTGTAAAACAGTCCTACTATAAGATCTTAGTACTTGTATCCAGCTAGGATCCTTAAATTTCAGCAAGTTAGAACTAAACGAGAACTTTTCTGACTTTCAAAACAGCCATATCGTCACAATAAGTAATAATATTTTATAGTCCCTAAATTGCCACCTTACTACAGTTTTTGCTTTTATATTTATATAGTAATTTCAATATATTATTTACTTTTTCATTATCTGATAATTGTCGATTATTAAATTTCCAGACATATTCCGCCAAATAGAAGGGAATCTTTTCTTTTCTAATGCCACCTTTTACAATAAGATTTCGCTTTAGATAACCCCAGAATCTTTCAAGGCCGTTGATGTGCCCTCTTCCCTTTTTCATGGGTTCATGTAAATCATGGCTTGCCAATCTGCGAAAGTGCCCTTTTGTTGCGATACCATTATATCTTTTTAATATATGAGGATATACTAAGGAACCTCTTTTCACCTTCTTCTTAAAGAGGCGCAAAATACTTTTTGATTCCATGCCGGGGATAATTTCAGCTTCTATAAATCCATTACGGTAACTTAATCCGAATAATGCCTTCTTTTTTTTGGCGAGGTCACTTTTAGATCCCTCAGCGATTGTGCCTTTATATCTTTCTTTCGACTGACTGCCAATACAAAGTTCACTTGCTCCTAACTTGCCGTTTAAAACTTTAGGAGCGTCTTGAATCATTACTTCTCTCACAATATTCAATGCTCTCAATATCCTTTTTTTATTAATTTTGGTTTCAATTGCTATCTTGTTACTGCTTAATCCCAATACATAAAATCTCAGAATCATTTTCCATTGAGCTTTAGAAATATTTAGTGGAAGATTTTCTCGTTTCCATTCGTATTTGCAATTTGCACATTTAAATTTACTCCTTCTCACCTTCCACTTTTTTTTATGATTACATCTCGGACATTTAACAATTTCCACCAAGACTCCTTTCATTTGGTGGCAATATTGGTACTTAGTTTAAAAATGCAAAAAACAATATTCTTTGTCAAGTTAATTTTCATTAAAAATTAATTTTTTATTAAAAAAACTAACTTATTGATTTTAAAAACAAATTTTTTAAAATTTAATAAGATTAATTTATTTTTTTATTAATTATTTTAATAAATTTTAGTGTCAGACTTGACAATTGATAATTTTTTGTCCTTATAGGGTCAGACTTGAGAATTGATATTTATCTCAAAATTAATAAGGGTGTCAGACTTGATAATTGACATTTTATTTCAAAATCAATAAGGTTTTCAAATTTTTACTTGACATTTTTTAAATTACGTATTAAACTTTTACAAAGTTACATTTAAGCCACTAAAAATAATATTTTATAATTAAAATATAATATCTTATAAATTTTATATTAAAAATAATAATTAATCTTAATTTTAACTGTATTAACAAGGACTTAAATTTATATTTAGTGGTAATTTAATGCACTATTAATTTTTTTAAATTTTAAAATTTTGAGGAGGGGATTTTTACACACTTTAAAGTAATAAGTACCATCCGAAACACTTCAAAACAGAAATAAATACGGAGTACTTTAAAACCTCAAATGGGATTCTTAAAGCCCGACAAGATTAACAATCATTGTCGGGCTTTTTGTTTTAATGACATGGCACGAAAACCGAGAATTGAATTTGAAGGTGCATTATATTATATAACTATCTATGGCAATCATAAAAAAAAGATTTTTAGAGAAAAAAATGACTTTTTAAAATATCTTGAAATAATTAAAAATTATAAGAATCGATATAATTCTCTTTTGTATGCCTATGCATTGATGAGTAATCATGTTCATATGCTGGTTGAGACAAAGAAAATTCCCCTTTCTAAAATATTTCAAGGAATCAATCAAAGCTACACAATTTATTTTAATAAGAAATATAAAACCACTGGTCATCTGTTCCAAGGCAGATATAAAGCAATACTCTGCGATAAGGAAGAATATTTACTTCCCCTCATAAAGTATATTCATAACAACCCTGTTAGGGCAAAGGTGGTCAAAAATATTAACCGGTATAGCTACATAAGCCACAACATTTATATTAATAATGATAAAGAAAATAGTATAGTAAATTCAGATCAGGTTCTGGAAATGTTTTCTCATGATAAGAGAAAAGCTAAAAAACTCTATAGAGAATATATGAACAATGGCCCTGAAATAAATAAAAATGATATACACGATATTACGGATCAAAGGATTCTTGGAGGACAGACTTTTGTAGAAAGAATAAAAAAAGAGAATAAAAAATGTTATGTAGAATTTAAACAATTAAATAAGAAAAAGGAATATTCATTATCTGAAATAGATTGCGTAATAAAGATGTTATATGGAATTAATCTTAAGCAGCTTCGTCAAAAGAGCGGGAGTAGAAAAATATCATTAGGAAGGAAAATATTTATTCTCCTGGCTAACAAATATGAATATCAAGGTAAAGACATAGCAAGATATATCAGAAAAGATCCGGCCTTAATCACAAGGTGTATACATTTTCATAATAAGAGAAAACATATAAGAGAAATTGATGGAGCGACAAGGACATTGAGGAATAAAGATTTCCTTAAAAGTTCATGCTTTCCTATAAAAACAAGAAGGCTTGGCTTTGAATTTAAGGACTTATCAAAGTTTTAGTGGTTTGCATATATATTTTAGCTTAATTTGTTATTTTGAATATTCAACCGGGTTTTAGATTCCCTGAATAGAAAGCGAATATTTTTTGATTATATCTTATTATTATTCAAAAATTCCTTTTTCAGTCTGTTTATCTCTTTTATAAATTCCTTTTCCTTAACCACTCCTTTCTTTTCAAGAATGTTAATCAATGCTTCCTGTTCTATTATTTGAGCGATCATTACATCTTCAAGAGATACTTTGTATTTAGGCCGGCGTTTTTTTGCCATTAGTTATTTCCTTTTCTCAATTTATCTCTCTTTTCTTTAATATCTATTTTGATTGACTCCATCATTCGCTATACCATACTTTAACTTTAATTTTTTTCCTTACAGTTTCGACAAATCATAGCTCCTTTATCTATTTTTGAATAGCAGTAATGATATTTTTTATTCTTATTTATTCATATCTCTGTCATATAACTATATACGGCCAAATTAATATATTTCTTTAATTCTTTTGAGGTAATATAATCCTGCTAAGCAATGTTAGCTTTTTTCAGTTATTTTCACACTTCTTCATATTGTTTGAGAAATATTTAGATCAGACTATGAGAGCCTTAAATAAATTAACAGTTTTACCTGTTAATGTATACTGTCAGCTTTGACAGGTTCTCCTCTTCCCTTTTTAGTATCACTTTTATAAAACTACTGCGTTGTAAGATTTTAATAATAATTTTTGATGATGAATCCAGCTTTAGCAAATTCGCATTGGGAGGAAAATTTTTTAAACAGAGGCAATTCGACTAGTGGACAAATTATGATGTAATTGATATAATGAGCACCCAGATAAATTAGATAAATTGTAGTATCAAGCTCCCGCAGTAGTTGTATTTGTTCTGTTCATATCCGTATGTGAAATTTCCTAGATGTCTGAATTTTAAAACAGGATTCATTATGAAGCCATTAGGAAAACAGATTGTATCAGAATTTATTTATTGCTCAGATAGTATTCTGAATGACAAAAAGGCCATAGAACAGGCCTTAAAGCTTGGCATAAAAAAAAGCGGTTTAAAACTGAAAAACATCGTAGGATATCAATTCCAGCCTGTTGGTGCTACAGTCATAGCTATTATCAGTGAGTCTCATATCGCAATTCATACGTATCCCGAAGCTGGACATGCTTCTATAGATATATTTACCTGTGCAAATGGTTCCAAATCTGCAAACGAATTATTACGATTTCTTAAAGGCACATTTAAGCCAAAGACGGCAAGAGTTATGGAAATACATAGAGGTAATCCTCTGGAACTACAACAGAAAGACTGGATAACCTCTTTTTCAGGAGCCGGGTTTGAAGTCAGGTATCATATTAAGAAAGAACTGTTGAGCAAAAGGACAAGATATCAACAAATGGATATCATAGAAAATGAAAGTTTTGGCAGAATGATGTTTTTAGATAAAGATTTGCAAATTACAGAAAAGGATGCCCATACGTACAACGAGAATATGGTTCTGCCTATTATTCATGCAAAAAACAGTTTTAAAAAGGTTGCAATTCTTGGCGGAGGAGATGGCGGAGTTCTCAATGAGCTGCTGAAATACAAACCTAAAAGTGCTCACTTGATAGAAATTGATGAAGAAGTAATCAAAGCATCGAAAAAATATTTGCCGAACATATGTAAAAATGCATTTAACAATCCAAAAACAAAAATTTTTATTGATGATGCGAATAAATTTTTAGAAACACAGCATGGTTTTGATGCCATCATCTATGACTTGACAATGCACCCTGAATCAATAACAAGCATGGAACGCATAACATTTCTTAATGAATTATTTTTAAAAATTAAAAACAACTTAAACAAAAATGGTATAATTAATTTTCAATGCTGCTCAGAGTTTGATACTGAAACATTGAAACTTCTCAAGAAAATTTTGCCAAAATACTTTAAGAAAATTATCTACAAAACATCTTTTATTCCCTCTTTTTGTGAAAACTGGATATTTGCTTCCGCAGAAGTAAAAAAATAGAGTCACATATTTACATAAGCTAACATCGCACTGTTGATTTTACTTGCATTTTACTTCGGTTTTAAGGCAAAATTTTAGTTCCTTAAAAATATTTTTTTATATTGATTTTAATCTTACATAAGGGTAAATAGTACGTGAACATGTTTGATAATAAAAAAAATACAAAGAACGGGTTAAGCCGCATCACCATAATCCTCATACTATTTTCTATAATTTTCTTTCTCCTGTATATTGGATACAAATTGTTTTTTATACCAGATCCTGCGGTTATAGGGACTGAGGCCTTTAATTTCCTGTCGGCTGAAAAGACTATTAAACTTCAAGGGGAAAATTTGAGCTCTCTGGAGATATCTGTTTTTCAGGGAAACAAAAAGGTTGAATTACTTAAAGACAAAACTGAGATCATTGAAAAGACATATATATTACAAATCAAACCAAAAGACCTTGAGTTGACTGATGGCGCTGCAATCATACTTGTTAAGGCCAAGGCAGGTATATTAAAGGAAGTCAAATATGAGATTAGTTCGATAATTGATACGGTACCACCAACTCTTGAAGTAGTAAAGGCTCCTTTTTCCATCAATCAAGGAAGTGGAGGATTTGCCGTGCTTAGGGCTAAAGATGCTGACTCTGTTTTTGTTAAATTAACCAACCCGGCTCGATCACAAGAAAATCAGTTTTTCAAAGCATTCGAGGCCTCAAAAGCGACAGACTCCGAGCCTGAGTCATCCATTGAAATAAAATCGAAAAGGTTAACAAATCGTTCCAGGAAAATCATTACAAAAAAATATTATGTATTTTTGCCTGCTCCCTTTAATGTTAATGAGGGGAGTGTATTTTATGCTATTGCAAGGGATAAAGCCGGCAATCAGAATCTGAAAGCACTCCCGACAAGGCTGAAAACAAAAAAATTCAAGTTGTCTTCAATTAATATAGACGACCATTTTATAAACACGGTGGTTTCACCTTTATTAAATGAAACAAATGTATCAGACCCGGAAAGTGCCTTTATAAGGATAAATGAAGAATTGAGAAAAGATAGCTTGGAGAGACTCCGTAATATTGCAAAAAAAAGCGAATCAACTATTATATGGAAGGAACATTTTTTACAATTGAGAAATAGCAAAGTGATGGCTACATACGGAGAGCAGAGGACATATCTTTACAATGGCAAAAAAATCAGCAAAAGTGTTCATCTTGGATACGACCTTGCATCTTTTGCACATGCGTCTGTTGAAGCTTCTAACACCGGTATCGTAAGGTTTACGGGGGATCTTGGTATATATGGCAACACAATAATAATAGACCATGGACTCGGGTTAATGAGTCTTTATGGACATCTTTCGGAAATCATGGTAAAAGAAGGTCAAGCATTAAAAAAAGGTGACATAATAGCAAAAACAGGTGCTACAGGTTTTGCAGGTGGCGACCATCTTCATTTTGGAATAATGATACACGGTTTTGAGGTATCTCCTTTATATTGGTGGGATCAACATTGGATTAATGTAAATGTGCTAAATTATTTAAATTATTAATAATATAATAAATATATTTAATAAACAAAACCTTGATTAGGGTATAAAATCATTAATAATAAAATGTTAGAGGTAAGAAAAGTTATGGATCGTCAGGTAACAAAAAAAGAAGTACCTTCCTATGAATTGGTTGAAGAGAAAATTAAAGAGATCGATGGATCTATAATCGTACTTCGTATCTTCTATATTTTCATGCATATAGCTTATAAG
>CAYFXR010000269.1:0-15756 GCA_964347155.1 uncultured Nitrospiraceae bacterium | reverse complement strand
TGTAATAATGATACCTCTAGTGAAATAAGTAAGAGAGTTCCTTCCTGATAGTCAGAATTTTTTATCCCGTCTTTTGATATAAGATTGCATTTGGTAATAAACAATTTTTCTGTATATTGACCTTCTCCATAATCTTGAATTTGGATACCGGAAAAGCTTACCCATATCGAAAATCGGTATATTTCTTAACCGGGCAAGAGGCACAAAATCTATCAAAATCAAATAGTTATGATCTGGCAAAGGAATTGCTCTAAGAAGAATTAAATATTAAGAAATGAGGAAAAGAGAATCAAAGAAGCAAAAAAAACTTAAAAAGGAGAAAACAAAGTGAAAACATCTGAATTATTCAATGCAGAAGAAAGTAGCAAAAAAATTAAAACCTTAAAGGAGGAAAACAAAATGAAAAAGAAAACAATAATAACGATAATCTCAATCATTACCATTTTGGTCATGTTCTCATCGATATCCTATGCTAATGATTGGGTGAATGCTCATAACGAATATCGCGGTAAGCACTCTGCTACTCCGCCTGTATCATGGTCCCCTCAGATCGCCGATAGAGCTCAAGCTTATGCAAACACATGTCCAAGTGGTCACTCAACTGCAGGGTCATCATTTAGAGCCCAGGAAGACGGTGAGAATATGGCTTGGGGATATTCCAATATCGAAGCAGCGGTTGAAGGATGGTACGTTGATGAACAAGACAACTATAATAACCATGACGGTTACACAAATGCTCCATATAGCATTTACAGCTATGCTGAAGAGCATTGCATACCTGGCTTTGGTTGGTATGTTCCGGGTTACATGACACCGCACGCTGAGAAACTATGGTGGGATTGTTACGAAGCTGTAAAAGAGACACACGAAATTGGACATTTCACACAGGTTGTATGGAAAAGCACAACTCATATTGGATGCGGGTACAATCCATGTAGTGTAAATATTGGCGGACAAATTTACAACGGTGTTTATGTATGCCAATACAGTCCTAATGGCAATGTTCTAGGTCAATTTGGAGAAAATGTGGGTGAATTAAAGGAATGGAATGCTTATTCAAACACGCATGCAGGCTCAGCTTATAATGCTCCTGCCGGCAGTTACAACGTGGTGGTGTATGACAAGTCCTCAAATCCGATTAAGGTATATTCATCCAAAACATCTAACACCGTTAATACTGAAACAGTGCCCAGTAGAACAGCTGAAACACTGGGTACTGATAATGCTGAATCGATGACTGGAAGAATTCCGTCAAAAGGGGTGATGGGTTTGCAAGCCCCGACTGACACAGTGCAAAAGGTAACGACTGCCTCAAAAACGAGATCCATTGAAGTAAAGACACCGACAAAAGTGACTGCAACAAAAAAGATAGCGACGAAAACCAAGGTTGCAAAAAAGACAACGGTAATAAAGGCAGCACCAAAAAAGACATTAAAGAGAAAGTAAATCAAAAGACGTCTGCGATCAAGGAGCAGATTCAGACGGCGATAGACAAATAGCTTGAACTTCACTGAACACCCACCGGTGATATGTCAGACCGGTGGGAGTTTTTTCTCTCTTTCAATCGTTAATAAACGATTTTCAAATTCATCCAGTTCATTGACTTATAGGTGAAGTCAATATTTTTCATGTAACTCAAAAATCATTTATAAGTAAGTATAATCGATAATTTTCATACCTTACCAAACTATTTATAAAATAGGTGTTTTCAATAATCGTGCGCTTCCCTAAATCTGAGGAAAAGCAGGTGTTGTCAGTAATTTTAATTGCATTTCCATACTGTACATAAGATGGTGTTGTCAATAATTCCAAATAAAGACAAAACCTGGCGATAACCGATTGTAAGCCTGATTTTTAGGAAGAATTCTCCATTGTGATTATTTCAACATGAAATCTCTAGCTGGATGTTGAAAATCTAATATGGATCGCATACCTTAACACAGAGCCCGCATATATACTGGCCTACATTATGTGTTTTGGCAAAGTATTTCAGTTTTTCGAGACAGGCCGGTTTATTCCAATCCTTGTGAGAATCTTTTATCGCATTAACCGGACAGGCTTCAATACATTTTTTGCATTCACCACAGTCTCTTTCAACAGGTTTATCAGTTTTAAGTGGCATATCTGTGAGAACAGTAGCCAATCTTATTTTTGAGCCGCATTCAGGATGGACAAGCAGGTTGTTCCTTCCTATCCAGCCGAGACCTGCACGAAGGGCGATCATTTTGTGCGAGAGATGTGCTGTCTGCTTTTCCCAATCAACAATCTGACTTGCAGGAACCGGTAGGGCACTATATCCTCTGTCTTGAATGGCAAACGATATTTTTAAAGCAGTCTGATCAAGCATCCAGTTTATCATTCTGTAATGATGAAGGTAATGGCGGGTAGGTCCGGTGACACAGCTCTTAAGGACTGAGGCAGAAACTCTTGCGCCGATAGAAATCCCGTATGAAAGCCCTTCTGTTTGATCAGGGGGGAGTGCATCAAAATGAGATCTTACGTCTTCAATATGTCCTGTACCAAAAGCAGTAGCTCCCGAGGAAACAGTGATTTCTTTTAATACGTCGTACATTCTTTTACAACCACTTTTCAATCAATGCGATGTTCTTCTCGGTATCCCATATCCTTGGTCCAACCACCTTTTCTCTGCCAATTCCGTCTTTGTCTATAATAAATGTTTCAGGAACCCCTGTGATACCATAGAGCTTTGCTGCTTCGTTATCAGGGCTGATAAGTGTCGGAACATTAACGGTAACATGTTTAAAATAGGGAAACAAATTAACGGGATCATCACGAAAAAGTATGCCAAACATTTGAAACGGCTTGTCCTGCATTCTTTTCCGCAACCATTCTTTGGAAGGCATTTCTGATTTACATACTGAACACCATGTAGCCCAAAAGTTCAGAAAAACAACCTTGCCCTTTTGGTCAGAAAGTTTCCATAATGTGCCATCCGCGTCCCTGAGTTCAAATTCAGGGGCAGGTTTACCAACTGACGCAACCTCTTCATATAATTTTTTTTCGGGCAGAAAGATCAATACAACAATGCCGATGGCAATAAGTATGAAGAGAATAAGCCCTTTATATTTCATCAGATCCCCCTCACATTTTTATTCTTCAGGTTATTTTAAACAAAAAACTGTGAAAAAGTTATGAAGTCACGCAGTTGAGATTATACAGGCTTTAACAGACATACGGCAAGGGCTGCTATCCCTTCGCCACTTCCAATGAATCCTAGGCCTTCGTTGGTTTTGGCCTTGATATTTATTGCGTTTGATGGAATTCCGGCCCCAGAAATAGTTTCTTTCATTTCTTCAATAAATGGTTGAAGTTTTGGTCTTTGTGCAATAACTATCGTGTCAACCCATTGAATATCAAATCCTTTTTGTCTCATGATATCTGTTATTGTTGAAAGGAGCTCGATACTGGATGCATTCTTCCATTTATTGTCTGTATCAGGAAAATGTCTGCCGATGTCTCCTAATCCAAGCGCTCCTATTACAGCATCTATTATTGCATGACACAGCACATCGGCATCAGAATGACCGGAAAGTCCCTTTTCAAAGGGTATTTCAAGTCCCCCGAGAATGAGCTTTTTGCCTTCAACTAATCTGTGAGAATCATAGCCAATACCAATACGCATAATAATAATCCTGTACCTAAACAATGCATTTCAAACAATGCAGGCGTTGTGAAAGAAATTATTTTTCGATACCTTAAACGCAATATTAATTAATCGAGTGTGAATGCTTTTATTTAAAGCCATATGCACAATGTAATAATAAATGTATCCCGTAAAATATTTATTATCAACGGGATACATCGAGTTAAATAATTTATTGAGCAATGTCTGCATTGTTTGGGTATAAAACTATTTATTTTGAATGTATACTTTCCTAGTTTATGTTTGTCAATAACTGAGCAGTTAGGTTTATTTTAGTACGTTTCTCTTAGTAAGTATGTATTCTACCATCTCAAGATCCTCAGATGTCGTTACTTTTATATTTAAGGGGCTGCCTGTGATAATCTTAACCCTCCCGCCTATTCTCTCAACAAGGGATGCATCGTCGGTTGCGTAGAAGCCTTCTTTAAAAGCCGTTTCATAAGCCTTTTTAATCACGTTAAAGGGGAAAACTTGAGGGGTTTGGATTGACCGGATTTTCTCACGTTTTACTGTAGAGATGACGATACCGTCTTCGGATACTTCCTTAAGGGTATCTTTGGATATAATACCAGGTGCTACGCCGTCAAAACCCTTTATTGCCCGCAAAAGGTTTTCGATCAAACCTTCCGGAATAATTGGCCTTACGCCATCATGAATCAGGATAAGTACTTCTTGAAGTGACGTATTGCCAACCTTATCAAGAAGCTTGAAGGCATTATATATTGAGTCTTGTCTTTCCGGTCCACCTGGAGCAATACGTTTTATTTTGTACAGCTTGTGTTGTTTAGCTATTTCAAATCCCTTTTCAATATCTTGTTGCCTGAGGACAGGAATGATCTCCGTTATTGCTTCTTCGCTGTGAAGTCTCTTCAGCGTGTGGAATAACAGAGGAATTCCGTGGAGGCTAAAAAATGTCTTTCTTTTGGATACATTACATCTTTTTCCAAGACCGGCTGCTGGAATTATCGCAAGTATAGTTGTCTCCATTAATGTCGAGCCATATTGAGTTCTTCTCTATCTGTATCTTGCTTAAGCTTTGCAAATATCATTCTCCCTGCAGTGGTTTGTAAAACACTTGTCACTACCACATCAGCTTGTTGATTTATCGTCTTTCGTGCATTGTCGACAACAACCATTGTGCCATCGTCAAGATACCCGACACCCTGATTTGATTCTTTGCCTTCTTTGGCTATGAAAATATTCATACTTTCACCAGGCAGCACTACTGGTTTGAGGGCATTTGCAAGCTCATTAAGATTAAGTACAGTTACTCCCTGTAGTTCGGCTACTTTGTTAAGATTAAAATCATTTGTAATAATCTTGGCGCCAAGGAGTCTGGCGAGCGCTACTAATTTGGCATCCACTTCTTTTATCTTGGGGAAATCTTCGTCGATTATCTTAACGGTGATATTGGACATCTTCTGGATCTTATGGAGAATGTCAAGCCCTCTTCTTCCGCGTGCCCTCCTCAGTGAGTCCGTGGAATCTGCAATATGCTGGAGTTCTTGTAAAATAAACTGTGGTATAAGAAAAGGTCCTTCTAAAAATCCGGCCTCGCTAACATCCACTATTCTGCCATCTATTATTACACTCGTATCAATAATCTTTGCGTGACCTTCTTCTACCCTGCTTTTAAATGCCTTGACTATGTTTGATAAAGTGAAATCTTTCCCTGCCCTTAATCCCAGCAGTAACCCGCTGTAACCAAATAATGCATTAAAGATCACACCGATATATGTCCCGTTTATGTTGGTGAAAGCGGTCTTTATAGGGAAATAGATTAGTTTTGAGAATAATAGACCGAGTGATAGACCGATCAATCCCCCGACTACAGTACCAAAGCCCACTTTGGTAAAGACATACTCTAGAATAAGGGCGATTAAACCGATACCGGCACCCCATAAAATACCTTGAAAAGCTAATCCACCTCTCATTCCAAGAATATAACCACCTGCTGCAAAGATCAAGAAAAAAATAATTCTGTATAGCATGGTTCTTACCTTCTTTAATTTAAGAATATACTTTTAATGTAACATAAAATTTGTTACCACCCCTGTTTATGAAAAGCAAAACAGTATCCCCTTCCCTTATGGAGGGGATTATTTTGTTAAAATCGTTTAGATTTATAATGCTTTTTTTATTGATTTCCTGAATTACGTCACCTTTTTTTAATCCAGCTTCCTCGGCAGTGCTGTAAGGATCTACTTTCAATATTACAACTCCTTTTTCATTTCTCGGCAGACCGAGCTGTTTCACTATCTCATGTGTCAGGTTCATCACGCTGAAACCGGCAAGTTTATTTTCCACTGATAGATTTTCACCTGTTTCTGATGAGGCTAATTTCGTAACATCCAGAGGGAATTCTGCAATACTCGCAGGGAGAAGCATGCTTTTCCCTTCCCTCGAGATTTTTAATTTTATCGTGCTTCCCACCTTGCTCTGGGCTACCATATTTCTTAACATTTCAACATTTTTAATTTCTTTCCCGTTGAGCTCAAGAATCACATCCCCTCTTTTTAAGGTTGCTTTTTCTGCCGGACTTCCTTCAAATATGTCGGTAACCAGTGCACCTGTGGATTTTTTGAGGCCAAATCCCTCGGCAAGTTCAGGTGTTAAATTCTGTATTGTCACACCAAGCCAACCACGCGTAACCTTTCCCTCTTTTATAAGTTGAGTCATAACGGATTTAGCCATATTACTTGGCACTGCAAAGCCTATACCCTGGTACCCTCCTGTTCTTGAAAAAATTGCCGTATTTATTCCGACCAGTTCCCCCTTTATGTTTACCAGCGGACCTCCTGAATTGCCCGGGTTTATGGCTGCATCAGTCTGGATAAAATCTTCATAATCTGCGATACCGACGTTTGCCCTGCCGAGAGCACTCACTATTCCCATGGTAACTGTATGACCTAAACTGTAGGGATTGCCAAAAGCAAGCACAAACTCACCGACCTGAAGATTGTCAGAATCTCCCCATTTTATAGAAGGAAGATTTTCTGCAGATATCTTTATTACTGAAATGTCCGTTTTTGGATCTGTTCCGATAATTTTCCCCGTATAACTCTGTTGGTCGTAGAGAATCACTTTTATTTCATCGGCTTTTTCCACAACATGATTGTTTGTTATGATATATCCATCAGGGGATACAACGACCCCCGACCCAAGACTCTGCTCCTTCCACTTTCTTGGCATGTTAAAAGGTTCAAAAAAATCCTTGAAAGGACCATCAAAAAAATGTGAAAAAGAATCTTTTTTAAGCACGTTTTTTGTGGTGGATATGTTAACAACAAGCGGGCTTATAACTTTAACAATGTCTGAAAAGGCTGCACTTTCTCCTGAAAGCTCCTTGGGTAAATGAAAATTATACATATATGAAGGAGTTTTTGGTTTTTTTGGGAAAAAATCCGTACGATTACCTATTAAGTAGCCAGAAATTAATGTAATAATTATGAATAAGAGAAAAGTTGTTTTTTTCATTATTTTTAATTATACCTATGGTTTTTAGCCTTGTAAACCAATATTATAACATATATAAATAATGTTATAAGGGAACAGTGAACACTCATTAAGAGGGTGCTTATTTTGACTTTTAATGGATTCAATGGTAATTTTAGTGATATTTTCTAAAAAATCTATCAAGAGATTAATCATACTATTTTAGGAAGTTGTGAGAATGAATATCAGATCTCTTAAAAAACAACTTGAACACCTTGATCAACAGTATCTCTGGCATCCCTTTACACAGATGAAGGAATGGGCAGAAGAAAGCCCTGTCATTATTGCCGAGGGTAGAGGCTCGTTTATAAAAGACATTTTTGGCAGGTGGTATATTGATGGAGTATCATCTGTGTGGGTTACAGTCCATGGGCACAGGAAAAAAGCAATAGATGATGCAATAACAGACCAACTTGGAAAAATCAGCCACTCAACACTACTTGGACTTACACATCCACTTGCTGTAACACTGGCTGAAAGGATTGTAAAAATTGCACCAAAAGGTCTATCTAAGGTCTTCTATTCTGACAATGGATCGACTGCTGTGGAGATAGGGCTTAAAATGGCATTTCAGTACTGGCAGCATAAGGGGAAAAAGGGTAAAACGAGGTTTTTGTCACTGAAAAATGCATATCACGGCGACACCATAGGAGCGGTAAGTGTCGGAGGAATCGATATATTCCACAAATTATTTTCTCCGTTACTGTTTCAATGTCATCGTGCTCCCTCACCATATTGTTATCGCTGTGAGTTAGAAAAGGTATATCCTTCCTGTAAACTTCAGTGTCTTAGAAAAATGGAAGAGATACTTCAGAAAAATCATGAAAAAATTGCCGGATTAATTATTGAACCTCTTGTACAGGGAGCGGGGGGAATGATTGTATCGCCGGCAGGGTATTTGAAAGGTGTGAGAAGACTATGCGGTAAATACAATATTCTCATGATAGCAGATGAGGTCGCAACAGGCTTTGGAAGGACAGGAAAAATGTTTGCCTGCGAACATGAAGACGTTAGCCCGGATATTCTTTGTCTTGCCAAAGGAATAACAGGTGGCTACCTGCCACTTGCTGCAACCCTTACAACAGAAAAAATATACAAGGCATTCCTTGGGAAATATAAGGACATAAAAACTTTTTTTCACGGACATACATACACTGGTAATCAGCTTGCATGTGCAGCAGCTATAGCGAGTCTGGGAGTGTTTTATAAAGAAAAAACTCTGAAGAAATTACAGAAGAATATTGAGATATTAAAAAAAGAACTGGATAACATGGCGGAATTTTTACATGTTGGTGATGTAAGACAAAAGGGTTTTATGACCGGTATCGAACTCGTGAAGGATAAGAAAACGAGGGAACCGTATTCACTTAAGAAAAAAATGGGCTGGAAGGTTTGTTATAGAGCAAGAGACAAAGGACTTATTATAAGACCCCTTGGGAACGTTATCGTTTTAATGCCGCCGTTAAGCATTTCACGTCAGGAACTAAAATGCCTCACTAGTATAACTGCTGAGGCTATTAGGGAAGTAACGGAATAACTGGTATTATCAGTTTATTCTTCTCTCTATAAACTCTTCTAAATATTTTATTAATTTCGGGTTATTTAAAAAAACGTAATAAAATTCATCATATGGGTTGCGTTTATAATAAGACAGAAAGTCCTTGTGCATTTTTTGCCTAGATATGTTAAAAACCATATAATGATACATCGTTCAGTCACTTACAATAATTTTTTTGTTCTTAATTTGCTTATCGGATTTTTAAGAAGTAAGCTTTAGCCCCGTTAGGTTAGAAAATAAAAAAGAATAGAGCATCCTTACATAATAAACTTGACCTAAAAGAGCCCCCTGCTATAATAGAAGCGGAGGCAGATAATATGTTGATAAAACATGTCTTGATCCTACTTCCCGTAATTATATTTTTAATACTTTTGCAATCCTTTTTCTGGGTGCCGACCTATGATGAGCAGGTCAAAGGGAATCCGGACAGGCTTGAAGAGTTCATTACGGCATCCATAGGGGATGCCAAGATATTAAATCCTATACTTCATGCAGATTCTGCCAGCGGTGCGATAGTGGAGCAGGTATTTGACGGTCTTATCGACAGGGATGAAGACCTGCGATTTCGTGGACGTCTTGCCGAAAGCTGGGAGATATATGAAGAGGCTTACTTTTATATCAATCCAAAGGCTATGGTTAACGGCAAATGGATTTACCGGCCCGATGAGATTAAAAAGATTATCATTGCCCATAGAAAAAAGTACAGCGAAACAGACTCGCCATTAGCAGATTCCCTGAAGAATATAAAAGATATAAAGATAATTTCATCTCAAAAGGGAGAAATGGATATCCAAATACCAGGACCGGATAATAATAAGAACGGTTTTCCTGATCCGGTTAATGTTCGGGTCAGGTTTGAACCACCGCCTCGATTAGAAATTACTCTCAAGACCGTAGATCAGGATTTTTTTAAGAGCATGGAACACATCCTGGGCAAAGGATACTTTGACACCTTTCCTTCTGCCGATTATGTTGAGATACTGACCTCCGGCTATGAAGAGAAGATATCGGTTATTTCATCACGGGTGGTACCGGCGATTGAACACAACCCTGTTATTATCTTTCATCTGAGAAAAGGGGTGAAATTCCATGACGGACATGAATTTGATGCCGGAGATGTTAGGTTTACGTACCAGGCGATAATGAATCCCAGGAATCTGTCTCCCCGTATTCCTGATTATGAACCGGTGAAGAGATTGGAGATAATAGATAACTATACGGTAAAGATAGTTTATAAGAGACTATATTCACCGGCATTTTCTACCTGGGGGATGCAGATGCTCCCCGAACATCTGTTAAATGCCGAAGCGTTGAAAAGAGAAGCTGAATCTAAAGGGGCAGAACCTGACAAATTTACACTCAGGGACAGCGACTTCAATCGGCATCCAGTGGGGACAGGCCCTTTTGTATTCAGGCAATGGAAGTCTGATCAATATATTGTATTGGACAGAAATGAAGAATACTGGGAAGGTGCTCCAAATTATAAGCATTTTACGTATCGTGTAGTACCTGATTTGCTCACCCAGGAGATGGAGTTTTATGGAGGTGCCATAGATAATTATGGAGTACAGCCGCATCAGGTGGCACGTCTTAAAGGTGATCCGGCGTATCAAAACTTTTCAGGGCTCTCATTTGGATATTCCTATATAGGCTACAATATCCGCCGCGAATTATTTAGGGATAAGAATGTCAGAAAGGCATTGGGAATGGCTATTGATACCGACAAAATTATCCATTATGTCATGTATAACCAGGCAGAGAGGATAACAGGGCCTTTTGTAAAACAGACCGATTACTATAATAAAAGTATACTGCCCTTGCCTTATGACCCAGAAGAATCCTTAAAACTTCTGAACAAGGCCGGTTGGAAGAGAAACAGTAATGGCTGGTTGGAAAGAGACGGAAAAAGATTTGCCTTTACTCTGATCACCAATGGTGGCAATGACATTAGAAAAAGTATTTTGACCATTGCGCAGGATTCATGGAAGAAGATCGGGATAGATGTGAAGACCGATATTGTGGAATGGTCCGTCTTTATAGGTAAACATGTAAACACCGGCAATTTTGATGCCCTTATACTGGGCTGGTCCATGGGTATAGATCCTGACCTATATCAAATATGGCATTCAAGCCAGACAGGCCAGAATCAGCTTAACTTCGTAGGGTTCAAAAATAAAGAGGCCGATGATTTAATAATCAAGATCAGGCAGGAATATGACTATGATAAACAGGTGGCATACTGCCATCAGCTTCACAGGATCATAGCTGATGAACAGCCGTATACATTTTTATATGTCGGGAAATGGACAGCAGTTCTGGATAAAAAGATCGTGATAAAGGAACGCTTGCAGTCAGGAGAGGAGAAGATTAAAAAGATAACCCCAACCAGGACAGGGGATTATTCCTTTTATTTTAATAAGTGGATTAAACTGGCACAGAAACCGGTATTTGAGATGGAGTGATAGTTCAGCGTCCCCCTCCCCCTTGACAGGGGAGGGTCAGGATGGGGGTGAACTATTATTTAGATGGAGTAATTTTACAATGTTTTCTTTTACAGTAAGAAGCTTTTTTCAGAAACTGGTCACATTGTTTTTCATCTCTATTATCTCTTTCCTCGTTGTTTATCTGGCACCGGGAAAGCCCAGCCAGATAGATCCCTTAAATCCCAAGTTTACGCCGGAAGACCTGATCAGGTTCCAAAAGGAGTTCAACCTGGATAAGCCCCTGTATATTCAATATTATCTCTACTACAAAAATCTTTTTGCCGGACAATTGAAATCATGGAAGGACAATCAACCTGTACTGGGGAAAATAATAGAAAGATTAATGAACAGTCTTTGGCTGTTTATTGTAGGCACTATAATAACATGGAGCCTTTCATTTCCTGTTGGAATAAGCGCTGCTTTGAAAAGAGGTTCTTTTTTAGACAGATCATCAACTTTCCTTGCTTATATATTGATATCTATCCCCGGGTTTTTTTTCGCCTACATACTTATCATTTTTGTTGTAACGACATTTAATATTCCTGTTATCGGCATGCAGACATTTGGCATGACAAAGGCGGATTATATTTATCAGGTAATGGATAGAATATGGCACCTGGTCCTCCCCTCAATCCTTGGGGCGCTGGGCGGAATAGCATTGTTATCCAGATATGTGCGGGCGCAGATGCTGGAGGTCATACACCAGGACTATATCCGTACCGCAATGGCAAAAGGATTGTCCGGAGATAGGGTTTATTACAAACATGGACTTCGAAATGCCCTGCTTCCTTTCGTAACGATGTTCGGATTAATTTTACCGGGATTGATCGGCGGATCGGTGATCATTGAATCCATATTTGCATGGCCGGGTATGGGACGGATGTACTATGAAGCCATTTTAGCCCGGGACTATCCTATTATCCTTACTATAAATTTTATTGGAGCAGTTTTAGTGTTAATAGGGACGTATATTTCGGATATTTTATACATGGTGGTTGACCCCAGGATACGGTTGTGATGAAGGTGAGTTGCCAGACAGGCATGACTAAAAAACATATGGATTCCCGCTCAAAGGACTGCGGGAATGACAAACTCCTTATATTAAAATGACTATGAAAAACAATGAAACAAAAGAAATTAACCAGGGATTGACAGAAGAGATCTCGCGTTTTACCGAGGCGTGGAGGATCTTTAAGAAGAACAGATTAGCCCTGTGGGGAATGATAATATTTATTATTTTTTTTGTGGTAGCGGTTTCAGGTCTTATTCTCACCACAGGTGACGAGCCGGTTCTTGATCCAGCCAAAGTGCGGTTATCAGAAAAATTATTAAAACCTTTTACCCCTGTTGATAAAGAGATTATAAAACCTGATGACAGCCCGGTGTTCGGCATATACTTGCTGGGCACCGATGACCTGGGCCGGGACATATTCGCCAGGATGATGCAGGGTGCCTGGGTATCGTTGACGGTCGGTTTTGTTGCTGTTGGTATCTCGGTATTTATAGGAATTGTCTTGGGGGGGCTAGCCGGCTATTATGGCAGCATCAAAATTAAATTTATGCATGTCCTTAGTATGATTGCCTTTTTTACTTCCATGATACTTCTGGCATCCGGACAAAAGGATCCGGCACTAAAGTCATTTCTGATTGCCCTGTTATTTATGGTGGTATCAAGTATATTCATGTACATGTCTTTGAGAGGCAAAAGCGGCTTGAGAATACTCAAATATCTGTTCTTTGAGACTTTTACTGTGGATACCCTTGTAATGAGGTTTGTGGATATCATGCTCTGTTTCCCCAGCTTTTTTCTGATCCTGGCCGTAGTGGCAATCCTTCCGCCCAGTATATATAACATCATGATTGTCATCGGTCTGACAAGCTGGATGGGTACAACAAGGTTTGTGAGGGCGGAATTTTTATCACTTCGTGAGCAGGATTTTGTATCGGCAGCAAAGGTAATGGGTATAAAAGACTTAAGTATAATATTCCGGCACATGATCCCAAATTCCATCGCCCCGGTCCTTGTCTCAGCCACTATTGGTATAGCAGGGGCTATATTAACAGAGGCGGGACTGAGCTACCTGGGATTTGGTGTACCTCCACCTCATGCTACATGGGGCAATATTCTTTCAGACGGTAAAAGGTTCCTGTTTGATGCCCCCTGGCTTACATATATACCCGGCTTGTCAATTTTAGTTGTTGTGCTGGCATTTAACCTGTTTGGAGAGGGACTGAGAGATTCCTTGAATCCTAAATTGAGGAGGAGATAGGAGGGTTCAGGATTTTGTATTGTGCATAGTTCATGATGAATAAAAAAGCAACAGACACTGTAGAGCCGATATTGGAGATCAAAGACCTGAAGGTCTATTTTGATACGGACGACGGACTGGTTAAATCTGTCGATGGTGTAGATCTCCTGATTATGAAAGGAACTACGCTGGGGCTGGTCGGTGAGTCAGGGTGTGGCAAGAGTGTTACGTGTTTATCCATCCCGCGATTGATCCCCTCCCCACCGGGCAGAATTGCCGGAGGAGAGATTATATATAAAGGTAAAAATCTGCTGGCGTTGACGGAAAAAGAGATGGAAAGAATACGTGGAAATGATATCAGCATGATCTTTCAGGAACCAATGACCTCCCTCAATCCTGTGTTCACTATAGGTGATCAGATTAAAGAGGCAATTATGCTACATCAAAAAAAGACACCTGTTGAGGCCCGGGAGCTTACCATTCAAAGTCTTAATAACGTCGGTATCCCTTCACCAGAGATCCGGATAAATGAGTATCCGCACCAGATGTCGGGAGGAATGAAACAGCGTGTAATGATTGCCATGGCTTTATCATGTTATCCCGAACTATTGATTGCCGATGAACCGACCACAGCCCTTGATGTTACTATCCAGGCGCAAATACTGGATCTGATGCTATCGTTACAGGATGAGTTCGGGATGTCTATCCTGTTGGTAACACATGATTTAGGGGTGGTGGCCAGCATTGCCAGTCATGTGGCGATTATGTATGCATCCAAGATAGTTGAATACGGGTCAGTGGAAGATATTTTTGGAAATCCCCGGCATCCATATACTCTGGGACTCTTTACCTCAATCCCCGTCACAGGCGGAGAAAAGAAAAACCTGTATGTAATCCCCGGCAATGTTCCAAACCCCCTGGCTTTTCCCCAGGGGTGCAAATTCTGGCCCCGCTGTTTATTTGCAGAGGAGATATGCAAGGTTCATGAACCTTCTCTGGAAGATGTTCAACATGACCATAAAGCCGCTTGCCATTTCAGCAATAGTATAGATAAATATGTCTGGAAAGAAAAGACAAAAACGGCCTCTTTTTTGATATCAACGGAGTGAGTTCACAATGAATAACACAAACCATAATATTCTAGAGGTCAAGAACTTAAAAAAGTATTTCCCGATAACCGGAGGGATATTATCCAAGGTTGTTAATTCCGTGAAGGCAGTTGACAATGTCTCTTTTCATATAAAATCAGGAGAGACCCTGGGTCTGGTTGGAGAATCCGGTTGCGGGAAAACGACTGTAAGCAAGGTCATCCTGCGTCTTACCGAACCGACAGAGGGGGAAGTCTATTTTAAAGGAGAAGATGTATTCAAATTTAAGGGAGATAAACTTCGGCAATTCCGTAAAGACGTGCAGGTAATTTTTCAGGACCCTTATTCATCTTTAAACCCCAGACTTTCGATAGGAAGTATAATTGCTGAGGGGATCGGCGCTCATAAGATTGCCCGTGGCCCTAAAAAGAAAGAGATCGTTGAAGACCTGCTTGAGAAAGTAGGTCTATCTCCCGGTTATTACAACCGTTATCCGCATGAGTTCTCGGGAGGTCAGCGTCAGCGAATAGCCATTGCAAGGGCCTTGTCCCTGAATCCCAAGCTTATTATCTGCGATGAGCCGGTATCTGCCCTGGATGTCTCTATTCAGGCACAGATATTAAATCTTTTAACAGAATTAAAAAAAGACTTTAATCTTTCATATCTATTCATAACCCACGATCTTTCAGTAGTTGAACATGTATCTGATAGAATAGCTACCATGTACATGGGAGAAATTGCAGAGGTTGCCGATACTGGAGAATTCTATTCTCATCCACTGCATCCTTATACTATTGCCCTGTTGTCTGCAAATCTGCTCCCTGACCCGAAGAAAAGAAAGAAGGCAATATTACTGAAAGGAGATGTTCCTTCGCCCATTGATCCTCCCACGGGATGCCGTTTCCATACAAGATGTCCTGTTGCCGAAGAGATATGTCATGTCGAGTGGCCTGAACCAAAAGAAGTATTTAATCGCCATATGGTACGCTGTCACCTTGTCGAAAAAACTAATCCAAAACCCCCGATAAATCAAACGTTCCCCCAGAAGTAAGGCAACTTAAGACATAATTCTATGAAAGATAAAGAAAAAGCGAAATTAGGAAGTGGTCGTTAATCCAAATAATGCAGACATTGCTCAAGAAATTATTTAACTCGATAAAATTATTATTAAATTATGCGTATAGCTTGGAACAAAAATATTTACCTTAGACTGGTTGGA
>CAYFXR010000268.1:0-16930 GCA_964347155.1 uncultured Nitrospiraceae bacterium | reverse complement strand
GTTCAAGTGGATTATCGATTATAAATGATCAATTAACAATGAATATTTTTTTAAGAAATTTTATACAATTCTTCATTAATCATTGATAATTATTAATTTAACACTTGAATCCCGAATAGAGACGTTGCCCCATCGGGACTATATGTCCTTGACTCCTCGACCCCTTGAATCCTTACATCCATTTCAACTTTTTTACGAAAGAACCAATATTAATATGAAAAAATCTTAAATAACGTTGAATATCTTTAGAGATGAATAGCATACCTATATAATTACGGTCCTCGTATTCGGGATTCGAGGGTTCACGTATTTTTTGAATCCTTTGCAATATTTTGACACTATTATTTAAAATTCAAGAATATTCTTCATTATTTATATTTTGATTACTGTATTATTTAACACAAAAGGAGGACATCATGTCAAAAATTGGGATACTTGGAGGAAGCGGGCTATATGATATAAAAGGCTTTATCTTAAAGCAAAAGAAAAAAATTACCACACCTTTTGGGAAACCGTCCGGACAATATCATATCGGAAAAATAGGTAAAGCCGACATAATTTTTCTGCCCCGCCATGGTAACCATCACAACATTCCTCCCCACATGATCAATTACAGAGCAAATATTTGGGTATTTAAAAAACTTGAAGTTGAAAGAATATTATCTATCAGTGCAGTAGGCGGAATTAAAAAAGGCCTGACACCGGGAGACATCGTCATATTAGACCAAATAATAGATATGACCAAAAGTAGAAAATCTACATTTTACGATGGAAAGGACGGTGTTGTACATATTGATTTCACCGAGCCTTTTTGTCCCGAACTTCGCCAGACAGTGCGAAAGGCTGGAAAACGTATCAAAGCCAATTTGAAAAATGGTGGAACGTATGTTGCCGTTGAAGGACCAAGGCTTGAGACAGCAGTCGAAATTAAAGGCTTCAGTTTGCTCGGTGGAGATGTAGTCGGTATGACTGGAATGCCCGAGGCATCACTTGCAAGAGAGTTAGAGATATGTTATTCGGGACTATCTGTAGTTGCAAATTATGCTGCCGGAATAAGCAGAAAAAAACTTACTGTTGTCGAAGTCATGGAAGCAATGCAAGCGACAACAGAGAAAATCAAACTTCTTCTGAAAGAAACATGTAAGATTATTCCCGAAAAAAGAAGATGCACCTGCAAAGAAGCCTTAAAAGAAGCAAAGATATAGATAAGTTGAATCCTTAAGATTTTAATTTTACTGCCTTTGATCTTTTTTCCAACTCCCAATTTGACTCATTCAACCAGCGAACAAATTCTGTTGCAGGGATTGGAATACATATGTAAAATCCCTGCGCCCCATCACATCCGAGCTCTTTCAGCATATCCCATATTTCTTGAGAATGAACACCCTCTGCAATCACACTAAGACCTAAATTATGTGCTAAATCAATTGTGGATAGAACGATCACCGCATCGCTTTCACTCTTTGTCATGTTCATGACAAAAGATTTATCAATTTTAATCTCTTCCACTGGTAATTTTTTGATATATGCAAGTGAAGAATATCCTGTACCAAAGTCGTCTATAGAAAACCGAAAACCAAATGTATCCAATTGCTTGACAATCTTCATCGCCTGTTCTGGATCTACCATCACAGCACTTTCAGTAATTTCAAATTGAAGACAATCAGGCTCAACACCCAACTTTTTTATCACCGTTTCAACTTCTTTTGGGAATTGGGAATCCAGTAGGTTCAATGCAGACAGATTTATTGACATACTAACGTCAATTCCTTTATTACGCCACTCAATATATTGACGCAGTCCCGTATTAATCACCCACAAAGTTATCGGTTTTATTAATCCAGTGTATTCTGCAAGTGGAATAAACTTATCAGGCAGGATAAAACCGTGTTCTGGGTGATACCAGCGTACTAATGCTTCTACACCACTAATGCAGCCGGTTTTATAATTTATTTTTGGTTGATAATATAGTAATAATTCATCATTTTCAATGGCATGTTTCAAATCTCCAATGAGCACAAGATGTTGTATGCTATGTCGATCATAGTCAGGATTATAAACAGAAAGACCGGACTTGGCATTTTTTGCAACATACATAGCCACATCAGCACGTTGCAGAAGAGTACTGGCATCCATACCATGTTTAGGAAAAAACGCTATGCCTGCACTCGCACCAACATAAAGATTGTACTCTTCTATTAAGAAAGGCTCTTCAAGAGCTTTCAGAAGCCTCTGGGCAGTTTGTTTGGCCTCTTTATTATTTGTCGATGGCAATAACACAGCAAACTCGTCTCCGCCAAGCCGCGCAAACGTGTCAGCTTTTCTCAATACCTTCGGTAAACGTTTTCCAACCTCTTTAAGCACCAGATCGCCAATGTAGTGCCCCAAGGTATCATTTATTTCCTTGAAGCGATCCAGATCAATCATAAGAAGAGCAAGTGATGTTTTTTCACGTTGTCCAATATAAATAGCCTGCTGAAGTCGATCCTGAAAAAGCGCACGATTAGGCAAATCCGTCAAGGTATCATGCATTGCCAGGTGCTCAAGGGCTGCTGTCTGTTCCTTGATTTTAGTAATATCACGTACTAAAAAGATCTTATCACCTTTAAAAATATCAGGGCTGCTAATATGAAAAATACGCCTGTTTCCGTCTTTATCCAATATTACAAGTTCCTTATTCTCAAAATTATCAATATCAAATTGAGATAATCCTCCACACATTTCCGCAAATTCTTCCATTTGCCGATTAACAGCATTCATGCCATTTATTATCTTTTTGATCACACCAATACCTACAGCCTGTGTAACTGACTGTAACAATCCAAGCTGTTCTTCCTTTTGTTTTATCTCCAGGTTCTTTTTTTCCAGTAGCAGTTTCTCTTCCGCCTCTCTCTTTATCACATCCCGCGCTTCAAGAATTTCTTCTGTTAAATATTCAAATCGTTCCTCAAGTCTATAGAGTTGATCCCCTTTCTGCAGATCCTTCGGTCGAAAACCTAACTTACTTTTTGAAAAATCTGAAATACGTTGGGTCAGTAGCTGTATCCGTTTTGTAACCCAGAACATAAGCAATGCGAAAGAACCGATAACTACAGGAATTCCTATAATCCGCTGCTTCCGCTCTGACGATATAACCGACTTAATCAATGTGTTAACTTCTTCCAATGGAATAAAGGAGACAAATCTAATAGCCTGCTCCGAAGCGCCATAGTCAAAAAATTCCTGTCCTGTGACCAAGTAAAGTTTTTGCAATTTTTTTAGTGGTGTACCGATAGGCATTTCCTCCAGATCAGTGCTTGTGAGAATCCGAGGGTCTTCTTCTGCTGTCAACAGTGCCACTGTATGTCTAGCAGCTGAAGAACCCAAAGCATCATTTAAAAATACATCGTCAATTGGTGAAGCAAGCATCAATATAGCCTGTATGTGACCAGCAGGATCCAAATAATGATCTGATGCAATCAAATAAGGCTCTTTTTCCAAATTTGTCATAAAATTCTGTCTATAGCTCTTTAAAAGTAATTGTTGTGAAGGCTCTTGTAGTGACTGTGGAAGTTGTTCGCTTAGCCGTGCATGGTAGTAGACCTCTCTGAGCTTTCCCCTTGCGTCTAACAACAGGGCAAAACGTGGTTCGACAAATGTACGCAGTACAGAGGACTTTGGGAACCATTCGGGAGGTCGCTTATAGTTTTTGATATAAATTTCATCGTCTTCAAACCACGAGCGATTTTTTATATATTCACTGAAATTTCTTTGTGATATAAACAGTTTAATCGAGTGGAGGTGCGCTTTTACATACCGGTCAAAGTTCAGCCTGTCCTCCATTGCACGCATGCTGAGCCTATCATTTAACCGTTCTAAAAAAATACTCTTCAGTTTACGGGTCTGCATCAGATCAAATGAAGCCCACATAAAAAGCCCGACAAAAACTGTTATCGCCACCATTTTCAAGGTAAGCGATATACGTTTATGAAAACTAAAAATTATCGTTTTAAACGATTTATGATTGTTTATTTTCAATCAGGTTCTCCAATCAGCTCATCTCCCATAAATTTCCATCCTGCTTGACTCAGTCTAGATGCCGGGATAATGCTGTACTTTTTGTCAAGGTATTCGGCCTGTTGCGTTAAATATTTCACCAGTTTTTGAGCACTAGGATTCGCAATTCCCTCTCCTTCCCATGTTGTAAGGTTATATACTCGATACAGCGGATACTTGCCTGACAGGAGGTTATATGGAGTATTAGGATGATAGCCATTGATCCTCAGGACCTTTACCTTTCCCTTATGCCGAAGAAAATGATTCATCCATAGGGTTTCATAGCCTATTGCATGCTTATCGGTGGATACTTGAGAAATCATATCCGGTATGGCTCCTACCTCCTCAATGCTGGGACTGAATAAGTCCTCATTGTCAAGCAACAACCGCCAATGCCCGGGCCTCAGTTTGCAATGCAGCCGTCCGACCGGTAAAATAGGCAAATTTAACCCACTCACTCCTTTTGATGTCTTCAATTCAGACCAATGGTAGATTTCTCCCGTAAAAATCTTTCTGGCCTGCCCTATTGTAACGTTATCAATATTGTTTTCAGGATGAACAATTAACGCAATAGCGGCGATTCCAATAGTATGAAATTTTAGTCCGGGCAACCGGTCTATCAACCCTGGGGCACAACAAAATCCGCCAATATCAATTGCTTTGCGGGAAAGCATCCCTGAAGAAATGCCACAAGTGCCATTCTTAACAACAATTTTTAGATTATTTTCACTGGCATATTTTAGTATCTTCTTTTTTAAGGCAGGATACATCTGCTGATCCAGACTTACCACTAGATCAACATTACTTACTGAGGTATCATATTTTATTGACTGTCTTTTCCATTTCTCCGGCATATCCATTATTCGAGTTGGATCGGTAAATGGCGCACCTGTTAGGCCTTTTAAAGGATCAGAAAAAATTTCTAATGCAAGACCAAGTAAAAGAAAAACAACAAGGCTGCATGTAAATTTATAAAACAGTCCCCTTTGAGATATTTTAAATTTCACTTAAACACTCATGTTATGCGTAACTAAGCATTAATGCATATATATCGGTATATTTCATATAAATCTTTATACTTATAATTTATTAATGGAACTTTCACTGCTTTTCGTTCCGTTTCTCTGTATCTTATTGACAGGAAACAGACAATTGTTTAATCTATTTAAAATGTTTGATTTTTCTTTAAAAAAATTTCGCTTTATTAATTTTTTTCTTGCTACGCTGATATTAATTTTTACTTTTTTTTTAATCCGGGATATTATAAAAATTTCTATTTACCCTTCTTAAAAAAAATCTTACCGTATCGTCCCAAAAGATAAAACATACAACCACGTGATTCCCAAGAAAAAAAACATTATTCAATACTCACCTATACTTGAAAAAAATCCCTTCGGACTCCCGGCGAAACTCCACCCTATTGCTGTTTCGCAGAAGTCTGAAAGCCAGAATGGTTCTCTTTCAAATCTCATACTTATAGGTACAGCAGTCGGTCCCAAGAGCCTCAGTTATGCCATTTTTATAGATAAAGCAGAGGCTTCATCAGGTAATGAGGAGATCTTTGCTTATGGAGAAAATGTTTTCAATTACGGTGTATTAAATAGAATCGAACAATCATCAGTTGAACTAAAAAAGGATTTTGATGCATATACAATTACCATGCCCTCTGATGAAACAAATTCCGATAATGACAGACAACAGATACAAAATACAAACATTTCACAAATATCTTTTGCCAAAAAGGTTAGTGAAAGGAATTACATACTCGATAGTAGAAAAGTTCAGCAGTCCCTTGAGAACCCTGAGCAGATACTGACTGATGCAAGACTACTGCCAAATATTAAAAACGGCAAGCAGGAAGGATTTATAATAAGTGAGGTAGTAACTGGAGGATTGTATCACAACCTCGGTTTAAGAAACGGAGACATCCTTTTAAGAATAAATGGACTTGAGATATCAAATCCTGAGGTGGCAATACAGGCAATGTCTGCACTAAGAGGTATGAACAGAGTCGGTCTTGATATAATAAGAAACGGTAAAAATATGTCAATGGATTATCAGATAAAATAATTTATACCTAAATTGAGTGAAGGTTATGCTATGAGAATTATAAAATTCATTGCTATTGTCTTTTTATTTGTTTTTTTGATTTCGGTTTTCATCTCTTCATCATCAACATCCTTTGGAGTCGAGTCCTACCGAGATGCCGAGATTGCCTTTAATTTTGTTGATGTCAAAATATCCACTATAATCAAATTCATTAGTGAAATATCCGGTTACAACTTTCTATTTGATGATAGAATAAAGGGGAATATTACAATAATAGCTCCAACAAAGCTTACTGTTGATGAATCCTTTACGCTCTTTACATCGGTGCTAAGTCTTAAAGGTTACACTATAATTCCTTCTGGACCTAAAACCTACAAGATCATTCCCTCTTCAATGGCAAAACAAACGGGAACAATCTCTATCGAAGAAAAAATGCCAGTCAATGAGGCATATATAACAAAACTTTTACCAACAGAATACATCAAGGCAGATAATGTTCTGCAATTTCTTCGGCCTCTTGTTTCAAGAGATGGACATATATCTGCCTTTGGTCCCGGCAACCTGTTACTCGTCGTTGATTCTGCAATAAACATCGAAAAAATAGTATCAATCCTTAAACTGATTGACAAGCCACCAATCCGCGAGGAAGAAGCAAAGATAAATGTCTACTTCCTTGAGCATGCTGATGCAACGAATCTTGCAAAAGTTTTGCAAGGAATAATAAAAGATTTACAGACAGCCTATAAATCTGCCCGTCGAACCAAACAAACACCTGCTCCTCAGGCAGATCCAATATTAAATGTGACCCCTGACAAGGCAACCAATTCCCTTGTCATTGTAGCGCCACCCTCAGATTATCAGAATATCGCACGGGTGATCAAAACACTTGATAGGAAGAGAAAGCAGGTATATGTGGAAGCAATGATCGTTGAAGCCCGGGTAAGAAAACTGCAAGACCTTGGAACAAAATGGAGGACCATAGCACGAAGCGAAGGGGAACCTATTGCTATAGGCGGATTTGGAAATATTAGTCCGGGCACTGTTCTGGACATAGTTGACGGTATTAATGGTTTTTCAGCCGGCGGAATGGGGAATTTCCTCGACGTTCCCATAACATCAATCGGCACAGATGGAACCATTACTACACAAAACCTTACTGCTCCGGGTTTTGCAGCGCTTTTCAGTCTGAGCATATTCAAAAGTGCAATAAACGTCCTTTCCACACCTCAGATACTTACATCCGACAATGAAGAGGCAGAAATAATCGTCGGTGAAAACGTCCCGTTCATATCCAAGAGAGAGCGTGACATAACTACCACCAATACTGTGCTTAGTTCCATAGAAAGAACGGACGTAGGTATAAAATTAAAGATAACTCCCCAGATAACGGAAGGAGATTATGTTAAGCTTGACATATTTCAGGAAATTTCAGCCGTGACGACGTCCCCTGAAGAGACTGATATTCTCATAAATATCGGTCCCTCCACCTCCAAGCGTTCGACAAAAACATCAGTTGTTGTAAAAGACGGGCGTACGGTTGTCATCGGCGGTCTCTTACAGGAAGACGAACAGGAAAATATCTATAAGGTACCCCTGCTGGGAGACATTCCCGTTCTGGGATGGCTTTTCAAATTCAAAAATGTGATAAAAGTGAAAACAAATCTCCTGGTATTTCTCTCACCACATATTGTCAAGGAATCCCCACAATTAACAAAAATAACAGAAAAAAAACACAAGGACTTTGTAACGAGAGAGAAATTCTACAAACCGGGCGAACTCCTAGTCAAATTTAAAGACGGTGTTTCAAAAGAGAAGGCCTTAGAAATAATTACTCAAAAAAAAGCGACCATTATAACATATTTTGAAAGCATCAACGTCTATCATATTCAACTGAAACCCGATCAGGAAGTAGAAGATGCCATGAAAGAATTTACCTCACTTCCTGAAATTCTCTATGCGGAACCGAATTATAAACTGAAAATAGAAAGTAAGCCGCAACAGCAGATAGACAAATAAAACACTCTTCAATGGAAACCATCAATACAATAAAAGACGAAGAAATAGAATTCTCCATCCTAAAGGATGTGCCTTTGTCTTTTGTCAAAGGTAACGTTTTTATACCATTGCGGAGGCAGGATGGAGAACTCTTAGCTGCTGTTGCTGACAATCGTGGACTTTTTGCCCTCAGAGATCTGGCAAGGAGCTTAAACCTGAAACCGCATCCCTTTATGGCAGAGGGAAAAATAATCCTCGATGCCATCAACCGCATCTACAGCCAGACAAGCAGAGTAGATGAGGTAATGGGTGATATCAAGGGGGAAGACCTCTCCATGATTGCAACAGAGTTCGAGTCACCAAAAGATTTACTTGAGCTTACTGAAGAAGCCCCTATTATCCGGTTACTGAATGCACTTTTAATGGAAGCGGTAAAAGAAAAGGCAAGTGATATTCATATAGAACCTTATGAAAAGGGAATAGACGTAAGGTTCAGAGTAGACGGCATTTTGAGTAAAGTACTCAGTCCTCCAAAAATCATTCATGATGCCCTGATATCAAGAATAAAGATAATTGCAGGACTCGACATTGCAGAAAAAAGACTTCCGCAGGATGGAAGAATAAAGCTTCTTGTAGCTGGAAAAGATATAGATATAAGGGTTTCAATAATCCCAACTGCCCTGGGTGAAAGGGCAGTGCTGAGACTGCTTGACAGGCAGGCTGGCGTTCTGAGCCTTGAAATGCTTGGATTTGCAGATTCAATTTTGCACGCATTTCAAAATGCACTTTCACGGCAAAATGGAATCATACTGGTAACAGGCCCTACAGGTTCCGGCAAAACTACTACGCTTTATGCTTCGCTTCTCAAACTCAATACTGAAGACAAAAATATTATCACCGTTGAAGATCCCGTCGAATATCAGCTGAGTGGAATTGGTCAAATGCAGGTAAATCCGAAAATAGGGCTTACGTTTGCAGCAGGACTGAGATCCATTTTAAGACAGGATCCTGATACGATGATGGTCGGAGAAATAAGAGACCTGGAAACCGCTGAAATTGCTGTACATGCATCTCTTACAGGACATCTGGTTCTCAGCACTTTGCATACAAATGATGCCCCAAGTGCTATTACAAGACTCTTAGATATGGGTATAGAACCGTTCCTTGTCGCATCATCACTTGTATGCGTACTGGCCCAGAGGCTGGTAAGAGTTACATGTCCGTACTGCAAAGAATCATACGCACCGTCAAAGCAGGAATTAGTTTACTTAGAACAGGAAAACCCTCCTTCCTTACTCTATAGAGCAAAGGGATGTGAAAAATGTCTCGGGAAAGGTTATCTTGGAAGAACGGGGATATATGAATTCCTTGAAATCACTCCTGATATAAGAACGATGATAGTTGAGAGAAAAGACGCACAGGCCATCAAAACAGCAGCGATAAATTCAGATTTTAAAATCCTGCAAAAGAATGCTATCGAAAAAATTACAAAAGGAATTACCACAATAGAGGAAGTTCTACGAGTAACGCAGAGAGATATTGAAACACAATAAAAACTACTTGACTCCATTTAAGCTGAATTATGCCGATATTCAAATACAAAGGATATGATCAAGCAGGCTCACTAACCGAAGGGATTATTGAAGCTGACGGTCAGAGAGATGCCGCCTTAAAAATAAAAACAAAAGGTATTTTTCCAAAAGAAATCATTGAGGCTGTTTCCCGTCAAAAGGGGATTCTGTTAAAAAAACCCTCACCTCTCGTTCGTGCCAGTGTTACAAGAAGGCTTTCCACGTTAATTTCCTCCGGTGTGCCTTTGATCGAGGCTATCGGTGCAATATCTTCCGAGCAAAAAGGTGACTGGAGAAACATATTGATCGACATCAAGGACAGACTGGCCGGAGGATCATCACTTGCACGGGCGATGCAGACTCATCCCGGAATCTTTCCTGACTTTTATACCGGAATGGTTGCAGCTGGAGAAAGCAGCGGCACGTTAACGGATGTTCTCCTGAAGCTCGCTGATTTTCTTGAATCCGAAATAAAAGTAAAAAACAATATCCGAACAGCTCTTATTTATCCGACCTTTATGGCATGTGTAAGCATACTGATTGTGATTTTTCTTTTCACATTCGTCATACCCAAAATAACGAAGATATTCGAGGATACTGCAACCTCTCTGCCTCTCATTACCATAATTCTCATCTATATAAGCACAGCATTTAAAAAATTCTGGTGGCTGTTTCTTCTGATAGCAGGAAGCGCTGTATATTTATTGAAAAGGATCAAAGAAACAAAAAAGGAAATAATTGACTCAATTTTTTTGAGAGAACCCCTGGGTATCTTTATGGAGCTTTACATGCTGCGCTTTACCATGACAATGGGCTTTCTCCTTTCCGGAGGAATTCAAATATTAAATGCAATGCAATTAACTGCAAAAGCAATAGGCAACGTCGTTTTAGAAAATAAGGTTTTATCTGCGCAGGATTTAATCTCACAGGGGGCAAAATTTTCCACCAGTCTGGAAGGTTTCCCTCCGACACTCCTACAGATTATCTCCACCGGGGAACAAACAGGAAAACTTCCCGAGGTGTTAAAGAAAACTGCCGAGTCTTATGAGGCTGAATTCGACAGAAAACTCCGGAGAGCAATAAGTCTTTTAGAACCGTCTCTTGTTTTGATTATGGGATTAATAGTCGGATTTATCGTGATAGCGACACTCCTTCCGATATTCGAGCTTAATCAGGTAATGCAGTAGCGCCTGCCTTTCCTCATCCCTCATCACATTACGGGGCAGTTTCGGAACTTTTATCATACAGTGCGAGTGTTTTTCCGTCATTCCCGTGAAAACGGGAATCCAGTAGGCTGTTTAATTTGACCTCTCGTCTTTTAATTCTTGTTAAGGCTTCTTGCAATTCAAACATTTCTTGTAGAATAGACACTATCCCGTGTCCGTGCATAACCCTTCTGTTTTGCTAAACTTTTTCATTCAGGAACTTAATGACATCCTTCCAATAAGAGCCAATTTCAAAAAACATCCTGTGACCGTCCCTCTTGTATGGCGGATAAACGACCAGCTTTGCATCTTTATGCTCCTCATCAAGTGTCTGCTTTATCTTCTTCATCAGGGCTACCAAATCGGTACGTTCATTATCGTTTTCTGCCACCAGCAGCAACACGGAAGCCTTAACCTTACGTACTTTCTCAAAAAAGTCATTCTGGTTACGACGACCTGGTGAACAAGCCATGATAACCAGGGCTTTAACATTGGGATTGTTTGCTCCATTGTAGAATGCAAGGTGTCCACCTCTTGAAAATCCGAGAACTGCAATGCGGTTCTTGTCTACACTATCCATCATTCTTTTCGTCTCCTTTTATTGCGTGTTTTTAATTGTTAACTATGCGCTCAGTGATGCGCGCTCTCTATGCTTCCCTCAAGCTACGTGGGTGAACTGCCGCATTCCCACGGCCAGACTTTAACCGGCTAGTCATACGTCCTTCACGGCATACGGTCAAACCTTCAATTTACATTTTACAGAATTACTTAAATGTATAATGTAGGTTTGAACCCCAATCCTTTCTATTTCAAGGTGTGCATAGATGGATATTTTTATCATTTATAACGGCTACATCACGGATGCGTACCAATCAGGGCACTTAAATACGGCTTGAGTCAGGGCTTTAGATTGTGAGGGAATCCTCAATATTTATCGCAGATAAAGATACGACACCACTCATTGTTTCTGTCACAAAAGGTCTCTGCTATCTCACATTCACTGCAGAGGCTTGATATGTAATTTAATGCCTATCATGCCCCTGATGCTCATGAGTATTACGTCTCTTTCGCACAGGTGCGATGACATTTATGACCTTTCCGTTGTCGAAGTGCAATTTGAGATTGACCTGTTCTCCTTCTTTAGGAACTGACTCAGGATTAATCAGCATTAGGTGATGTCCGCCCGGTTTAAGTGTTAAAGTGTCTCCGGCAGGCACGATCATCTGTTTTTGAGGAATCATCTTCATCATCCCATCATGCATTTCTGTTTTATGCATTTCTACTTTTTTGAATCTGGAGCTTGAGACTGCCTTTAATATTCTCAATTCCTCTGACTTATTCATTATCACCATATAAGCGGCAATTACCTTTACATTAGGAGGAGCTTCTAGTACCCAAGCGTCATAAACCATAATATCGTCAGCAAGAGCTGCTGATGAAATTAATAAAGCTATTGTCAAAGCGGATATAAATCTTATGATATGCTTCATTTGTTCTTCTTTCTATAGTCAAAAATAACGGTTTCAAATTCCTTATCTGACGTTATACAGCATTCTTTCGTATATACACTGCTTATTTTACGAAAATCGTCAGCAATCTGTTTGGGATCATGAGGAGGTGAAAAAGTTGCACGCAATCTACCAAGAGGATCAATGAGCAGAAAAGAAGCGCTGTGATCAACAAGGTAATCTCCCTCTTCATCCTCGCCGGGAACACGTCTATATGCTACTCCCATAGGACGTGCAAGACCTTCTATTACTTCAGGCTTGCCTGTAATACCTATAAAGACCTCGTTAAAATGAGGAATATAGTCTTTCAATACCTCCGCAGTATCCCTCTGAGGGTCAACCGATACAAATACAAATTGCGTCTCAACCTTGAACTTTTCCTCAATAAGATCTCCTTTTTCTGCAAGATTATGATAAACATCATTAAGGTCGACTAGAGCAATTGGGCATACATCAGGACAATATGTATAACCAAAAAACATAAAGGTCCATTTTCTCATAAGATTATTCACTGTAAACTCCTGTCCATTGTGGTCAGTCATAGAAAAGTGGAAAATAGGTATAGGCACCTGCAGTACTGTAGCGCTAGGGTACTCATCTGATTTTTTGGGAAGTGGCTTGCTGAGATAGTCACTTCCCAGCCAGATACCCAGCATCAAAATAACTATTCCTATTAAAGTAAAACGAAACATTTTCATGCTATTTTTTTATTCTTACATAACATATCATGACTGACAGGCGGAGCTTCGTAAAGATAAGTAATGCCATAAAGACCTTACATTCTAATTAATATTAAAAAGGTCTCAGAGGTAGCCTGTTCAAGTCCATGAAATTTTTTTGTTATCAATTATTTAGCCAGCGCGCTTTGCTTTAGATTGGATGATATCTGCCAGTCCCCTTAGAGCGCGATTTACTTCATTGGCATTTGAAAAGACTTTAACGACATCGGGGTCCAGCACAACCACGTTGCTGCCTTTTGAATACCGTGCAGCATACTTGCCACGAACACCCTTGCTAAAATCATATTCTTCTAACATTTCTGCTTTCTTTTTTCTGTTATTTGCCTTTTTCATATGCTTTTCTTTCTTTCCGGGTTGCAGTTCTTGCACTTATAATCCGCATATTATCTCCCCGCTCGCAGTGAACAACTACCAGTATTTTACCACGAAAGGATGATAATCTTTGTTCGTCAATGGAAGAACGCAAAGGATCTTCAATCGCTATGGTCAAAGGATCGCCAAATATGGTTGACGCTTCCTCAAATGAAACCTTATGTTTCGATACGTTACTTTTTGCTTTTCTTTTGTCCCATTCGAAAATTAAAGCCAATCAACTGTCTCCTGAATTTTTTATGAAATTGTATCATTTTGTCACATAATATTCATACGAAAAAGATAAGGGCACGGTATTGCCGTGCCCCTGCAGTTCACTTCTGACTTCTGATAAGTTGCGCTTCCGCGCTATTTATTAAATGTGGGGTTCCGCCCCCACACGACGGGTTCATTCTTTTTTCTGCAAAAAAGAACGAACCAAGAAAAAGCGCCCCGTGATTGTTTCTTTTTCGGTCTGTTTCAGGACTGCACGCTAAATTAAAATAGCCGCTCGCCCTGTACCATACGGTACAGGGCTTCGCTTCTCATTTTAATTTTTAACGAGTTCAGTCCCTTACGTCCCGGAAACAATCAAAGGGGATTTTATACCCATGGGCACGGCATTGCCGTGCCCCGACTTTTGACTTTTGTTCTATTGCGCTATTGCACGTTTGCTCTTCCTAACTTCCGCGCTTCTGCTCTTCCGCACTTTTTATGTCCTTGACAACCGGAGGCCTTATAAGTGTTATGTGTTTGTTAATTTAATGTTGTCCACCCCAATGTAATTAAAATTGCTGATGTTGTAAAAATTATTGGACATAGTCTAAAAGGCAAAAAGTTTATTTTGAATCCTGTAAATAAAGATACAATTGCCATAATTATGAGAAAGAAGGCCGATGTAATATATGTAGCTATTGATATGATGTTTATTGGATCAATAAATGTTACTATGATGACTAGAATTCCAACAAAGATGAGAGCAACGCCTTCAACAATCCACTCCATTGCAATGATGTTTTTATTGTCCTGGCTAATATCTCCAAATCCCTGAACAACGGATTTAGTTGGGAAAATATGAGATATTCCCCATATAAGTGGTAACAATGCACCTAAATATAATGATACTTTTCCGATCATTTTCTTAAATCACATAACGATGAAGCCACCGAAAACGATGTAATCGGATGTATGATAATTGAATATTGTTAAATATTAATAGCAGTGGCGTATCTGGAAAAGTCCCTTCTGGTCGTTTTTCGGTGCGCTGACAGGTTATGCCATTACTTTAATTTTGTCATAAAGGAATTCAGGTGCAAAGTCAGCGCCGTTTGGCCAGGTCAGGGTATGAAGTTCTGGATGAACAATGAATTTTTTGAAATATTCGACGTTCTTTAATGGCTGAAATATTTCCCCTTCTAAGTCATCAGAAAGATTTACTTCACCCTCGATTCCATCTGCAAAGCGAACCATAATTATAAAATCTTTAACATACGTTGCTTCACTTACTTTAGGTATCATGAATTACTCCAGCGGTTGAATTTTTTTCAAAGGTTTATTTTGTCTAGCCAATTCCCAATCTTCAAGAAGTTCATCTTTATGGAGTTCATACCATTCCAATACATGACCCAGTGCCCTTTTGGGGAATTGACCGTTAACTACTCCTCCATTTATTTCAATCGTAATTTCATAATCACTATATTTAGCATGAAAATGCGGCGGAGCATGGTCTTTATAAAACATCGCTATGATTATTCCTAAAAACCTTGATATTTCAGGCATCTTTATTAATTATCAATTCTCCGGAAAAGAAAATCAAGTTATATTTTAAAATTATCGTTCATTTAGAATTTCAATTCGAAATAATAAAATGAAAAAATAGGGAAGCGCAATAGCACGCCCCCCTTTATTGGTTGTTATACTCTCTTTTTTACTTCTGCACTTCTGTTCTTCTGCGCTTTTTATCCCGTTACGAAGTTTTACGGGATCGCACTGTTCGCAGGAAGCTACGTCCGGCGAACAAAGTTCCACCGATAACAAAGATGATAGAGCTAATTGGTTCGGGAACTACACGGACTGCCCAAGCATATTGTTCATCATGTCTTATGCCGATGATTGTGAAACTAAGTCAGGACGTTCTTTGTATCGCTCTTTCGACGAATTTTCTTCGAAAATCCGTTAAGGGTTATTTTTGCCCTTGACAACCGGAGGCCTTATAAGTGTTATAAGTGCATTATTTTTTTTATTCTATCAATCTTGTCGTCACTTACACCTTCAAGGTCCTTGATACTCAAAAAACCCCTCTTTATTAATATGCTGAAAACAATAATTAGTTGAGAGTACCGATAATTATAGATACTGTTTATTTCTTTCTCACGTTCTTGAAGCATTTCGCTGAGAGACCATATGTCTTCTGGCTGCTCTAATTTATATTTTTTTATGTCGTTAATAATTTCTTTGCACTCACGTTGATAAGCCATCTCAAACGCTTCTTTTGCAACTTTCTTTTCAGCCTTTGACCATTTAAAATCATTCATTTTAATTTCCTAACAACATCCGGTTTATCTTTTTTGAATCTTTTGAAATACAGATCTTCAATAAATACAGGCAATGGAGCTTTCCACAGTTCTTGCCTATTATTAGCAAGGCTTCCGAATTTCTTTGGATTCATTCCGAGATCCCGTGCCATTTGTATATGATTATCAGATAAGCGGAATTTCTTTTTTGCATCTATCCATTTTTTATTTTTGTCTGTCATGTCATATAATTACATTTAATCCAATAAGGATGCTGCATAATCTTCTTGGTTTACAAAATATTTCTTTTCCCCAGAATACCATATTCCGATGTGATATCTCTTCTCAAACATCTCAACTGTGATATCATTTGTAACAGTGGAAAGCTGTTCTAAATTTTTTAGGTCTCGCATCCAGGCAATTCGGTCACATTTGATTTTGCAATACTTATGATTGATTTCATTTTTTCTGACAAAATCCAAGACAAGCTGTTTAGCGTTTTCTTTTGACTTTTCAGTACAGAAAAAATATTGTAAATATCCTATTGCTCGCCACGGTTTTTCAGATGCAGAACGAGGCTGCATATCGCGAGGAGTATCGAAGTCAACTTGAATGTCTACACTGTAGTATTTCATTTTTTTCTCTTAATCAAGGTAGAACAGCCAGTTACCACAGCCATAGCCACAGCCATAGGGTCAGGCACCGACATGCTTCTTAAAAGAAAATGTGCATTGTTTGGCATTAATGCCCATGCATATACCGACGTGTCTGTCTCTGATATCACTCTTTCAAGATGATTCAGAAAATTCCTCCGGTCTTTCCTGTCGTCCACAATCCTGCGACCTTCTATCCCTCGGATGATTATATGATGCAATGTCCCTGGTGCATCAAGACGTGCATGTCTCGGCATTTACCATGTCCCTACTTTAATCACAATTAAACTGTATGATAATACTAATCGAG
>CAYFXR010000267.1:0-3700 GCA_964347155.1 uncultured Nitrospiraceae bacterium | reverse complement strand
GGCTACGTTTGATTGATTTTCAACTTGGACAGTCACCCAACCATAGCATTGATGTTCGTTCCACTGATAATTGTCGGGGCCAACATCCGAAAATGATGTTTCCCAAAAGACTTCAGCTTTTACTTGAGAAGTAATAACAAGTAGAAAAACGCTTATACAAAAGGCCAATAAAATTAATAAGACTCTGTTTATGTATATTTTTTGAAATACTGCCATCCGACCCCCTCCGTGACAATTTAAATAAATATCAAGTTAAGTTAATAATTGAAATTATAAGCAAAATGTATACCAAGGTTATAAGTCACAATCAAATTAAATTTCTTTCTTGAAAAACCGATAGTTATGATAAAGCAAAAACAGGTTTTGCTAGATAAATAATGAGAAGTGGCACAAGACAATATTGCCTTAAATGTGCCATGTCACAGCTTACAGATTTTAAAAAAATAAAATGGTATTGATAGCTGACAGCTCAGAGCTTATCTTGTTTGACTAAGCTTTCTCCAATAGTTTAAAATTTCTCATGCATTCCGATTATGTCCCTCTCCATCTTCATACCGAATACAGTTTACTTGATGGAGCAATCAGAATAGATGACCTGATTGTCAAGGCCCTCGATTACAAACTGCCTGCACTTGCTATAACTGATCATGGAAACCTGTTCGGTGCAATAGATTTTTATCGAAAGGTTTCCAAGGCTGGTTTAAAACCAATTATAGGCTGTGAAGTATATATAGCCCCAAAAGACCACCTAAAAAAATCTTCAACAAACGGCGCTACCGAAAAGCCTTTTCACCTAATACTTTTATGTAAAGACATGAATGGCTATAAAAACCTTACCCGTCTTGTAAGCAAGGCTTATCTTGACGGATTTTATTACAAGCCAAGAATTGACAAGGAACTTTTAGCCCAATACAGCGGTGGACTCATAGGACTTTCTTCATGTCTTCAGGGCGAAATACCAGGTTTTCTCGCAGCAAGAAACATCACAAAGGCAAGAAAGGCAGCACTTAGTTATAAACACATTCTTGGTGCAGATAATTTTTATCTCGAAATTCAGGCAAATGAGTTACCAGAACAGGAAGAGGTCAACAAGCAACTAATAGACTTAAGTCGTGAACTACGTATAGGGCTTGTGGCAACTAATGACTGCCATTATCTGAAAAAAGAAGATGCAAAGGCACATGAAGTACTTTTATGCATCCAGACAGGCAAAACACTAAATGATAACGACAGAATGAAATTTGCCAGGGATTCTTTTTATTTCAAGAGTCCGCAGGAAATGAAAGAAGCCTTTAAAAATATCCCGGAAGCGATTGAAAACACAAGAAAAGTTGCAGAGAAATGCAATCTTGATTTTAAATTCGATGAATTCCGTCTGCCGAAATACGAAGTCTCTGAGGTTGAGGATTTAAACAATCTTCTTGAAAAACTCACAGAAAAAGGACTTAATCAAAAGCTTAATGGAAATATTCCAGATCATTATGTGTCAAGACTTATGACAGAGCTTCAGATGATCAAAAAAATGGGGTTTTCCTCTTATTTCCTTATAGTTTGGGATTTTATTAACTTCGCAAAGAGCAAAAATATTCCGGTAGGACCGGGGAGGGGCTCTGCTGCAGGAAGCCTCGTTGCATACAGTCTGGATATAACTGATATAGATCCGATCAAATATGGACTGCTGTTTGAAAGATTTCTCAACCCTGAAAGAGTGAGTATGCCTGATATTGACGTAGATTTCTGTATGGACAGGCGATCTGAAGTTATAGAGTATGTATCAAATCGTTACGGAAAAGACCATGTAGCACAGATCATAACGTTTGGAACGATGCAGGCACGGGCTGTTATAAGAGACGTTGGAAGGGCAATGAATATCCCGTATTCTGAAGTAGACAAGGTAGCCAAGCTCGTTCCTTTTGTCTCAAAGATCACTCTAAAAGCAGCACTTGATATGGAACCGAAACTAAAAGAAATGTATGAAACTAAATCTGAAATAAAGGAATTAATTGATATCGCTCAGAGACTTGAAGGCATGTCCAGACATGCCTCAACCCATGCGGCAGGAATCGTTATTTCGCCGGAACCGCTCACAGATTTCCTGCCGTTATACAAAGCGCCTAATGACGAGGCAATCGTAACCCAGTTTGATATGGATGCAATAAAAAAGCTCGGCCTTCTAAAATTTGATTTCCTCGGCCTAAAAACATTGACAATCATAGATAAAGCAGAAAAAATTATAAACGAAGCCCTTAAACAAGAAAAAGGAAATAATTTCATGCCTTTTTCTATCAATAATATTCCTCTTGATGACAAAGAAACTTTTAAACTTCTTTGTGCTGCAAAGACAGCAGGAGTATTTCAACTTGAAAGTTCTGGCATGAAAGATCTCCTGATCCGATTGAACCCTGAAGTGTTTGAAGATCTTATCGCCCTTGTTGCACTTTACAGACCAGGTCCTATTGGAAGCGGTATGGTCGATGAATTCATAAAAGGTAAAACAGGCAAGACATCCACACCCAATTCAAAACAGACCGGATCACTCTCCAAACTGCGTTTACCAGAATTGGATGAGATTCTAAAGGAAACGCACGGAATAATTCTGTACCAGGAACAAGTTATGGAGGTTGCACATAAACTTGCAAATTTCAGTCTTGCCCAGGCTGATATCTTAAGAAAAGCAATGGGTGGTAAAAATCCTGAAGAAATGGAAAAACTAAAAAATACATTTATCGAAGGAGTAAAATCAAATAAGATTTCCGAAAAAAAAGCTGAGACCCTTTTTAATTTGATACTTCAGTTTGCGCAATATGGATTCAACAAATCACACTCGGCTGCTTATGCCCTTATAGCATACAGGACCGCTTATTTAAAGGCTCACTGTCCTGTTGAATTCATGGCCGCATCTCTCAGCGCCGATATGGATAATACTGCAAAAGTAGTAACCTTTATTAATGAATGTAAAGAAATGGGGATAGAAATACTCCCGCCTGATATTAACGAAAGCACAAAAGAATTCAAGGTAATCGGCAATTCTATCCGATTCGGTCTGGAAGCGGTAAAAGGGGTTGGAAGCTCGGCCATTGAAGCAATTATCGAAGCCAGAAGCGGTAAAAAGTTTGATTCGTTTTTTGATTTCTGCTCAAGGGTAGATTCAAGACGGGCCAATAAAAAAGTAATTGAAAGCCTTGTTAAGGCAGGAGCAATGGATTCCATGGGTAAAAGGGCACAATTGATGTCTGCACTGAATTCTGTTATGGATGCTGCCATGCGTTTTCAAAAGGAAAAGAACTCCGGCCAGGAAAGCATGTTTGACATACATGAACCAACGCCTCAGCAAATGCCTGATGTTGATGAATGGGATGATCCCAAACGCCTTATGATGGAAAAAGAGGCACTTGGTTTCTACATCACAGGTCATCCTCTTAATGAATATAAAGATACATTTGTCGACCTCTCTGTAACATCGACTCCTGAACTTCAGGAACTTCATGATAAGCAGGAAGTAATTATTGGCGGTATTATCAGAGATTTCAAACAGATACAGACAAAGAAAGGCGATCTAATGGGCTATCTCACAATTGAAGACATGTACGGCAATGTTGAAGTTATAGCTTTCCCTGATACATATAAAGAAGTTCAGAATACATTTTCTCAGGATATACCAATAGTTATTTCAGGTTATATAGACAAGACAGATAAGGGA
>CAYFXR010000266.1:0-2723 GCA_964347155.1 uncultured Nitrospiraceae bacterium | reverse complement strand
ATTGAATTGTGCATATGGCTTCGAATAAAAGTATTCACACTCGATCAATTAATATTGCGTTTAAGGTATCGAAAAATAATTTCTTTCACAAAGCCTGCATTATGTGAAATGCATTTTTTTGGTTAAATTTTTATATGCGTATGAATTTCCGTACAATTGTTAGAATAATTCTTTTTTGCTTTTTATATCAGGAAGTTATCAAATTATTGCAGCAATAATTAAGCTAAGCCATATAAAAAATGCAACGCCATACAGCGTAAGAGCTTCTTTCAGGGCCTTGCCAGCCTTGAATTTTGCAGTCTTTGAAGCCTTAATATGAATTATTTCACCTGTCTGAGGATTGCGCCCTATTCTTGGATGTCTTTTTGAGGCCGAGAAAGTGCCAAATCCAAAAAGGGTAACTTTTTTATCTTTCTTTAAAGATATTTTCACGCTATCAGTGATAGAATCAAGAGCTTTTGCTGCTGCTACCTTTGAAATGCCTGCATCATTTGACATTTTTTCGATAAGTTCCTGCTTTGTCATTCACTCCCTCCTTTTAAATTATTTATTGAAAACACATAAAAAACACATAAATAGATAACTCATGCCACATAATTGGTAAGCAATATCCTTACCAAATTAAACCTAGTGAATTTTTAATAAAAAATCATTGTCCATGCAATATTAATGTATGGATTTTACGACTTTCCTGTATGGATTTTCATACATTTATATAGCATAATCCTACTTCGTGGTGCCTCTTAGGGGCATGAGTGTTTGGGTTAAATGACAAAAAAATAGCCTGGATAATTAATATCCAGGCTTAAGCTCTATCCTCTTTGTTACTGGTGGAATAATAATACAAAAGCAATTTATATGCCAAATTATAACTTTTTGATTTTAAAGTAAACCTATAATCATGCTTATGTTATTGGCACAGAGATTCTCAGACACACTTTGTGCCTTGTCACAAAGGTTATGAATCCTCTATCATTTTCTTATAAGCATTGATTAAACCGTTTGTTGATGAGTCATGAGAAGTTATTTGGGTGTCATCTTCTAACTCATGTAATATATTTTTTGCAAGTTGTTTCCCCAGTTCTACCCCCCACTGATCAAAGCTGAAAATGTTCCATATGACACCCTGTACAAAAATCTTATGTTCATACATTGCGATAAGACTGCCGAGGGTTCTGGGTGTCAGTTTTTGCAGTAATATTGAGTTGGTAGGTTTATTGCCGTTAAATGTTTTAAAAGGAGCAAGCCTTTTGATTTCTTCATTGCTTTTACCTGAAGCCTTGAGTTCTTCCACAACTTCATCCTCATTCTTGCCTTTCATAAGGGCCTCTGTTTGGGCAAAAAAGTTGGAAAGCAGTATATTATGATGTTCACCTATGGGATTATGACTTATTGCGGGTGCGATAAAATCGCAAGGAATCATTTTTGTACCCTGATGGATAAGCTGATAAAATGCATGCTGTCCGTTTGTTCCTGGTTCACCCCAGATTATAGGGCCTGTCTGACAGGTAACGTCCTTGCCACTTCTGCTTATATATTTTCCGTTGCTTTCCATATTGCTTTGTTGAAAATAAGCAGGCAAGCGGTGCATATATTGATCATAGGGGAGAATAGCCTCACTTTCCGATCCGAAAAAATTGTTGTACCAAATGCCTATTAATGCCAATATAACAGGGATGTTTTTTTCAAAAGGTGTTTCTCTAAAGTGCGCATCCATTGCATGTGCACCTGCAAGAAGTTCGGTGAAATTTTCAAATCCAATTGCACATGCAATGGAGAGTCCAACAGCTGACCAGAGCGAATATCTACCGCCGACCCAATCCCAGAATACGAACATATCTTCAGGATCAATACCGAATTTTTTAACCTCTTTTTGATTTGTTGATAGTGCAATAAAATGTTTCTTTACATAAGATTTATCTTTTGCAGAATCGAGAAACCAGCTTCTTGCTGTATGGGCATTGGTCATGGTTTCTTGTGTAGTAAACGTCTTTGAGGCAATCATAAATAGCGTCGTTTCAGGAGACAATTTTTTCAATGTTTCAGAAATATGCGATCCGTCAATATTAGAAACAAAGTGGACATTAATATGTGGTTTGATGTATGGCTTTAAAGCTTCTGTTACCATTACCGGACCTAAATCTGAACCGCCAATACCAATGTTTACAATGTCTGTTATTTGCAGATCCGTGTATCCCCTCCACTCGCGGGAGATGATTTTATCTGAAAAATTCTGCATTTTCTTTAATACGGTGTTGACTTCGTACATTACATCCTTACCATCCACATAAACTGGAGAAATTGAGAGATTTCTCAGAGCCGTATGTAAAACAGCCCTGTCTTCCGTCTCGTTAATTTTATCACCAGAAAACATTTTTTCTATTGCGTCTTTTACCTGTGCTTCTTGAGCTAATTCCAAAAGCAGACCGAGAGTTTTTTCGCTAATGATATTTTTTGAATAATCTACGAGCATATCTTCAAATGTGATTGAAAACCTGGCAAACCTGTTGGGATCTTCAATAAACATATTCCTCATATGGATGTTTTTCATTTCGTTAAAATGTTCCCGGAGCTTTTTCCATGCAAAAGTTTTTGTAGGATTGATTTTATTGAGCATATCGTCCTCCATTATTTCGATCTGTTCACCCGTATCAGAAAGTGACATAAAATATTATTTGAGTATATCAAAAAATCTTCTTTCTTTACTCTTGGTAAAATGTATA
>CAYFXR010000265.1:0-12089 GCA_964347155.1 uncultured Nitrospiraceae bacterium | reverse complement strand
AAAGTACGAATACCTACTTTTATCACACGGACCATCTTGGAAGTGCCAGTGTAATGACTGATTCATCAGGTAATAATGTTCAGGAAATTTACTATTATCCCTATGGCGAAATACATACCATCACCGGCTCTGATGTTACAAACTACAAATTCACCGACCAGGAGTATGACGCTGAGACGGGGTTGTATTATTACGGGGCAAGGTATTATGACCCTAAGCTTGCAAGGTTTATCAGCGCGGATACAATAGTGCCTGACCCGGTTGATCCTCAGGCTTTAAACAGGTATAGCTATGTCATAAATAATCCCCTCAAGTATACAGACCCCCTGCGCCTGAGGTCGTGGTGCCCAGTTATTTGTATTTAAATACTACTCATGGAGTGGTACAATAACTTGGGGCACGTCAATTGGGAGATTTTAAAAAAGCAGAAGAATCAATAAATCAAACTTTAAAATTTTTTAATAATGATTTGTCTGCTGCATATGATAGAATTGCATACACTTATAGTTTTTTCGACATGTACAAGGAAGCAGAGTATTATTGTAAAGAAGCCATTAATATTAATCCGACTGAACCAGGACTTCATTATAATTTAGCTTTAATATATTCTGCTCAAGAACAATATAAATTTGCTAAAGATGAGTTGCGAAAAGTACTAGAACTACCAGTCAAGAAACAATATAAGCGATATAAAAAATATGCAAGTAAAAATATTAAAGAAATTGATAAAAAAATAATTAGAAATAATGAAATGTAAGAAACTTAGGTTCTTGACTACGTGAACTAAGTCGAAACTACTATCGCTAAGCTAAGCGCAATTCCAATAAGAAAATAGGGGATATTGGATAAATACCGAGACAGGCAAGACTTGATGCACCACACAATGTAGGAGTTACAACATCTGCCATATTCAAGATATTGAAAAGGAATGGAAATAAGTCAATGTAGTCAACAACGTCATTGATTAATTATTCTCTCCAAGGCTTTATACCATATATCATACCCTTTATTGCTCAGGTGCACGCCGTCGTAAAGCAAATATTCCTTAACTGGTCTTCCCTGTTCATCAATAAGCAGCCTGTATACATCCAGAAACTCTACTCCGGTATCTGCAGCGATTTTACCAAGGGAAATGTTCACATTCTGAATCGTTTCATTTGAAATGAAATCCACCATTGTTGGTAAAAGGCTGTTGATAAATATTCGCGCATCCGGATAAACGATAGATAACTTTTCCACAATGACTTTATAAAAATCAAAAAACTCTAAGTCCTCCATTGCGACATTGTTTAAACCGGTCATAATAAATATCATGTCCGCTTCGGGACATACTTCTTTTATTTTAACGACCCTTGAAAGCAGTCCTTCCACAGATTCCCCGGCCATACCGAGATTGAAGACTTTATGATCAGGGAATTGCTCCTGCCAGTCAAAATACTCTATTAAAGAATCACCTAAAAACAAGAGGTCCACAATTTATAGAAAATACATTTACCCCGTGATTATGTCAAGCTCTTTTCAAATTCATTTCTTCATAAAATGATAGATAAACAACACATTTTGTTATATAATTTTTATATACGTATGAGGGGAATTTGATAAATATTAAAAAACAACTGTTCATCGTTGCATGTCTATTTATACTCAGTGCCTGTGCCGGGCTATTCATTAATCCTGTTGCAAAAGATGAGTTTGAAGCCGGATTTACCCTTTTTAATCAGGGTAAATACGAAGATGCTGTTCTACGTTTTCAGAAGGCCATAGAAATTGAGCCAGAATATACCAAGGCTTATATATATCTTGGAAGATCCTATCTCAATTTAGGTCAATGGTTCGAGGCCATTCCACCACTACGAACTGCCTACAGGCTATCTCCTAAAGAAACAAAAAAAGAGATTGTTAATTTTCTATTAGATGCACTTATTGGCGGAGCTCTTGCTGAATTTCAAAAAGGCAATTTCCAAAATTCAGTCGACCTTCTTAAAGAAGCACTTAGTGTAGAACCTGAATCTGCTAAAGCCGAAAAAGAACTTATAAAGAGCCTTATTGCCTGTGGAGGGGAATTACTATCTGAGGGTAAGGCCTCAGAAGCCATCTCTCAATTTTCAGAGGCAGTTAAGTTGGCCCCAGAAAATCTTGATGCTTATCTCGGACTTGCAAAGGCATTTCTGAAAAATGGAGATTTCTTTGATGCATTGCAGGTAATTAAAGAAGCAATCAAAATTGCCCCTACAGAAGAAAAACGGTCTGTTTTCAGGGACTTATTGAGAAAATGAAAATCAACTCTATTATGCTACAGCGTTATAATTCTGACCTGGTTTCTTTAAAACAATCAGGATTTTCCTCTGCTTTAACCCGCTTGAATACTTCGTATGACAATGCAGGAAACTGAGTTCTGTGCAAAATCATTTTGAGCCTTTCTCGTTACTAATCTTGACAAGTCCTTTAAAACTGCTAACATTTATGTAAGAAAAGAATGTTGTGTAAATTTGCCTCAGGGAAGGGGGTGGAACATGATGAAAAGGCCTTTGAGCAAAAAGGCCCTTGAACAAGAGGCTGCCTTCTGGGGTAACCTGAAAAAGGTATCAAGAGAAAATCATGACAAGGTATGCCGCAAGTGAAAGGGTTGAAAGAGTCAATAATTGCTGGTCAAGCAATAAGGTAAAGCAGATATGGCGGGTTCCCTTATAAAGGTTTATGAATCTGCTGTATCTGCAAAAAATCTTTTTCAACAAGCTGACAAAAATTGAGTTTCATGCTTCAATCAAAAAAATTTACATGTCAAGACAACAAATGTCTGCATCACAAAAAAAGAGTAAAATTAATAAGGAAGAAATGATCTATGCCACAATGGAATATTGATCCTGATCACTCGGTTGCTGCATTTACTATCCAACACATGATGATCGCACATGTTCATGGACAATTTAACAAGATTTCCGGCACAATCCAATTTGATCCTGCCGACATTGCCAAGACATCAATAGAAATTCAAATAGATTTATCAACTATTTTTACCGGAATACAAAAACGCGACGATCACCTAAAAAGTCAGGATTTCTTTCATATCGAGAAATATCCAACGATTTCTTATAAAAGTACAAAAGTTGAAAGGATGGGTTTCAATAGCTGTAAGACAACCGGTGATGTAACCATTCACGGTGTTAGAAAATCCATAATGGTAGATATGGAGTTCTTCGGTTCTGTGAAAAGCCCTTTCGGTGAAACAAGTATGGGGTTTACTGCTAAGACAAGGCTTAATCGTGAAGATTTTGATATAAAGTGGAATCAGTCCATGGAAAACGGGGGCTTCATGGTCGGAAAAGATGTCCATATCTTTGTTGAAATTGAAGCGGATCTGGTTCAATAACTGACACCTGCAGGAGTTAAGCTGTCGAGAATAATATTTTCCTCTTCATTCCAGGTTATTTTCATACTTTTCCATCTCTAATTTTTTAACAGCATGATATAATTTTTCCTATGAGCTGGTACCAGGTCGAGGTAAAAGAAACTTTTCAGAAGCTCAATACCTATGAACACGGACTCGGTAATAGCGACGTCGAAAAACGTCTTGAAGAATATGGACCTAACAAACTTGTTACCGAGAAAAAGATCAGCAAACTGAAGATATTCTTCCACCAATTTCAGAGTCCACTCATATATATCCTTCTCATTGCCGCGGTAGTTACCGTCTTTCTTCATGAATATATAGATACAGGCGTCATTATGTCCGTTGTAATTCTCAATGCAGTTATCGGGTATATTCAGGAATTTAAAGCAGAGAAAAGTATAAGGGCTTTGAAAAAACTTGTAGTGCCAAAGGCAAGGGTCTTGAGAGACGGCTCGGAAAAGGAGATAAACAGCGAAGAACTCGTGCCCGGCGACATCGTCCTGCTTTCATCTGGCTCAAAGGTTCCGGCTGATATGAGACTTTTTAAGGAAATTGAACTAAGAGTTGATGAGTCATTATTAACAGGAGAATCTTTACCAGCTGAAAAAATAACTTCTGTTATAAAAGAAGATAATCTTATCCCGGGAGACCAGAAAAACATGACTTTCATGGGGACAATTGTTGTGAGTGGAAGGGCAAAGGGGATAGTGGTTGAGACCGGTCAGAGAACCGCTCTCGGCCAAATTGCCAAAGAAGTCAAAGAAGCAACCGATGTTAAAACTCCATTACAGGTAAAATTTGAAAAGTTTGCCAAGCTTGTCGGCTTTTCAGTCCTGGGATTTTCAGTATTTATTCTCATTGGAGGTACGCTGCTAGGCGGAAAACTGTCCGAGATGTTTATGGTTGCCGTGGCTACTGCCGTATCGGCAGTACCTGAAGGGCTACCTGTTGCAGTCACCATAGCAATGGCAATAGGTGTATCAAGGATGGCAAGACGGAATGCCATTATCAGGCAATTGCCAGCTGTAGAAACCCTCGGGAACACTACTGTCATATGCTCTGACAAAACCGGCACACTGACAAAAAATGAAATGACCGTGAGGCTCATCTACGACGGAGTGCATACGTATGAAACTACCGGAAGCGGCTACGACCCTAGAGGCGAAATACTTCACGAAAAAATTCCAATCACAAAAGGGGAAAGAAAAGACCTGATAAAGATGTTAAGAATAGGTCTTCTCTGCAACGAGTCGAATATCTACGAGGAAGAGGGACAATATAAAGTTGACGGAGACCCGACAGAGGGAGCACTCATTGTCTCTGCAATAAAGGCGGGACTTAATCCGGAAGAAGAAAAAGAGAACTATCCTCAAATATCTATCCTACCTTTTGAGTCAGAGCGGGGCTATATGGCCACACTGCACAAACACAGGAGGGAAAAAATTATCTTTGTAAAAGGAGCTCCGGAAAAACTGCTGGATATGTGTACCGAATTCATGCTGAAGGGAGAAGCAAGAATAAAAGAAATTGATCGCGTTTCTCATGAGTTCGCAAAAGGGGGATTGAGAGTAATAGCTATGGCATATAAAGAAGTACCTTTTGAAAAAGAAGAACTTACTCACGAAGATATTCAAAAGGGTTTAATGTATGCAGGTCTTCAGGGCATGATGGATGCCCCCAGGGAAGAATCATTGAGTGCCGTTGAGGGGTGCAAAAATGCGGGCATCAGAACTGTTATGGTCACCGGTGACTATGCCGTGACAGCAACAGCCGTCTCAAAGCAACTCGGTATAGCAGGAGACAAACCGCAGGTCTTGGAGGGGAAAAAGCTTGATACGATAGAGGACGAAGAACTTTTTAATATGTCAAAAAATGTATCTGTGTATGCACGGGTTTCTCCGAAACACAAGCTGCGTATTGTTCAGCAACTGGTTCGTCACGGTGAGATCGTAGCGGTAACCGGCGACGGAGTAAACGACGCTCCTGCCCTCAAAGCTGCACATATAGGCATCGCTATGGGTAGAAAAGGCACGGATGTGGCAAAAGAGTCTTCTGATATGATAGTAACGGACGATAACTTCGCGAGTATCGTAAACGCTATTGAAGAGGGAAGAGTCGTATACGATAACATTAAAAAAGTTACGCTCTTTCTTATATCATGCGGTCTTGGAGAATTACTCGCCATTCTATCAACTATCCTGATGAAAATTCCAATTCCTTACATTCCGGCGCAAATACTCTGGTTAAACCTTGTTACAAATGGACTGCAGGACGTTGCCCTCGCATTTGAACCCGGAGAAGAAGGTGTGATTAGAAGACCGCCGAGAGACCCAAGAGAGGAAATCCTCTCAAGATTCATTATCCAGAGAACATTGTTGATGGGAACAATCTTAGCTATCGGAACATTATACGTGTTCATATCAAGTCTTAAAGCAGGAGTTCCTCTTGAGAAAGCCCGTACGGCAGCATTGACTACGATGGTTTTTTTTCAGTTCTATCAGGCATTCAATTGCCGTTCAGAAACAAAATCAATATTCAGCATGAGTCTCATAAAAAATCCTTTTCTCTTCTTCAGTATGATAGCATCCTTTTTTGCACAGATGGCCGTGATTTATGTCCCTGCCCTTCAATGGGTCTTCAGAACAGTACCTCTTTCTACAAATGAGTGGCTCCAGATAGTATTGATAACTATATCGGTTGTCATTGCTGTTGAAATTGATAAGGCAATAAGGCGTAAACGGCAGACAGGGATATCGCTATGAATTGAGAGCAGCTTCGCCTCAATGTAAAGAGACGATTACAAAATAACACAATTCACAGTGTTTAGAGTTATAATAAAATATAAGAGTAAACGCGTCTCCTTTAAAGGCTCCCCTATATCTGAATATATAATGGGGAAAATGGAAGTGAGGTGAGTAGTTTGAAATTGTCCAAAAAATGTCCGGTTTGTAAGGGCAGGCTTGTAGAGAAAGAGGTTGAGAAATTCCTTAGAGTTAACGGGGATACAGTTGTATTTAAAGTTAACGCCCAAGTATGTTTACATTGCAGCATAAGAACTTACACTCCTGAAGTAATTGCTCGATTTATGGAAGTGAAAAAAAAGCTCAAAAAAGGACAAACCAAAGACTTCATTTTAATCGGTAAGAGCTACAAGGTTGCTTGACTTAATAATCGTCCTTCCTTATGGTATACATCAAATTTCTCTTGCAGTATTTTTATCATTAAACTAACTTGAAAATCATCAAGAATTATCGAGGTCCGACCTCGATAATTTTTAATGCATATAACATACTTTATATGGCATTGTCAAGATATAAAAGCGCCATATATTGTGTTTCCCTGCACATTTTTAGTAAACTGTAAATATATAATGATAATTCATTATTAGTAATACCTAAAGTGAGCGATTCTCATAGTATTTTTTCTTTAACCTCGCACAACTTTATGAAAGTAAATCGGTCAATTTAGGTAATAATTAAAGAGAGGTAGTCGAAAATATGTTAGAACTTAATAATAAACCCGATAAATGCAATATATGCAAGCATGAATATACTTCAATTCATACTGAAGTCATGCCGGGTATAAAAATTTATGTTTGCAACAATTGTCTGGAAACAGCAAAGTATAATTTTATCTGGATTTGCATGAGTTGCGGAACAGTTTATATCAGAAACAAAAAGTTAGTAATAAAAAGAATTACTGATAATGAACTTAAGAGAGCTTATCTGATTTGTCAGGATACGCAGATAATTCAGGGAGTTGATATGTGTATAGAATGCGATCCTGAAGGGATACGCTACTTCATGCACATTAAAAAAACCCCGGTATCTTAATTGTAATAGCTACTAAAAGCCTTTACAAGTATTGTAAAGGCTTTTCAGACTTTTTCTCTCAATGGCTCTGCCTACCGGCAGGCGACAGGCAGGTTTGACTCCTCATAGGCATTGTAATAGCAATTGCCGCTTCTACTCACGCTTGCTTTAATACCATAATCCTTTAGGAGAGCCTGGTAAGCATAGCTTGCATACTGCTTCCCTCGATCAGAATGGTGAATCAGCCCCTCAGGGGGGCCTCTGCCTCTACACGGCATTCTTCAGGGCAGCTGAAGCCATCCCTCGGCAGTAGGGACAAACCGTCTTTTCAGGAGTTACTTGTGAAGAGGGTCCTGTTTCTTGCTTAACCCCAATAATGCAGACATTATCCCCCACTTTCGTGAGGAAAGGCAAGTCCAAAATGCATTTCCATCTCCCCAAGCCGCCTCCGTGTTTCATCAAAAAAGTAATCTCAAGGTATCTGACCCTGTAACAGGGATTAGCCGGCAGGAGGGTACGGATAGAGTGAGACAGACATAATATTATTTGAGATTTGTCATACATACAAAAAAGAGTTAAAATCTATTTGTAAAACCTTTGGATAATATATGATAAATAAAATAATAATCGTGGCTGACCTTGGTCATTTTAAAGCTTACAGAATTACAAAAGAACCCTTTGAAAGTCCCAGAATTACGTTGATCGAAAGTTATAATTCTATCGAAGGGCACGGCAAATTAGGGAATAAATTAAGTGATGCTGCAGGAAGATTCGGGAGAGGTACTGGGAAAAACAACGTAGCAAAGGGGACTGGTGAACGCCATAACATCGAAATGGAAATTAAAAAGAGACTCATAAAAATGATATCAAAGGATATAGAGGCTTTAATTGTCAGTGAGAAATGTGAAAAGTGGTACCTGGCTGCAGGCGAAAAAATAAACAGGCAGATTATCGAAAACCTGAAACCTACAGTAAAAGCCAAACTGGACAAAAACATTACTGCTAATTTAACAAAAATTGATAAGTCTGAAATTTTAAGTCATTTTATATAAAAAGCAGTGTCAGTTCTGATTCTTTATCCAGATTCTTATATAATGTAAGCCAACTGGATATTGGCTGAAAGGAGGTCATGATGCCTACATATGAATATGAATGCAAAGACTGCCAAAAAGATTTCACAGTTTTTCTTTCTTTCAAGGAATTTGACGCAAAGCCGGACATCAAGTGCTCTCACTGCAAGAGCAGTAACGTACAGAAGAAATTTACCGGTTTTTACGCAAAGACGGATAAAAAATCATAAAGAACATACGTGAAAGAGAAAGTAATTTTTCTAAATAATAAAGGTTTCAGACTTGTTGCAAACATTATCGGGCTTCATAAAGAAATAATACAGCCTATTGTAATTTTTGCACATGGTTTAAACAGCAGTAAGGAAAACCCCGAGAACTCCTCTATTGCCAAAGAGTTGGCAGAAAGGGGATTCTGCTGTTTCCTTCCTGATTTTACCGGACATGGAGAAAGTGAGGGAGAAATTTCTCATGCCACTGTTGAGCAATTTGTCCAGGACATTGACGCGTCACTCAACTACATCGACAAGAGAAAAGAGATAGATCCTATGAGGATCGGGATATACGGCTCCAGTATAGGAGGAACAGCCGCTCTTATTAAGGCAACCACTGATGGCCGTATCAGTGCTCTGGCGTTGCATTCCTCTTTAGCCGAAGAATATAACAAGTACGCCCATGAGATCATTATCCCCGTATTGATATTTAAAGACAGTGATTCAGATCCCATCAATAAGGAAAGGCACACTATAGTGCAGTGGTTTGTGGAGAAGTTAAGTTCAGAAAATCCGATTTTGGAAATCTATAAAGATAGAAGGGATGCCGGATTTCTCCTTTCATCCAATTTAAAGGAATACAAGGACAGGGAAGGAGTTGTGGTATTGGCCCTTCCAAGGGGAGGTGTGGTCACAGGCAATGAAGTTGCCTCCTGTCTGCATTGCCCTCTTGACATAATCATTATAAAAAAGTTGGGCTTTCCAGGGGAACCGGAGCTTTCCATCGGAGCAGTTTCGGAAACGGATGTAGTTGTCTTAAATGAATCCATAATAACAGCCTATAATGTTACAGATAAATACATTAAAGAAGAGATCTCCCGCCAAAAGGCAGAAATCGAAAAGCGAGTTGGTTTATACCGAAAAGGGCAGAGGATACCTGACCTTAACGAAAAAATCGTCATACCCGTTGATGACGGAGTTGCTACTGGTGCTACAATGAAGGCAGCTATTTCAACGTTGAAGGCGGAGGATATATCAAAGTTGATTCTAGCCCTACCGGTCGCTCCTCCTGTAACAGCCGAAGAGCTGAGACAGATAGTGGACGAATTAGTCTGTCTTGAAACTCCTTCTGATTTTATTGCCGTGGGATCGTATTATCAGGACTTCAATCAGGTTACAGATAAAGAAGTGTTAGAGATCCTGAGGGAAAAAATGTGAAGGCTCATTCCTTATTTTCTTTTTTGCTTTGCCGTTCCCTGAACCATTTCAGGAGTTCGTCATATGAGGGCGGTGTTACTAAAAATACTTCAATGTCTTCCTGAAACCGGATTCCTTGCCTGTCTTCCTCACGTATGATGATCAGTCCTGACTCTCCTTTATTGAGGTTACTTTCTATTACATTTACTATGTGCTGAAACCTTTTGTTTAATAAATCAGTATAATAACTGTTTACCTGCTCAAAGACCTCTTTTGTCCTCACCAGCATGAGACAATTACCCCAATCAAGGAAAGGACCGAATATCTCCTTTTTTTCCAGGGGGAGGAGAACCCCACCCTCTTCTATCTTCTTCCTGATAAGCTCTCCGGCCCTTACGCTTAAACTGCCTATCGTATCAAGGGCTTCATCACCGGACAAATAAATGCTTTCACAGAATATCTTTGTTATTTTCCCGACAACTTCAATATTTTTTATCTGTTGTACTACTTCATCCCAGTATTTATGGTAGAGCCCCTTATACTCATCATGGACATTCCCCATGAGATAAACATTTCGCACACAGTAGAGCTTTCTCTTGCCTGCATATCTCTCAACGTCAGGTTTTTCTATTTTTCCTAAATCGATCATATCCTACCACACCACCGGTCTTCAGCACTTCTGAGCTTCTGCACCTTTATTGTGTTGGCTATCTCTTCTGCAAAGTCTGCCAGGGAATCGTCACGTGCACCGAATATTATATAGGTTTGGTACTCATTAAGTCTCTTTAAGATATCTTGTCTTTTTTCGATAACCTCCACTGATTTTCCCCTTGCCCTTATTTCACTTTCAAGATCATTGCTTGATATATCTTTGTCGACGGTTCCTCCGGCATAGAATATAGGAAGCAGTATAAGGTGGTCGGAATCACGAAGACTATTTACGAAGGCTTCGATATATTCCTTTTTCATCATCCTCGTTGGACCGAATCCGTGAGGTTGAAATATGTAACAGACATGTTCTCTGCTCTGCTTAACCGTTTCCATAAGAGATGAGATCTTATGTGGATTGTGGGCATAGTCATCAATGACAAGATTTTTCCCGTCATTGAGAAGTATATCAAAACGTCTTTCGATTCCCTGAAATTCAGGCAGCACAGATGCAATGTCATCCCGTGATATTCCTGTTTCCGAAAGCAGAGCAATACATGAAAGGGCATTGTAAAGGTTATACTTGCCGGGAAGCGAAATGCTGAATCTTGTCTGATGTACTGAAAAGTCCGTACTGAATTGTTTATATATTATTTCATCTGCTTTGTAATCTGAAAGATTATGAACGGAAAAGGTGGTCATTTCTTTACCCCTCATTTCTCCAAGATTCTTATCATCAGCATTTACTATGACTTTTCCCCTGGTATTTTTTATAAGTGTCTTAAACATCTTTGCCGTTTCATGAACAGGGTGGTGATCCAGGGCAAGATTTAACATGATCGAATACAACGGCCTGTAGTTTACAACGCTCCCGTCCGACTCACATGCCTCAATAATAAGATATTCTGAATCCCCTGTAATATAATTACCTGGATTTGAAGATGATTTAAACTGCTTTACTCTTCCTCCGCCGATAAAATTTGGATTGAGTCTGAGACTACTCATCAGAAATGAAAGCAGACCTGACGCGGTTGATTTTCCGCTTGTACCTGAAACGGCTATTGTGTTGAATGAATCTGTAATTTCAGCAAGATACTCAGGCCTTGTCTTCATAGGGATACCAAGTGCTCTAACCTTTAACACTTCAGGCTGCCCAGGCTCCACAGCCGTGCTAAAAACTGCAAGATCAAAGGTATCATTTATACCTTTGCCGTCTTGAGGGACAATTTTGATCCCTCTGGATTGAAATATCTTTTTAAGGGGATGGGACGGATTCATATCAAAGGATCTGTCTGATCCTAAAATGGTATGACCTTTGTCAGCCATAAAGCTGGCTATTGCAGAAACACCGCTTCCGCCTATGCCTGAAAAAAATATTTTTAACATTTTTTTATTGTACATGGTATGTGTATTTTAACGCACTTTGTTGAAGAGTGAAAGTCTGGGTCATTTTTATGTTTCGATGTAAGATTGCCAAATAATTGACAAATGTTGAAAATTTACTTCTGGTAATGTACCAATTTAGCCACAAAATTAAGATCTATGTCAATAACATAACTATCCTGAAGAAGACTCGCTTCACCCTTTTTTTGCCGAATATATGGTTATATAACCATATTAATTTCTTAATTAAAAAAAAATTATGGTTCTTTCGTAAAAAAATTGAAATGGATGTAAGGATTCAAGGGGTCGAGGAGTCAAGGATTCAAGTGAAATGATCAAGGCACTTATAAAAACGTTAGAAAACAAACACTTGAACCCT
>CAYFXR010000264.1:0-7655 GCA_964347155.1 uncultured Nitrospiraceae bacterium | reverse complement strand
TTAATGCTTTTGAATATAGATTGCGAGATTGAAATATAACAGATTGTGTATTTAAAGTAAAACCAATAATACCCATATCAATAATGTAATATAATTTGACATTAATGTCAATATTATTTACATTTCATATACAGAATAATCACATATGCACTATCTGTAAAGATCATAATTGCACATGTCAGGTTGAATACTTGTTTCTAATGAGCCAATGTTACACAAAGGAACATGAAAATACCCTTTTAATGTCATACCCGTCAAAGCGGGTATCCAGGATCAAGCAAACTGGATTCCGCATCAAGTGCGGAATGACAGATAAACGCAATTGATTCCTATTTTCAGGTGAAGCTCCCCGCCTACAAGGCGGGGCATCTTAAATCTCCTCCCCCTTTCCCTCTCCCGCCAGGGGAGAGGAGATTTGAAAGGATGCCATTCATCCCCTTGCACAGCAAGGAGTATTCTGGCAAAATTTTCATAAAAAAGGTTGGTGAACTCCTGTTATTATTGTGTTTATAATATTTATAATATTTTCTCTTGTGATAATATATTATAATAATAGATTTACAAGGCAATACAGCAAGTATCATAAAAAGTACCAGGGCAGGAAACAAAAAGATAAAATATTGTGTATTCATTGTCGATGACCATCCCGTTGTATGCCAAGGGCTTACCCAGCTTATTAACCAGAAAATTGATTTTATGGTATGCGGGGAAGAGGAGACATTTCACACGCCTTGAATGCTATTTTGGACATTAGATCTATTTCTAAGAGATGTTCCATATTTTTTTGGACTTTTCAAGAAATGAATATTATTATTTAAGTATATAAATACATGCTTGATGTGAACGAGTGTCTCTATTAATTATTCAAACATATATTATTTGCGCTGCAAGGCAAATCATATAGTAACCGGTAATCTTGTGAAGTACAACCTCATTTAAATAGGACTATCATGGAAAAATATTCGGTAACTCCAGGCACCCTGAAAAATATTTTATTCAGCGTGATTGTCCTGGGCGGGCTCTATCTAGTCAGCTTTTACAGTTACCTGCTTTTTCATAGTCTCGCTGAATTATTTAGTATATTCGTTGCCTTAGGCATTTTTATCATTGCATGGAACACGCGTCGTATCACAGATAACAGCTTTCTTCTTTTCATAGGGATAGCTTATCTGTTTATAGCCTTTATAGATTTGATACATTCTCTAGGCTATAAAGGCATGGGCATATTTCACGGTTATGATACAAATCTGTCGACACAACTATGGATTGCCGCCCGATACGTCGAAAGTCTTTCTCTCTTGATAGCTCCTCTGTTTATTGCCCGGAAGTTGAAAGTCGGCAAAGCACTAACCTTTTATGCCATTCTTGTTGCAGTCTTAATGAGTACAATTTTTTATTGGAAGGTTTTCCCTGATTGTTTTATTGAAGGAAAAGGACTTACCCTTTTTAAAAAAATCAGTGAATATGTCATCTCCTCGATTCTACTGGCATCCATTTTCTTTTTATACAATAAACGCAGAGAGTTAGATAAGAATGTTTTTTACATGTTGGTTGCATCGATTGTCTTAACCATTGCCTCTGAGATGAGCTTCACATTTTACATCCATCCCTATGGTCTTTCCAATTTAATAGGGCATTTTTTCAAGATCATATCATTTTATCTTATCTACAAAGCCCTTATAGTAACCGGCCTGGCAAAACCTTTTAATCTCATCTTCAGGGAATTAAAAAATAATGAAGAAATGCTGCGTTTGAGCAAAGAGCATTACCGCTCTGTCGTGGATGATCAGACCGAACTGATTTGCCGGTGGAAGCCTGACGGAATTCTCACCTTTGTTAATGATGCTTACTGCCGATATTTCAACAAGAAACGTGAAGATTTAATTGGTCATAGCTTTATGCCTTTAATTCCGGATGTTGACCATGAAAATGTCAAAAAACACTTCATGTCCCTGAATAAAGAGACTCCTGTTGGCACACATGAACATCGTGTGATATCTCCTCACGGTTTAATAAGATGGCAGCAATGGACCAACAGGGCTATTTTTAACAACGACCGGGGACAATTAATAAATGAATATCAGTCGGTAGGGAGAGATATTACCGATCTCAAGAAGGCTGAGGAGACACTTCAGTTGTCAAACAGACTCCTCGAAATATCAAATAAACATATAGGATTATCCCCTCTGCTCGAAGAATATGTCAAGGAAGTAAAAAATTTTACCAGATGTTCTGCTGTAGGAATCCGTATATTGGATGCGGAAGGCAATATACCATATCAGGCATATAATGGCTTTAGTAAAAAATTTTATGAGACAGAAAGCCCCCTTTCAATAAAGTCGGATGCATGCATGTGCATTAACGTTATCAATGAAAAAACTGACTCAGACCTTCCCTACTTCACAAAAAACGGTTCCTTTTATACAAATAGCTCTACCAAGTTGCTCGCTACTGTTCCAGAAGATCAAAAGGGAAAAACACGCAATGTTTGTAATCGCGAAGGATATGAATCCGTTGTACTGATCCCGATTTTCTCAGGAAGCACAATGCTCGGACTCATACATGTTGCCGATACCAAAGAAAATTCAATTCCTCTGGAAACCGTACATATATTGGAGAAAGTTGCCATGCAATTAGGTGCAGCCATTAATCGTGTGAGAATGGGAAGTGATCTGCAGAACGCCCTTGAATATTCACGTAGACGGGAGGCTGAAGTTTCTGCATTGCTGAAAGGATCCCGGGCAGTGCTGGAAAGTCATGAATTTAAAAATACCGCAAGGTTAATATTCGACTCCTGTAAGGATCTGGTCGAAGCCACTGCCGGATATGTTGCAATACTGACTGAGGATAGAACAGAAAATGATGTCCTGTTTCTGGATGCGGGCGGTCTTCCTTGCACTGTAGATCCGAACCTTCCGATGCCGATCCGGGGACTGCGGAGAGAGGCATACCGCACAGGTAAGACAGTACTTGATAACGACTTCGCAAAAAGTAAATGGGTTAAATATCTGCCTGAAGGGCACGCACCCCTCAAAAATATTCTATTCACACCGCTGGTTATAGAAGGGGAAACCGTTGGTTTGATGGGTCTTGCCAACAAACCATCCGGATTTACTGAAAATGATGCCAGAATTGCAATGGCATTCGGAGAGCTGGCAGCAATTGCCTTAAAGAACAGCCGGACACTGGAATTGCTGGAGGACAGTGAGGAACGTTTCCGCTCAGTTGTAGAAACAGCTAACGACGGCATCATATCTGCAGACAGCAGTGGCAACATCATTTCCTGGAATAACGGAGCTGAAGCCATTTTTGGATATTCTGCACATGAAATTATCGGTAAGCCCGTTACCCTCATAATGCCCGAACGTCTCCATAAATCTCATAAGAATGGAATGAGTAAGGCGGTTGCATCACACTATCCAATCTATAACGATAAGACATTTGAATTTTCCGGATTAAGGAAAGACGGCAACGAATTTTCACTGGAACTATCTATTGCAAAATGGGAGACAAAAGAAGGTGTTTTCTTTACGGCTATCATACGCGAGATTACCGAGCGCAAAGAAATCGAAAAAGAGTTACAAAGACATCGCAAACGCCTTATGGAACTGGTGGCTGAACGCACAGCTGAATTGCAAAAGACTAATGAAGAACTTGAGCAGGAGATCACGGAACGAATACTTGCAGAAAAGCAGGCGAAACTCATGGCGCTTTTTGCTGAATTAAATCCATCACCGGTTCTCCGTTTCGACATAAACGGCAAAGTGCTTATGGCAAATCCATCAGCAGAAGACATACTCAGTAAAAAATCTTTAAAAGGATCTGCGTTAACTTCAATCATACCAGGCATTGAAAAATTTGATCTCGCCGGATGTATACACAACGGGGAGATACGCTCTCATACAACAGAAATCGGCGATAAATTCTTCCATTTCATATTTAAAGGATTACCCCACCTTGAGATGGGGCAAATCTATGGAAGCGATATTACCGAACAAAAGAAGGCGGAGGGAGAGGCCCTGCGTGCAAGCCATCTGGCATCACTGGGTGAATTAGCTGCAGGCGTAGCACATGAAATTAATAACCCTGTAAATGGCATTATTAACTATACACAGATATTACTAAATAAATACAAACCGGGGACTAAAGAGCATGATATTGCCAGACGGATTATCAAAGAAGGTGACCGGATTGACGCCATTGTAAAAAATCTCCTTTCTTTTGCCCGTGAAAGAAAAGAGAAAAAGCATCCTGTTTCTATCTACGAAATAATGTCTTCCTCTCTCGCACTCACGGAAACACAATTGAAAAAGGATGGAATAGAACTCAATGTAAACATCCCTTTTGATCTTGCTCAAATAAGCGCCGTTCCGCTGCAGATTGAGCAGGTATTTTTAAACATAATCAGCAATTCCCGGTACGCCCTGAACCGGAAAAATCAGGCTGCTCATAAAGATAAGATAATTGAAATAATTGGAGAAAGAGTTACAATTGAAGAAAGACCCCATGTTCGGATAACTATTTATGATAACGGCATAGGGATTCCCTTTGAAATACTGGATAAAATAATGAATCCTTTTTTTACTACAAAACCTAGTGATATTGGAACAGGGCTGGGTCTCAGCATTAGTCACGGCATTATTCATGACCACGGAGGCAAGATCAGGGTTGAAAGCAGTGAAGGAAATTTTACGAAAGTGATAATTGATATTCCGCAAATCAACCAAACAAGTTCAGACAAACAAGAGAGGCAATTAATACTACATAAAGAACAAACGTCAAAAAAACCTCAGGACAATAAAGGGAAAGTCTAAAAGACTATGTAAAGAATAATGAGCGAAATAAGTCACAATAATCAAATAAAAAACAAGGCCTTAAAGTCAAGCCAGGATTGGGAGAGCATCTTTAACAGCTTCACAGATATGATCACCATTCATGACAGGGATTTTAATATTCTTTCTGCAAACAATGCAGCTAAAAACATCCTCGGTCTCCCTTCATTGGATGGCACAAAAATTAAATGTTTTACATATTATCATGGATCGGATTCGGTTCCTGACGGATGCCCAAGCTGTAAGTGCATCAAAACGGGAAAACCTGCTGTCTTTGAAATGTTTGAGCCTCATTTAAACAGATTCATTGAAATAAGGGCCATACCGCGATTCAACGATAATAAATTGATAGGATTAACTCATATCGTCAGAGATATAACAGATCGAAAGGAAACAAATGATAGAATAAAACAAATTAAAGTTGAGCTTCAATCAATTTATGATGCAATTAGGGATCATATAACAGTTCAAGGCGCAAATTACAGGATATTGAGTTATAACAAAGCCGTTGAGAAACATTTCGGAAAGGATCTACAAGGCAAGCTGTGCTATGAAGTTTATCAGTCAAGGAAAGAAATCTGTCCTGATTGTGCGGTAAAGAAAGTCATTGAAACTAAAAAGCCTGCTTTTACTTTTCAAAATCCTGGGCTATCTCCACCGATAGAAATATACGCTTACCCCATTTTTGATGAAAATGGCGAAGTTACCGCCATTGTTGAGCACGGCAGGGATGTATCTGAAAAGTTACAAATATTAAAAGCACTCCAGGAAAGTGAGGAGAAATACCGTTCTTTAATTACCAACATCCCTGTCGTTTCATGGACAACTGATTATAATGGTAATACGATATTTATCAGTTCAAATGTAGAGAAAATGTACGGGTATACTCCTCAGGAAGTATGCAGGGGAAAGGATAGTCTCTGGTTTGGGAGGATACATCCCGATGATGTCAATAACGTGAAAAGGGCATTTAAAGAGATATTTGAAAAGGATATACCGTTAGATATTGAATACAGGATTCAGAGAAAAGACGGAGAATGGATCTGGCTGCTTGATAGGTCAACCTGTACCTATGAGAAAGATGGAATAAAGTATGCTGATGGTGTATTTTCAGATATAACGAAACGCAAGAAAATGGAAGAGGAACTTTCTCATCACCGCGAGAAACTTTCTTTATTAGTAAAAGAACAAACTTCCGAACTAACGTCGGTCATTGAACTCCTCCGAGACGAAATAACAGACCGCTTGGATATAGAGAAAGCATTGAGGGAGAGTGAGAAACGGTATAGAGAACTTTTTAACTTTATGAGCAGCGGCGTTGCCGTCTATAGTGCTATAGACAATGGTAACGATTTCATTTTTAAAGATTTCAACAAAGCAGGTGAACAAATAGACAACATTAAGAAAGAAAAACTTATCGGTAAAAGAGTAACCGAAGCATTTCCAGGGGTTAAGGAATTCGGGCTTTTTGATGTATTTCAGCGTGTATGGAAGACGGGAAAATCCGAGCAGCATCCCATATCACATTATAAAGACAACCGAATAGACGGCTGGAGGGAAAATTATGTCTATAAACTGCCTTCAGGTGAAATTGTTGCGGTTTACGATGATATTACCGAACACATGCAAATGGCAGAAAGGGAAACAAAGCTCCTTTCAGAGTTAAGAAACATTTTCAGAAATATCCCTCTTGCCATTATATATCTTGATCGTGAATACAAGATTATCAATGCAAATAAATTTTTCTATGATATTACAGGCCTTAAAAAAGAAGACGTCATAGGAAAACCATGCTATGACACAATTGGTGAATTTGCAGATGATCCAACTAAAAAGGGGCTTGAAAAATTATGCACTTTTTGTAAAAAACCCGAATGTCTTGTGACTAAAAAGCCTACGGTCATTGAAAGGCCCCTGAAAGATAAATTTCTCAGGGTAACGACAATTCCCGAGCTTGATGAGAATGGAGATATTGCCAATTTCCTTGAAATAGGTGAGGATATCACCAAGCACAAATTTTCTGAGGCAGAGGCGATACGTGCAAGTCACCTGGCAGCTTTGGGTGAACTCTCAGCAGGAGTGGCGCATGAAATCAACAACCCTATCAGCGGCATTATCAACTATGCACAGATCCTCGTAAACAAAATTGACAAAGAAACGAAAGAACATGATATCGCCCGGAGGATTTTAAGAGAAAGCGACCGCATTGCTAACATTGTCATGAGTCTCCTATCATTTGCCCGCGACAATAAAGATAAAAGGCAACAAGTTTACATCCGTGAAATAATATTCGACTCACTTTCTTTAACCAAAACACAAATAAATAATGACGGGATCCGTCTCGAATTAGACGTCCCTTTTAATCTCCCTCAAATCTTTGTTCAACCGCAACAGATCGAGCAGGTCATTTTGAATATCATCAGCAATGCGCGTTATGCCCTGAATAAGAAGTATCCGAAACCACATAAAGATAAAATTCTGGAGATTTCCGCAAAAGAAGAAATTATTGAAAACAATCCCTATATTCAGATAAAATTTCATGATAAAGGCATAGGAATACCTGACAGAATACTGGAAAAGATAATGAATCCATTTTTTTCTACCAAGCCAAGTGGTAGTAGTACAGGACTGGGTTTGAGTATCAGCCACGGTATAATCGTTAACCATGGAGGCAAACTTTTAATAGATAGTATTGAAGGAAAATTCACAAATGTAGTAATTAATCTTCCGGTAAAAAAAGATAAAGGATTTCATTTACCCAAATAATGCATACATTGCTCAAAAATTTATTTAACTCGTTTAATTTATTATCAAATTATTCAT
>CAYFXR010000263.1:0-2055 GCA_964347155.1 uncultured Nitrospiraceae bacterium | reverse complement strand
TACCGGATGAAGTCCGTCGTTACAGGTGAAGCCGGTTACACCGGGTGATGACCGTCATGCCAGCCTGTCCGGAATCATTCCTGCAATTGTCAGGAAAAAGAGATTGATTACTCCTTGTGCTGTTCAATTCCACCTGTTTTGCGCTCACCGCAACAAACACCTGATAATCATACAAAGTATCGCCTCCTGAGCATAGAGTGGAAGTTAGAATGATTTCAAACACATGCGTCGCTGATCTAAACTTTACAATTTCTTACTGAAGACCCCTATGCTTTAATCTAAATTAAGAACATCCCGCGAGGAACTCTGATGACCGGAGTTTTTTGGAGAGTAAATAGGTCAGGTGCCTGTCGAGCAGTCCGGAAAGTTCGGTGAGTGTTTCCGGATTCGGTTTTAGCCTGTTTGAGATATTAATGGGCCATTCTATGCTGTGTGTATAAAAATGAACGACTTTATTATTAATCCGTATAAATGGTTTTCCTTCCGAGAGGGGGAGTGAAGCGCATTCGCTGCAAAGTACCGTTCCGGAATCAGGATAAAAATCGAGTCCTTTAGTCCCGCATTTCCCGCAGTCTTTCAGTCTCGGGGCATAGCCTATTGCTGCGAGCAGACGGATCTGCGAGATTAAATACAAGGCGTCTTTTGATTCCTGCGCCGACGATTTTATGAAATTCAGGATATTGAGAAAAAAAGAAAACAATCTTTTGTTGGGAATTCCCTCGGGTATCAGTGAAATGAGTATCTCGGCGAGTTTTGATACGTTAATAAAATCCCGGTAATTATCTCTTATTTGCTGGAAGGAGTTAATTATGTCCGCCTGGGTGATTCTATGCAGTGACTGCTCTTTCCCCCATAGTGATATCCTCGTATGTGTCAGTGGTTCAAGGCTGCTTCCGAATCTGCTCCTGGTCTTTCTCGGGCTTTTGGCAAATGCGCTGATGATTCCCCTGTCAGATGTAAGGTAGGTTACTATAAGGTCGGCTTCACCGTATTTTTGTGTTTTAAGAACTATCCCTTCTGTTCTTGTTAACATTCGGGCTAAAGTCGGCTACATAACATTCCCGAAATCTTCCGGTTTTAATTTCTTCAACCAGTCTTCGAGTTCGTCGTTATTCCTGTGTTCCATAACATTGTCGTCCACAAAAATCGGAGCGTTTATTCTTATTGCCACCGCAATTGCATCGCTGGGTCTTGAGTCGATGGGGATCTCTGCGCCGTCTCCTCTGTCTATATAGATTCCGGCGTAATATGTATTGTCGACTATCTCGGTTATTACAACTTTTGTTACTTTCATTTTAACGCCGGTTACAACATTTTTGATGAGGTCGTGGGTGAGGGGACGGGGTGTGACTATTTTCCCGAGGGCAAGGGCAATGGAATCCGCCTCCGGCTTCCCGATCCATATCGGGAGTGTGTCACTGCCGTTGATTTCTTTCAGAAGAAGAATGTACATGTTGCTTCTTGGATCAAACAACAATCCTTCTATCTTCATCTGCCGGTGCATTTTTATAACCCTTATAATGATTAAGATTGGTTCTAATATGATACCTTATTAATAAAGTTTTTTCTATAACTAATTAGTTGATTTTCGTGGGGATATGCAACTTAAAGAAGTAGTTGATATCGTTTTATGTTTAATTATGAAAAGGATTCAGAGTGTTTTGTCACTTTTCTCATTCCAGACTTTCGGGGATCCTGATGATTACGGTCGGGCCGGAATGACGGACTTGATATCACGCAGCTCTGCTGCAGGGTGGATAGTTTTACTTGAGCTCTGCAAGGGCTTTTTCGATTCTGTCAAGTCCTTTTTTAATATTATCCATGGATGTCGCATATGAAAGCCTTATATATTTGTCATCGCCGAAAGCCGATCCGGGAACCATGGCAACTTTTGCCTTTTCGAGGAAAAAGGTGGACAGGTCAAGAGAGTTGGTTATTTCGCTTCCGTTGAATTCCCGGCCAAAATAGGATGATACATTCGGAAATGCATAAAATGCCCCGACCGGCGTCTTGCAGGAAATCCCTTTCATACTGTTAAGCCTTTCAACCATGTAT
>CAYFXR010000262.1:0-29955 GCA_964347155.1 uncultured Nitrospiraceae bacterium | reverse complement strand
TATGTATTTCGCCATAGGGATAATAGTAAATTTCCTGAACATTATTACCTGATGAATCAGTCATTACACTGGCACTTCCAAGATGGTCCGTGTGATAAAAGTAGGTATTCGTACTTTCTGACTTTGCTACCCTTTGCATTCCCGCAAAGATGTATTTTGCACAATTACCATCTTTACATTCATAAATATCCCCTATGTAAATGGTAGTTGAGCCAGGGTAACTTTCTTGACCCTTTGCCCACCTGCATCATAAACAGATATTGTCGCTGCTCCGTCTTTCACTATGCTTGTCGGCCTGTTGTCATAATCATATGAGAACGACCTTCCCGCTCCTGATGTCATGTTGCCGTTTTCATCATACGTGTATGTATCCGTTCCTGCCTGAGTCACTGCATGGGGCTTTGCTCCATATGTGTAATTTCCCACTCGGCTGTTATATGTAATATTCCCAATTTTGTCGTACTGCCACGAAAGCGTGCCACCGTATGAAACACTGTTTGCGGATGTCAGCCGGCTAAGTTCATCATACGTAAATGTCCTTGTCATGGTGCTGTCAACTGAGTCGGTTATTTCGGTAATGTTTCCAACGCTGTCGTACCCGTAAGCCAAAAGAATCAGTTCTCCTGTCGACGGGCTGGTTGTTCCTATCGAGTTCAATCTGTTGTTGTCCGTCCGATATTGATAAGTAGTAGTCACCCCGTTTCCAAAGTCTATCTGTCCATACTGCCCGAGTGCGTTGTAGCTGCTGTATGTTGCATAGACATAACCGCTTGAATCGTCCTTAATCCGATACAGGTTTCCTCCAGCGTTATATTCGTATTTGATTACCGTGCTGTCAGGATAGATCAAGGTTTCTGCCCTTCCAAGGGCGTCATATGTTGTCTCTGTTGTGTAATCAGTTGAATCAATTCTCTTGACTGTCTTTATAGTGATACCCAATTCGTCATAGTAGAATTTTGCCGTGCCTGAAGAGTCTGTCAATGTTGTAATCCTGCCTGTTGAGTTCGTTGAGAAGGCTTCATCATATTTATATTCAATAAATGACGAGTCAGGATAATTTTTCTTGATAATCCTGTTCAGTTCATCATACTCAAAGGTTATTTCCTGAAGATTTGCATCTTTCTGATATATAAGATTGCCATTTGCATCATAGCCGTATTCCCAGTGCCCCATGTCAGGGTCATCCATTGAAGTCTTTCGCGATAATGAATCATAGTAAATATGTGTCTCGTTGTTTGCCGCATCTTTAACGTACATCAGGTTTCCCAATATATCATAATCATAGATTGTCGAGGCATAAAGGGTAAATCCTGAGGCCTCATCTCCCGTATATTCCTGTATTTCAGTGCTCCTTCCATAAATATCTTTTACTTGTACTTTTTTATGTCCGTTAGGGTCTATATATGTCAATGTTCCCTTTAAATATTCCGATGTTGCATACGTCCCGTCAGGATAATTAGTGGTTATAAGCCTACTTATTGGGTCGTATTCATATGTAATCCATCTGGCCGTTTCCAGCCCTTCAAAATATGGTAATGTTTCCTTATCAATAAGTCCTCTGTCATTATATGTTATTTCAGTGACTATAATCTTGCCATCAGGACCCTCTGATCTCGTCTCTATCGTCCTTCCAAGCCCGTCAAAGTATGCCTCGCTCCATATATAGTTAGCTGTGCCGCTCTGTTCTGTTGCAAAAGTTGTAACTCTCTGGCTTCCTATTGTGCCAAAGTTCTCATAAAAATAAGATATTGTACCATAGGTAGAACCCGTATCATTGGGATTTATTACCTTCTTTATCCTCCCGAATTCATCATATTCATAGGTTGTTGTGTTTCCATTCGGGTCTGTTTCCGTCAGGACTTTGCCGAATCCATAATCATATGTCTTTTGAATTGTATGTCCTAATGGATTTTGTATTGTTATGGGATACGTTTGAGTAGATGTATCATAGGTCATTGTCATGGTATTATTTCTCGGGTCAGTGATTGTCACCACATTTCCATAGCCATCATATGTATAGATAATCACAGGATTAGTACCTCCATCAAGCCACGATGTCTTTGTCTCAAGATTTCCTTCTGCCGTATATGTAAACCATGTCTGCGCCTTTGTAATCCCGCTACCGTCTTTTACATATATATTGTTTGGAAGGGATACTATCCAGTTTGTGAGGTCATAATTGTATTCTGTGTATTCATCCCTTTCATCACCTGTTATTGAGACATCTCCATGAAAGTATTTTCTCGTTATGTTACCGTAGCTGTCGTATTCAAAATCTGTTCTTGCCTGTTTTGGCGTAGTTGTCCCGTCATAAACTTCATCGTCTTTCTGTATAAGACGTGGGAAATAAACATCTGTATATGGAGATACTGAATCATAATTATTAACAGTTCTTGTATAAATATTGCCTAAAGAACTGCTTATCACCTGCTCTTCGGGAAGTCCTTTATATACAAAATCATCATTATTAAACCATGCCTCCTCATAAGTGCCGTTTGGAGCCGTGGTCTTTATATATTCAAACCCCCAGAAACTCCTGTCATCAAAATCAAAATATCCACCAGAATAGTCATAGTTTGTTTCAGATAAGTTGCCATTGCCATCGTCTACTGTTACTAAAGATAGCGTTTGAAGTATGAAGGGTATTCGCTTATTGGTATATCGGGATGAAGGTGTGTAAGCAATTATAATATTAGAACCAAAACTATTTGTAATATAAGTAAGAAGATCAGGGGGCTCGTTTGTGTTAACATACCATCTGTTAGCTCCGGATGTCTTTTTGAACCTCATCATATCAGAGATGCCATCACCATTCCAGTCACCAAAACGAAGTAAACCATCAACAAGTGTATCTTTGTTGATTGGATTATGTTTAATGAAAAAGTTCAAATCTCCTTTATTCACATACCACCTGTTGCTTCCTGATGTTTTTATGAATCTCATCATATCAGAGATGCCATCACCATTCCAGTCACCAAAATAAAGCTTGCCACTAACAAGATCGTCTTTATTGATTGGATTGTGATTAATAGTAAAGCTCATATCTCCTTTATGAACATACCATCTATTGGATCCTGTAGATTTTATGAATCTCATCATATCCGTAAGTCCATCACCATTCCAGTCACTAAAATAAATTTTGCTATCAATAAGATCGTTAGGGTCAATTGGATTATGTGTTCCAGTAAAGGTCATATTTCCGTTATTAATAAACCACTTGTTACCCCCTGTTGTTTCTTTGAACCTCATCACATCAGTGAGTCCGTCGCCATTCCAGTCACCAAAATAGAGTGTGCCGTCAACAAGTGTATCTGGATCAATTGGATTATGTGTTCCAGTAAAGGTCATATTTCCGTTATTAACAAACCACTTGTTGGCACCAGATATCTTTTTGAACCTCATCACATCCGTGAGTCCGTCGCCATTCCAGTCACCAAAATAGAGTGTGCCGTCAACAAGTGTATTAGGGTTAATGGGGTTCTGCGTCCCTGTAAAATCCAGATTATTATCTGCCTGCCATTGAAAAACAATCTCTGGTAATGTACTCCCTGCCGTTATTGTCCCATCCACATCAACAGCCGCATCACTTCCAAATTGTTGTACACTGTAAAGCAAACTGCGTCCAGTATTAGCACTATATTGTGAACCAGGAGTATCTGGATCTGTATCATATTCAAATTTATATGCTCTTACGAGGTTGTTGTTACTTGCTACTTCAATTGTTTTAAGCCGATATGCTGTTTTCACGCTAGAGTGGGATATGTACATATTTTGTATATCATTACGAGGTTCTAAATAAAATTTGACATAGTTAGATGGATATAGTCCTGTTGCAGAATTTCCAGTATACTGAATCTTTTTCAGATATATCTCCCCTTGGTCTTTTGTATAAAATATTTCCATATAGTTCCCATTAGTATCTTCGACCTTGTCCAAACACCATTTGAAGACACCATATGTATTATTCTGCCTTGAATCTAAAGTTGAACCATAAAAATATTTAGTACCATCTTTTGTTGTTACTTCCCAACCGCCTGTTGTAGGATTTTTGTAATATTTTGAAAATGTCCCCTCTATCTTTGCTCCGTAGTAATCCGGACCCCAATCCTCTCTACGAATTAATTCAGAAACAGAGCCATTGACTGTAACTACATAATCATCATCACCGTAAACAACCCCTCTCTTTGTGTTTCTCTGTATAGCCCCCATGTCAAGACTCCAGCCTACTCCTATCCATCCGTTCCTGGCACTTGACCTATAATTGACTAAGATTTTGGGTTCTATGCCCTTTCTGCCGGGAGGAACTACAATTGGAATACTAGTTGTGGCTGCACCTGAATTACCTGCTGGCGATATTTGGATTGGTTTTACATTTAAATATGACATTATTTCTTCGTCTTCCATTCCTCCGCTTAAAGCTGAAGAGGTGAAATCAGTGTCGGGAGGTGTTTCATCATCAACTGGCTTGTCTTTATCTTTATCCTTATCCTTATCCTTATCTTTATCCTCTTCTGATGATTTATATCCGTCATTATTGGGATCTGCCGGTTCATTTGGGAAGTCTTTGATGTTCGAATCTAAAGGTTCTTCTGATGTTGGGATATCTTCAGGATATGTATCCTGAGATAAAGAAGCTTTGCTTGTGCCGTAGAAGAGGAAAATAAAATGAATCAGTAATATTAGAAATATTAATTGAAAAAATTTAAATTTATTGCTTTTAATTTTTAATTTCTCACATAAAATTTCTTTCTTTAACATGATTGCCTCCGATATAAAATAAAAATTATGCCAAGTTATTTATTCCTTTAAAAAATTTTTACTTGTCCTATAAATAAATTTAAGGAGTAATATAAACTTAATCTGTATAAACTTTATTAGCCTTTAAGACTTGAAATTGATAGCTTCATGAGATTCTTTGACAGGGGAATAAATAGTTAAGAACTGTTAAAAAAGATGACTAAAAAACTCCCCGCAAGTTCAAAACTCAGAAAAATATAAATCTACAAAATTTATTAAAAAATGATTTTTTTGTATTGAAAGGGTTTTTAGAAAATTACCATTTTTTTTTAGATGTTGTGTACTGTCATTTTTGACAGGTGTCATAACTTTTAACAAGTTCACATACGAGACTAAAGCATAAAAAGTGAACTGTGACAATTGATAAATAATTCTATTTATCCTATGCGGGTCGGTTTTTGTTTGAGTTAAGTTTATTAATACATCATAATTCCTACACATTTTTTTAAAGTTTTTGAAATAATAGCTGCTTTAGAAATTGATCATGTGTAATGTATTATTTTTTAAGCGAGTTTTTTGGGGTAATATAATTTTATAATTTTCTTTCTCTTTCAATACCAAATAAATAATTGTTAATATATAAAGTTATTGTTTAAAAATACCGATATTGATGTAAGGGAAATCATTAAATGTGAATTATATAGGGGTAATCTTAAGGACGTTAAGTCGAGGATTCAAGTGTTAAATTAATAATTATCAATGAGTAATGAATAATTGTATGAAACTTCTAAAAAAATATTCATTGTTAATTGATCATTTATAATTGACAATTCACTTGGATCCTTGACTCCTCGAACCCTTGAAACCTTTCTCCCAACTAAATGGGGGAAGAGCCTTAAAATTATAATATTCAATATGGAACATATCATACAATGAAACTTCATTTTAAAAGAATCAATGGACCTGTGGACGAGGCAATTGATCAGTTGATGGAACTCTCAGGAGGTATTAAAGAGCCGGAACTTGTTCGAGAGATGATTCTGGCTGCTCTCAAGGCAGGTCAGGAAAAAAATGACAGGGCGCATTTGAAACTCATGAATACAACAATGAAAGAGATGCGTTTTACGGGGAAAATGTTTGGCCCGTACAGTAATGTGAGGAAGGTTACTGTTTTTGGTTCTGCCAGAACACTACCGGATGAACCGATTTATGAAATGGCTCGACTTTTTGGTAAGAAGCTTGCGGAGGCAGGATACATGGTTATAACCGGAGCCGGAGCAGGTATTATGCATGCGGTTAATGAAGGCGCTGGCCCTGAACACTCTTTTGGTGTTAATATTCTGCTGCCTTTTGAGCAAAAACCGAATCCCGTACTCGTAGGAAATCCCCGGCTTATCACATATAAGTATTTTTTTAACCGGAAGGTAGCCTTTCTGAAAGAAGCAGATGCTGTTGCGCTATTCCCAGGCGGATTCGGTACCCTTGATGAAGCAATGGAAACCCTTGCACTCCTTCAGAATGGAAAACACACTCCCCTTCCGCTAATCCTTATTGAAGAACCTAATGGAGGCACATACTGGTCACGATGGATTCGTTTTTTAAAATATGAGCTTTTATCGCAGGGATACATCAGCGATTCTGATTTTGACCTGTTTGAATGCGTTGATTCAATAGATGTTGCGATTGAAAGAATTAACCGTTTCTATAGTCGTTACCACAGCATGAGGTATATAAACGAAAAGTTAATCATAAGGCTATTATCCGCCATAGACTCTTCATCTATTGATGAGCTTAATAAACATTTTTCAGATATCCTTTTGCCTAACGGTAAGATTTATCTTTCAAATGCACTACCAGATGAAACTGACGAGCCAGAAATTATCAGACTGCCAAGACTCGTAGTTGATTTCAACTTAAAGGACTTTGGAAGATTGAGAAGTCTTATTGATGAGATTAATAGTTTTTGAGTCTTCCAGAGAATAATAACGCAAGCATTATTAACCATTTCTTCCATAAATCGTGGTAAGTTCTTTTAGTTTTTTCAATAAAGAGGGCGATAATTGTTCCGGTAAAAGCCTCCATTCCCAATTTCCTTCAGAACTTGCCGGTAGATTCATTCTATATTTTTCTCCAAGGCCGAGAATATCCTGCATAGGTATAATAACCATGTCTGCAACAGACATCATGGCAAGTCTGATAATTTCCCAATGGATTGTTTTTTCAGAAACCTCTCTTCCTATATATTCAGAAATTCTTTTTTTGTCTTCAGGACCTAACTCTTTTTTAAACCATCCTCTAATTGTGTTATTGTCATGTGTCCCTGTATATACGACGCAATTTTTTATGTGGTTATGCGGTGCATAGGGATTGGTTGGAAGATCCTCTCCAAAAGCAAAAAGCAGAACCTTCATTCCGGGAAATCCGAACCGATTTATCACCTCTTTTACATCTGGAGTAATGACTCCAAGGTCCTCGGCAAGAATGGAAATTTCAGAGAAATGTTTAGTGATTGTGTTAAAGAAGTCTTCAGCCGGAGCCTCTACCCATTTTCCGTTTATCGCAGTTGTTTCACTTGCGATGACTTTCCAGTAACCAACAAATCCCCTAAAATGGTCGAGTCTGAACATATGAAAAAGCTTTAGATTATGTTCTATGCGTTTTATCCACCAATCGTATTGAAACTCTTTAAGTATATCCCAATTATAAACCGGATGCCCCCACAATTGACCTGTAGAACTGAAATAATCAGGAGGTACACCTGCAACAAATGCAGGTTTTTTTTCTTTATCTAAATTGAATATATCGGGATTTGCCCATACATCAGAACTGTCGTAATTTACATAAATAGGGATATCACCGATTATCTTTATATCTTTGCTGTCACAGTAATTTTTCAGGGAATACCACTGAATGAAAAAAATATACTGGAGAAATTTTTCCATTAATATCTTATCCTTCAGTTTTTCTTCATATTTTTTTAAAACACCTCTTTTTCTGTCCCTCAAATCTTCTGGCCATTTACCCCATTCAGTTCCATTCAAGGAGTTCTTTATGGAAATAAAGAGGCTGTAATCATCGAGCCAGTGAGAGTTTTCATTGCAAAATTTTTGAAAATCATGATGATCTGTTAATTTAACCTTGTTTTTTTTATAAGCTGCATGGAAAATTTTGTCTTTATATTCTGTAACCCTTCTGTACTCAACCCTTTCTTTGGAAAAAGCAGGAGGGACTTGTATATCAGATTCTAAAAGAAAGCCATCCTTAACCATTCGACTGGGACTTATCAAAAGAGGATTGCCGGCAAAAGCGGAGAAACTGCTGTAAGGGGAATTCCCATAGACAGTGCATGTTAGATTTAAAGGGAGTATCTGCCAGAAACTTTGATGAGTCTCTGCGAGAAAATCGGCAAATTTGTATGAATCAGGACCGAAATCTCCTATACCATAGGGCGATGGAAGTGATGTAATATGAAGAAGTATTCCACTGCCTCTTTTTTCCAAGTCTCTCCCGCTATATAAGGTTCGAGGATTCAAGGGTGGACCAATTATTGTTCCATGACAATTTCATGAAATACAGTGCCTTATACTAAATCCTTACATGAAGGTAATAACCCAGCTTAAGAAAACCTTTCAACCATCTTTGAGCAAAATTATCTCTCTTTGCTGCCTTTTCTTTCATTGTCTTGTAGTAACTCCTGCCAATTGAGAAGTAGATATTCTGTGCCTTCCAAAGATCAAGTGATAGAGATAACGGCGTTGAGAGTTCCATTGTGTTGTTGATCTTTTCAAGAAGCTCTATATCTTTCGGCTTTTTGTCCAATTTTTCCATAATACTGTTTACCCATGAGCTTGCGATAAATCCAATCGTAGTTGTATCAATTTTCGTAGACCATCTTTTAGCCTCTTCTATTAATCTTTTAAGTTTTTCTACATCTATGTTTTCTTCTTCAAAAATTTTTTTTAAGTCTGTATTGAGTATATATTCAGCGGCTGATGAAAAAGGTCTCGGGAGGCGCTGCTGTAAGCTGTGATAAAAATTCATTATTGCGAAGTTTTCCTCATAAATATGACGGTAGGATGATTCAACACTTTCATAGGTTAATTGAAGTATCTGGTCTAAAACCTTTCTCTGTTCATCTTTAAAGAGATGCCATAAGGAATATATGTTGTTTTCGAAGTGCTTATCCATTAGCCGTACTACTTCTGGAATATCGCCTTTTTCAAAGGCCTGTTTTATTTCGTTTTGCATAATCGAGTATTCTTCATCACCGTTAAAATCCTTAACTCCTGCGTTTATATTGTGATCTCCGAGATGCAATACTGCAAAGCTAATAGTTTTTTTATCCCATGTTATGTTCGAACTGATGTTTGCTTTTCCAATAGCAAGTTTAAGCTTTCCTGCCTCTATTTTGTTGTACGTAACGCTGCTTGCAGTATAACTATATATTTCTATATCTTCGGGATATTCCTCAAATACAGAAGATATGCTGTAATGGGCTCCTACGCGCAAGAGGTCACTCTTTGCAGATTTTACATACAAATCGTAAGGTTCGACAGCATTACTGAATATATTACTTGGAGCTTTTTGAAGATATGTTAAAAATTCAGATTCAAGAGATGCCTCGTGTAATTCTTCTGCGAACTGAATAGATTTTGATGCATACTGTAGTACTTGCATAGTTTCAATGCCTGAAATTTCATCAAAGAACCAGCCGCAGCTTGTATACATCAACATGGCATTCCTCTGTATTTCCAAGAGCTTTAAGATCTTGATTTTTTCCTCTATTGTGAGTTTCTTAATAGTGTGTTTTTGCAGAAATCGCTCTATATTTTCATGCGACCTGTCATGCAATACTTCGATATAGTCATTTCTCGCATCCCAAGGATTTTTCAGATATTTTGAAGCTTCATTTCCATAGATTGGTATAAGCTTTTCCCTCAGCCAGTCCATTGCATTTCTTAAAGGTTTTCTCCATGCCTGATTCCATCCTGGATGTGTTCCTGAATTACATCCACAATTGTCACGCCACCTTTCAATTCCGTGGATACAGCTCCAGGATGAGTTTTCAAAGATTTCAACAATATGAGCTGGCGGGTGTTTTTCAAGATATTCGCTATAGTTGGTTATTTTAGCAAGACTATTGGATTCAATGTAGTGGAGAGCGTAGGAAAGTGCCATATCACCATAACGGTGATGGTGACCGAATGTTTCTCCATCGGTTGCTAAATGAACTATCTGGTGCCACTCTCTCTGGTCGTTAAAGGCGGAGAGCAATCTCTTGGCAAAAACTTCTCCATTTTTCAGCAGTCCTCCAAAGGATACATCCTGAGAAATCGGGCCGTCATAGAAAAAGAGGTTTATGGTCCTTCCAGAAGGAAGGATACATAAATAAGCCGTTGTGGGATCAATTCTTTCTTCACTCACGTCATGCCAGTTTTTTGTTTCTTTTAATTTTCTTACCCTTTTGGCCTGTCTTGGCGAGAGGACGGTAAACTTTATTCCAAGACTGACTAAAACTTCAAAGGTTTCTTCGTCAACAGCAGCTTCAGGAAGCCACATGCCTTCAGGAAATCTTTTGAATCGTTTCTGAAAGTCCTTTATCCCCCATATTATCTGGGTGTATTTATCCCTCCTATTGGCAAGGGGCATTATTATGTGGTTATATGCATGTGCAATGGCTGAGCCATGACCGGAGAATCTCTCCATGCTTAACCGGTCAGCTTCAATTATTGCTTCATGTACGTCGGGCTTGTGTCTTTCCAACCATGACATGAGGGTGGGACCGAAGTCAAAACTTATTTTTGAGTATATGTTTACTATATTAATAATTTTCTCTTCTGAATCAAGGATACGAGAGGCTGCATTTGGGGCATAACATTCAGCAGTTATTTTTTCATTCCAGTCATGATAGGGATAAGCTCCGTCCTGAAATTCAATTTCTTCAAGCCAGGGATTTTCTCTCGGCGGCTGGTAAAAGTGTCCGTGAATGCAAATGTATCTATCCATATAATAAATTAGGATTCAAGGGACCACGGTTACTTACTTCACCTGATCCATTAATCATTGCTTATGAATTAACTTTTAAAAAATAAAACAGCGAGTGGAGGTAATGTCAGTGAAAGGGAGAAATCTCTTCCTTGTACAGGCGTTGCAGAAGCTTCAACCCCTCCAGCATTGCCATTGCCGTTTCCGCCATATATTTCAGCATCGCTGTTAAGAAACTCTCTCCAGAATCCCCCTCTTGGAACGCCCACATTATAATTTTCTCTCAGCACAGGAGTAAAATTACAAACAACAAGAATTATTTCCTCGGTGCTCTTACCTTTTCTTATAAAGCTTATCACACTTCCTTCCCAATCATGAAAGTCTATCCACTCAAATCCGTCTTTTGAAAAATCCAGTTCATATAATGCCTGTTCGGTTCTGTATATGTGGTTCAGGTCTTTGATCCATTTTTGTACTCCCTGATGAGATGCATATTCAAGTGCATGCCATTCTAAGCTCTCATCGTGATTCCACTCTTTCCACTGCCCGAATTCTCCACCCATGAAAAGGAGTTTCTTCCCGGGATGTCCGAACATATATCCAAACAGCAGTCTGAGATTTGCATTTCTATGCGACTCATCTCCAGGCATTTTCCCTATGAGGGCGCCTTTGCCGTGAACCACTTCGTCATGGGAAAGTGGGAGGACGAAGTTTTCTGTAAACGAATACCATATGCTAAAAGTGAGCTGATCATGGTGATATTTTTTGAAAAGTGGGTCTTTGGATATATATTTTAATGTATCGTGCATCCATCCCATATTCCATTTCATTCCAAAGCCAAGACCACCGACATGTGTGGGTCTTGAAACCATAGGCCATGCTGTTGATTCTTCAGCTATGGTTTGAACATCAGGATGTGCGCTGTAGACCGCTTCGTTAAACCTTTTTAAAAAGCTTATTGCATCTAAATCTTCTTTTCCGCCGTACTTATTTGGTATCCATTCACTATTTTGTCTTGCATAGTCCAGGTAAAGCATGGATGCTACCGCATCTACTCTAATACCGTCAATGTGATATTTATCGAGCCAGAAAAGGGCACTGCTAATAAGAAAATTTCTTACCTCGCTTCTGCCGTAGTTAAAAATATAACTATTCCATTCAGGGTGAAATCCCTTTTTGGGATCTTCATGCTCATAAAGATATGAGCCGTCAAAATATGAAAGACCATGACCATCTGACGGGAAGTGTGAAGGTACCCAGTCAATTATCACACCAATGCCGTTTTTATGGAGGTGGTCAATCATGTACATGAAATCCTGAGGGGCTCCGTACCTGCTTGTAGGCGCAAATAGGCCGACAGTCTGATATCCCCATGATCCGTAGAAAGGATGTTCCATAACTGGTAGCAGCTCGACATGGGTAAATCCCATATCTTTTATGTAATTTGCGAGATAATGGGCAAGTTCCCTGTAGTTGAGAAATCGATTTCCTTCTTTGGGGACTCGTCTCCACGAGCCGAGATGAACTTCATATATAGAAAAGGGGGAATGAAGGGCATTGGATTTATATCTATTTGCCATCCACTCGGCGTCATCCCATTTATAATCAAGATTCCATACTTTAGAAGCGGTCTTCGGCGGCAGTTCCCAATAAAATGCAAAGGGGTCTCCCTTGTCAACTGTGTAATTATCATGCTTGGAGGTTATGTGATATTTATAAATGTCACCTTTTTGTATTCCTGGAATAAACCCCTCCCATATACCGGATTCATCCCATCTTGGCATAAGCTGATGGGATTCTTTATTCCATCCGTTAAAATCTCCCATAACTGTAATCTTTTCTGCAACTGGTGCCCAGAGGGCGAAATAGGCTCCTTCTTTTCCATGAATGGTTAAGGGATGAGAACCAAGTTTATCGTAAAGTCTGAAATGGTTTCCTTCTTTAAAAAGATATATGTCGTGATCTGTAAAAAGGCTCACATCGTGTCTTACTGCTACGTTTTCATTTGCCTGCTCATTCATTGTTATTGAATTCTCAGCAGATATTTTATTATTACTCATGATTTTTCTCATCCTCTCATTTTTTTTGTTGTGAAAACAATCTTATCATTATATAAAAAAGACTTAATAACTGTAAAGGTTTTGTATTAAATTGAAAAAACATTTAACAGTGCATATAGTAGAAAGTTTTTTTGAAAAAGAAGAATGATTAAAGTTTATATTTTTCCTAGCCGAATTATAGTTATTATAACGATTAACAAAGCCCCTCTGATCCGGAGGAAGTGATCTTTAATGAATACTTTAGATTTTATTGTAAAAGATATTACAACGCTTCCGTCATTGCCTGCTGTTGCGATGAAGATAATTCAGGAAGTTAAAAAGGATAAACTTGCAATCGGAGAAATAGTGGATATTATCTCCTATGACGCAGCACTTACAGCAAAGATTTTGAAAGTAGCTAATTCATCTTTTTATGCCCTTACTTATAAGGTTGATTCTATAGAGAAGGCAGTAAATGTCTTGGGTATAGAAGCTCTTAAAAACATAGCACTTTCTTTTTTAATAGTTAAAGAATTGAGAAAAAACACGATTGTTGGATTTGACCATGAGCATTTTTGGAAAAGATCTATCACCGCGGCAATAAGTACAGAAATGATAGCATCAAAATTAAAAATGACACAAGACAATACATTCGTCACCCCTTTGCTTATGGATATAGGGATTCTCGTGATGTTTTTGAGCAGGCCTGATGATTATTTAAAGGTTCTTGATCTAAAAAAGGCGTCAAATGTAATGATTACAGAGGTAGAAAGAACTATCTATGGTTTTGACCATCAGGAAGTCGGCAGTGAAATACTAAAGCAATGGAAAATACCCGAGAATATTTACATGCCAATTGCATATCATCACAAGAGACATGGCTATCCCTCGGAACTTGGTGATATAGTAAACGTTCTTATGATTTCAGATTTGGTATCATCTGTTTATCATGGAAACAGAAGCGTAAAAAAATTGGAAGAAGTAAAACAGTTATTGCAGGAAAGATTAGATATAAATGAGACAGATGCCGACATATTTATAGATTTGGTTGCTGAAAGGACTCTTGAGATACTTTCATACTTTGAGATTGATGCGGGAAATATGAAGCCCTATTCACAGATACTCCAGGAGGCAAATGAAGAACTTGGAAAACTAAATTTATCTTACGAGCAGCTTGTTGTGGAACTTAAAGAGGCAAAAAGGGGAGCCGAGGAACTTGCGGTAGAACTCTGGAACACAAAAGAAAAAATAAGAGAAATGGCTATTAAGGATGCTCTCACAGGCCTCTATAATCACGGGTATTTTCAGGAATTGATGGATAAAGAATTGGACAGGGCAAATAGATACGGGCACTTTGTCTCCCTTATCATGATTGACATTGATTATTTTAAAAATATTAATGACAGCTATGGCCATCTTGAGGGAGATGAAGTATTACGTTCAATAGGCAAACTCATACAACAGTCAATTAGAACATCCGATTCTGCAACAAGATATGGTGGAGAGGAGTTTGCTATTATATTGCCTCAGACAGATAGTAAAGGTGCAATGATTTTTTCAGAAAGACTCAGAAATATGGTGGAAAAATTGAAAATAAAAATTAAAACTAATGACCAGATTATAAAGGTCACGATAAGTATCGGAATAACAACATATGACCCGAACATTGTAAGGAGAAGCAAGACAGAAATAATTGAAATAGCAGACAGGGCATTATATAATTCAAAACATACGGGAAGAAACAAGCTGACGTTAATGCATACTATGTGATGAAATTGTATCTGTATATCATTAATTTTTAACAAATATCATTTCCCCCTAATCTTTCCTGAGGTTAACCCTATAAACCCAAATAATACTAAAAAAAATTGCAATTGAATATAATAGAGCTATACTATTTTTATTGACTGCAAACAAGAAGTAATGTGTAGTAATGGAGAAGGGTTGGAACCTTATCAACTGGGTATTGATGAAGCACGATCGGCTATTAATAGTGGCGAGATACGTCCTGTGGAACTTACAAATGCAATATTCAAAAGGATTGAGGTCGTGGAAGGGGAAATAGGATCGTATGTTTCTCTTGTGAAAGAAAAGGCATTGACTCAAGCAGGACAAGCAGAAGCCCATATCGAAAAGGGCATGAAACAGATACTGCTCGGAATACCGGTTGCAATAAAAGACAATATTTGTACAGAGGGTGTAAGAACTACCTGCTCTTCGAGAATTCTCGAAAACTTTACTCCGCCCTATGAAAGTACCGTAACACAGAGGCTCAAGGAACAAGGGTATATATTAATCGGAAAAACGAATCTCGATGAATTTGCCATGGGTTCATCGACAGAAAATTCCGCGTACGGAATTACAAGAAATCCATGGGATGTTGAGAGAATACCCGGGGGCTCAAGCGGCGGCTCGGCTGCAGCGATTGCAGCTGATGAATGCATTGCTGCTCTTGGATCCGATACCGGGGGGTCAATCCGCCAGCCTGCTGCATTTTGTGGAGTCGTTGGGTTAAAGCCCACGTATGGCAGAGTTTCCCGATACGGCCTTGTTGCCTTTGCTTCATCCCTTGACCAAATAGGTCCTATCACAAAAAATGTGAAGGATTCTGCATTACTCATGAATATAATAAGCGGATATGATCTGCGTGATTCAACATCCGCTCGACTCCCTGTGCCTGATTTTACTTCTTTGCTGGGACATGACATTAAAGGTATGAAGATGGGGGTTCCAAAAGAATATTTTATAGAAGGTGTTGACAAAGAAGTGGAGACCTCTGTGATGGAGGCGATAAAAAAACTGGAATCGCTTGGAGCTATACCTGTTGAGATATCGCTTCCCCATACAGGATATGCAATAGCAGCGTACTACATACTTGCGACTTCTGAGGCATCATCCAATTTAGCTCGATATGACGGTGTGAAATACGGTTTAAGAATGGAGGGGAAAGACATTGTTGATATGTATATGAGAACAAGGGAGGCAGGTTTCGGGGCTGAGGTTAAAAGGAGGATAATTCTTGGAACGTATGCCCTTTCATCAGGTTACTATGATGCTTATTACCGAAAGGCACAGCAGGTGAGGACTTTGATAAAACATGATTTTGAAAAGGCATTTGAAAGCGTTGATGTAATAATTACTCCAACAACACCTACTCCAGCATTCAAAGTTGGTGAAAAGATAGATGATCCCTTGCAAATGTATTTATCTGACATCTTTACCATATCTATAAACCTTGCAGGTGTGCCGGGGATTTCAATACCCTGTGGTTTTACAATGAATAATCTGCCGGTTGGATTGCAGATAATCGGAAAGCACTTTGACGAGGGATCAGTTTTAAAAGTTGCTTATGCATATGAGCAGGCTACAGACTGGCGTAAAAGAAAGCCGAATTTATGATGGAGTTTTTTTATGCAATACGAAGCAATTATTGGTCTTGAAATACATGCACAGTTATTCACAGATACGAAGATATTTTGCGGATGTTCCACAAAATTTGGTTCAGAGCCGAATACACAGACATGTCCGGTATGTACCGGGATGCCGGGTGTTTTGCCGGTAATGAATAAAAAGGCAGTTGAGTACACCATAAAGACAGGACTTGCTACGAATTGCACAATTTCTCCTTACAGTCGTTTTGCAAGAAAGAACTATTTTTATCCAGATCTCCCCAAGGGATATCAAATAAGCCAGTATGAGCTTCCTCTCTGTGAGAATGGCTATATTGAAATATCTGATAATGGGGGTACAAAGAAAATAGGTCTGACAAGAATTCACCTTGAAGAAGATGCAGGGAAAAACATACATGAGGTGAACGGAAGGGAAAGCTTTGTTGATCTCAATAGGGCAGGTGTTCCACTTATGGAGATTGTAACAGAGCCTCATATGTGCACTCCCCGGGAAGCTGTAGAATTCATGAAGAAGTTAAGGGCAATTGTTCGCTATCTTGGGGTGTGTGACGGGAATATGGAACAGGGTTCTTTAAGATGTGATGCAAACGTGTCTGTGAGACCGATGGGGCAACAGGAGTTTGGTGTAAAAACAGAAATTAAAAATATGAATTCTTTTCGATTTGTGGAAAGGGCGCTTGAATATGAGATAAGACGGCAGATAAAAGCCCTCAAAGATGGAAGTGAAATTGTCCTGGAAACAAGACTCTGGAATTCTGACAGAGGAATTACAGAATCCATGCGAACAAAGGAAGAAGCACACGACTATAGATATTTCCCTGATCCTGACCTTATGCCCATAGAGTTTGATACATCATGGATAGAAGAAATAAGGGCACATTTACCCGAACTTCCCGATGTAAAACGCGAAAGATTTATCAGGGAGTATCAGCTACCTGAAAAGGATGCAGATTTGCTTACAGAAGAGAGAACTACCGCAGACTGGTTTGAAGAGACAGTGAAATTAGGTGGAAGACCCAAAGTTGTAGCTAATTGGATAATGACGAATATTTTTAAACGTCTCAAAGAGGGAGGGAAAGATATCAATGAAATCCCTCTTACTCCTGAACACTTGTTCAGTTTACTCACGCTCATTGAGTCTGGTGCTGTGAGTGGTACAATGGCGAAGACCACTATTTTGGATGAAATATGCAAGAGTGGCAAAATGCCCGAGACAATAATTAAAGAAAAGGGACTTGTTCAGGTAAGTGATGAATCTGAAATTGAAAAAATAGTAGATGACGTATTAAATAAAAACCCCGAAGAGATTGAAAGATTTAGGGCGGGTGAAGCTAAATTAATGGGATTTTTTGTTGGGCAGGTAATGAAGGAAACAAAGGGAAAGGCAAATCCTAATATTGTGAATGAGCTGTTAAGAAGGAAGCTACGTTGATATGGAAAAGATTCTAGTTGTAGAAGATAAAGAATCCATGGCTCGTATGTTGAAAGAGACGCTGGAGCTTGAGGGATATGAGGTCGATATCGCAAGGGATGGGGCTGGAGGAATAAAGAGTTTAAAAGAGAGTAAAGTTGACCTCGTTCTTACTGACCTCAAATTGCCCAGGAAAGACGGTCTTGAAGTGCTTAAGGCATCAAAAGATAAAAATCCGCTAATCCCTGTAATTGTCATGACTGCCTACGGTTCTGTTGAGACTGCTGTTCATGCCATGAAATTGGGTGCTTTTGACTTTATAACTAAGCCTCTTGATACAGATTATCTGCTGTTACTGATAGAAAGATCACTTAAAAATCAACGAATTATTACTGAAAATCTGTTATTGAGAGATGTATTATCGCATCAGGTCGGGGTACCAACTATTATTGGTAAAAGTCCTAATATGATAGCTGTTGCGGAGAATATACGAAAAGTTGCTTCTACAAAAACAACGGTTTTACTTTTAGGGGAATCTGGCACAGGGAAAGAACTGTTTGCAAGGGCAATACATGATTTAGGTCCAAGGAAGGAGCAACCATTTGTTCCGATAAACTGTGCTGCAATTCCCAGGGAACTACTCGAGTCTGAACTTTTTGGTTATGAAAAAGGGGCATTTACAGGGGCTCGTGAGAGGAAAATTGGTAAGCTCGAGCTTGCAGACAGAGGGGTGGTATTCCTTGATGAAGTCGGCGAAATGGACATGGCCTTGCAGTCAAAGCTGTTAAGAACACTCCAGGACGGGGTAATAGATAGAGTTGGAGGTACAAACCCGATCAAAGTGGATATCAGAATTATTGCTGCAAGTAATAAGGATCTTGAGGCAGCGGTATCTGAACATTCCTTCAGAGAAGATCTTTATTACAGGTTAAGTGTATTCCCTATCACAATTCCTCCTTTAAGAGAGAGAAAGGACGACATACCGGTTCTGGTCGAACATTTTTTATCTAAATATTCAACAGAAATGAATATGCAGCGGAAAAGTATCGGTCAGGATACAATGGATATTTTAAGAGGTTATTCATGGAAAGGGAATGTCAGGGAACTTGAAAATGTCATCGAGAGGGCGTTGATACTTTGTGATGGTAATATCATAACTCAAGAACATCTCAGATTAACTTCAACCGGTTCTTCTGATAAAATACTTGATGATATATCACTGGATGGGACGCTTGATGAAGTTGCAAAGGCTGCTTTAAAGATTGCCGAGTCCCGAAGAATAAAAAAAGCACTGGAAGATACTCATGGTAATAAGAGCAGGGCAGCAGAGATACTCAAAGTTAGCTATAAGACACTCCTGACGAAAATCAAGGATTACGGAATAGAGAGCTGATAAGTTTGTATGTGGATTATCTATTCCCTCTTAACCGCATTTACTTTTGCCACAAGTGATGCATTAACGAAAAGGATCCTGGTCTCAAGAGACGAGTATTTTGTCGCATGGGTACGACTGTTGTTTTCACTCCCTGTGTTTTTCATAAGTTTACTATTTATCGAGATCCCCTATCTGAATAAAACCTTTTGGTTGGCAACTATCTGTGCCCTGCCGCTTGAAATAACAGCTATCATTTTATATACAAAAGCCTTAAAGGTATCTCCCATAAGTCTTACCATGCCATTCCTTGCATTAACTCCTCTTTTTCTTATTGTGATGTCATTTTTTATTTTGGGAGAAAGGGTCACTTTGAAAGGCGGTATCGGTATTTTCCTCATGGCAATAGGCAGTTACGCACTTAATCTCCATAAAATCAGACAAACGATTTTGGAACCGGTAAAAGCAATATTCAGGGAAAAGGGATGTGTTCTGATGATAACAGTTGCCTTTATTTTCAGTATTACGTCCTCTCTTGGAAAAATGGCAATAGAAAATTCATCACCTATTTTTTTTGGCAGTTTCTATTTTATTCTTGTAACTTTTTTCTTCACGCCGATTGCCATGGGAAAGAACAAGGGCAAAATTTCTATTGCAAAGAAAGAAATTATCCCTCTTATTCCTGTTGGCATCACATATTCCATGATGATACTTTTTCACATGCTTGCAATGAGTCTGAGCAATGTTGCCTATATGATTTCAATAAAAAGGACAAGTCTCCTTTTCAGTATCCTTTATGGCCATTTTCTGTTTAAAGAAGAAAAAATTGCTGAGAAGGTTCTCGGAAGTATAATAATGTTTTTGGGATTTGTGCTTATTGTCTTTAGTAAATAGATGCCTTGAGAAAATGTAAAAGTTTATACTTGACTCTAAATTTGGATGTTGTTATAAATATTGATACCTCATGAAAGCTCTTGTTACAGGGGCGAATGGTTTCATTGGAAGCCATCTCGCTGAGAAACTCTTTAAGATGGGTTATGACGTTTCTTGTCTTGTCAGGGAGACATCTGATCTCAAGTGGCTTGAAGGTCTCGAAATAAAATTTATTAAAGGAGACTTTTCTCTCAAAGATTTCTCAAAAGATTACATAAGAAATTATGATTATATTTTTCACCTGGCAGGGTTAACCAAGACCAATTGTAAAGAGGATTTTTACTCTGTAAATACGAAGGGTACGGAAGATATTATAAAATCAGTTGCAAAAAACAACCCTAATGTTCTGAGATTTGTGTACTTAAGCTCTCTATCAGCTTTTGGCCCAAGACTTAATATTAATTTGTCGGATGAAAACCAGAACCCGCAACCTGTTTCAGATTACGGTAAAAGCAAGCTGAAAGGTGAGGAGGCTGTTTTGAAATTCCGGAGTATGTTACCGGTGACAATATTGAGACCTGCTGCAGTATACGGTCCGAGGGATAAAGATTTTTTTTTGATATTTAGATTTGTTAAAAAAAGGATTATGCCTTACTGGGGTGATGGACGTATATCTTTAATTTATGTAGATGATTTAATTGATGCGATTATACTTGCAGCGGAAACAGAGAATGCTGTTGGAAAAACGTATTGCCTCTCAGATGGAATAACCTATTCTAATAGTGAAGTAATAAACGAAATATCTTCAGCACTGGATGTTAAAGTTTTTAAAGTTAAAGTACCGAGAATCATTTTGCCGACTGTTGGATTTTTTGTCGAAAGAATTAGTAAGATTATGGGTACAAGTTCCATGATTAACAGTGATAAAGTAAAAGAGCTGAAATTTACGGACTGGGTATGTGATATTACAGAAGCATCAAATGACCTTGGTTTCAAACCAAAGGTCAGAATAAAAGAAGGGATAAAGTGGACAGCAGACTGGTACAGAATTCACAAATGGCTATAAAAAAAGAAGTAGATTTTTTTGAAAAATGCAGAAAATTTACTGCGGCCAAAGAAGCAATGGAAGCAGGCATATACCCTTATTTCCGCATGATTGAAAGTGCACAAGAACCTGAAGTTATTGTGGATGGAAAGAAAATGGTAATGGTTGGTTCAAACAACTACCTCGGGCTCACGAATCATCCAAAAGTAAAAGAGGCGGCAATTGAGGCACTGAAAAAATATGGGAGCGGCTGTGCAGGGTCAAGGTTTTTAAACGGTACACTTGATATACACGTTCAACTCGAAGAGAAGCTGGCACGTTTTATGAGAACGGAAGCGGCACTTGTTTTTTCAACCGGTTTCCAGACTAATCTCGGCGTAATATCTGCCCTCGCAGGCAAAGACGATATGGTTTTTATAGATAAATTGGACCATGCCAGTATTATTGACGGCTGCAGACTTTCTTTCAGCGAGATCAAGAAATACCGGCATAACGATATGGAGGATCTTGAACGACTCCTCCAGCAATATCGTGATAAAGGCAAACTAATAGTAGTCGATGGTGTCTTTAGCATGGAGGGCGATATTGCCGATCTTCCAAACATTGTGAGGCTGGCAAAAAAGTATGCTGCAAGAATAATGGTTGACGATGCCCATGGTATCGGTGTGCTCGGCAGGACAGGACGAGGTACTGCAGAATATTTCGGGTTGGAAAATAATGTAGATTTGATTATGGGTACATATTCAAAATCTCTCGCATCTATTGGCGGATTTATAGCTGCATCAGAAGAAGTAATTCATTATATTAAACATTTTGCAAGGGCACTGATTTTCAGTGCCAGTCCTCCGCCTGCCTCTGTAGCTTCTGTAAGTGCAGCCATTGATATAATCGAAGAAGAACCCGAAAGAAGAGGACAATTATGGCAAAATACCAATAAAATGCTTGCCGGATTCAAAGCGCTGGGATTTGACACCGGTCAAAGTCAAACACCTGTGATACCAGTTATCGTTGGTGACGACCGGAAGGCCTTTACAATGGCAAAGATGCTACATGACAGAGGGATATTTGCAAATGTAGCGGTAAGTCCCGCTGTTCCGAGTGGTATGGCTTTAATACGAACCAGTTATATGGCCACACATACAGACGAACAGCTCGACAGAGTTCTCAAAGCCTTTGAAGAAGTTGGAAAGGAACTAGGAATTATTTAGCTTTTAAATATGAAAGAAGGAAAAATTGATAGAGGTATTACCTGCAGATGGAAAAAGAACATTCAAAGAATTTTTAAACTTTCCATTTAAATTATATGCCAGAAATTCCTACTGGGTTCCTCCACTCGTTAAAGATATCAAAGAACTGTTTTCTCCTCAAAACCCCTTTTTTGATCATGCAGAAGTAAGGCCTTTTATTGCAAAAAACAACGGAGAAACCATTGGTAGAATAACAGCAATACATAATCAGGCTTATATAGACTTTTATAGGGAACAAGCCGGATTTTTTGGCTTCTTTGATTGTATAGATGAAATTGAAGTAGCCCGTGCCCTTATTGAAAGAGTCAAACAATGGCTTGGGGAAAAGGGAATGTCATTATTGCGGGGACCGATGAATTTTACCTCAAATGAAGAATGGGGATTACTTATAGAGGGTTTTGACGAGGCTCCCATGATTATGATGCCATATAACTCACCTTATTATCAGAAGTTATTGGAGAGAAACGGACTTATAAAGGCAAAAGACCTTTTTGCTTATATTGCAGAAGTGCCTGAAACATTACCTGGAAAAGTATATAGAGTCGAGCGTATTGCCGAAAAGCAAGGAATTAAGGTTAGGCCAATAAATCTTAAGTCTTTTCAGCATGAAATGCGTATTTTCAGAGATATTTATAATTCAGCATGGGAGAAAAACTGGGGTTTTATGCCCTTGACAGATGATGAAATTGAACATACGGCAAAAAAATTAAAGACTATCATAATTCCCGAGCTTGTATTAATTGCTGAATTTAATAATAATCCCGTGGGTTTTATAATGTTTTTACCTGATGTTAATCATGTCTTAAAAAAACTCAATGGGCGTCTTTTCCCATTTGGCATTCTTAAGGCACTGTGGCACTCGAAAAACATAAAGGATGCAAGATTGCTGCTTCTAGGGATAAAAGAGGGTTTTAGAAGGCGCGGTGTTGATTCGCTTTTGTTTATAGAGGGACTTAAGGGGCTGAAAGAGAAGGGATACAAAAGAATGGAGTTTTCCTGGATTTTGGAAGACAACTATGCCGTACAGAGAATAATAGAGACCATGCAGGGGAAATTGTATAAAAAGTACAGGGTTTATGAGTGTAAGATTTAATAAATTGGGATCATCTCCAAAATAGTTGGTAAAATCCGAAGGACGTAAAGTCCCGCGTAAAGCGGCGAGGCCGCAACGCGGCTTTACGCCGTAAGGGCAACGTCCCTATTCGGGATTCAAGGGTTCAAGTGTTAAATGAATAATTATCAATGAGTAATGAAGAATTGTATAAATTTCTTAAAATAATATTTATTCTTAATTGATCACTTATAATTGATAATTCACTTGAATCCTTACCTCCATGTCAACTTTTTTACTAAGGAACCAAAAATAATGATTCAAGGAGCCAGGAATGTAACGTCCTCTCCATAATTGGCAATACCAAAAGAAATATGTTAATCTTAGTGTTAGGAGGTAGCAAATTGTATAAAAGTATTGCAATATGGGTTTTGTTTGGATTGATGATGATTCTGATTTTTAATCTTGTTGAGACATCAAAACCGAGCGAAGAAATGATATTTTCGGATTTCACACTGAAATTAAAGCAGGGAGAGGTACTCGAGGTAACAATAAAAAAGCCTGAAAATTTAATCACGGGAACATTAAAAAATGGCTTAAAATTCAAGACTTATGCTCCAGACTATCCTGATCTGGTAAAGGAATTGAGAGAAAAGGGGATACGGATTACCGCAAAGCCAGATCATACACCATGGTATATGAGTGTCCTTTTTAATTTTGGACCAATACTTCTTCTCGTTTTTCTTTGGATATTCTTCATGAGGCAGATGCAAACAGGCGGTAACAAGGCGCTTTCATTTGGTAGAAGCAGAGCAAAACTCGTGTCTGAAAAAGGAGTAAAAATAACCTTTACCGATGTAGCGGGAATTGAAGAGGCAAAGGAGGAAGTGCAGGAAATAATTGCTTTCTTAAAAGACCCTCAGAAGTTTCAGAAATTAGGCGGCAAAATTCCAAAGGGTGTTCTGCTTGTTGGTCCTCCAGGTGCGGGAAAGACTTTACTTGCGAAGGCAATTGCTGGTGAAGCAGGCGTTCCTTTCTTTTCAATCAGCGGTTCTGATTTTGTAGAGATGTTTGTTGGTGTGGGTGCTTCAAGAGTTAGAGATCTTTTCGAACAGGCAAAAAAGAATTCTCCATGTATCATATTTATAGATGAGATAGATGCTGTAGGCCGTCACAGGGGAGCAGGTCTTGGAGGCGGGCATGACGAACGCGAACAAACGCTTAACCAACTCCTGGTAGAGCTTGATGGTTTTGCCCCAAATGAGGGAATTATCGTGCTTGCTGCAACGAACAGGCCTGATGTTCTTGATCCTGCACTTTTACGGCCGGGAAGATTTGACAGACAGGTTGTTGTTCCTCATCCGGATGTAAAAGGCAGGCTTGAAATAATTAAAGTTCATATTAAAAAAATTCCTCTTCATGAAAATGTAGACCTTGAAATCCTTGCAAGAGGAACTCCAGGTTTCTCAGGTGCAGACCTTGCAAATCTTATAAATGAGGCTGCTTTGCTTGCGGCCAGACAGTCAAAGGATAAAGTTGAAATGGTAGATTTTGAAAATGCTAAAGACAAGGTTATCATGGGCAAAGAAAGAAAAAGCATGATAATATCAGAAGAGGAAAAAAACAATACCGCACACCATGAAGCAGGACATGCCCTTGTCGCCAAATTAACACCAGGAACTGATCCTCTTCATAAAGTCAGTATCATACCAAGAGGAATGGCGCTCGGTGTTACCCAGCAGTTACCGATAGATGACAAATACACCTATTCCAAAGGATATATTTTAAATGCCCTTGCAGTTTTGATGGGTGGAAGGGCAGCAGAGGAAATTGCTCTTGGACATATGACTACAGGAGCCGGTAATGACCTCCAGAGGGCTACCGACCTTGCAAGAAAGATGGTTTGTGAATGGGGGATGAGTGATAAACTGGGCCCTCTCACATTCGGGAAGCGGGAGGAACAGATATTTCTCGGAAAGGAGTTTACAAAGCATAAAGACTATTCGGAAAAGACCGCTGAAGAAATAGATGATGAAGTTAAGGCAATTGTTGCAGAGAGATATGAATATGCAAAGCATCTCCTCATTGATAACAAAACAATACTTATGAATCTTGCACAGGCACTGCTCGAAAAAGAAACACTTGATGCTTCTGAAATAGAGGCTATAGTTGAAAACAGAGATGAGGGGGCAATAAAACCCGGAGAAAAAGAGGATGTAAAAGTTGATCCAGAAAAAGTTGATTCAGAGAAAAAAGTAAGTACACGTCCTTCTGAAGCGACAGCATAATTTTTTAATTCAGAAATTTAACATCCTAAAACATTTCAAAAAACATCAAAGGTAGTAACATCCAGTATTAAATCAATAAATGTAGGATTCAAGGATTCCAGGATTCGAGTGAAATAAAATTTAATAAAAATAAATCCCATTACTTGAATCCCGAAAAGGGATGTATTCCCATTGGGACTATACGTCCTCGACTCCCAGACCTCTGGAATCCTTATATTGAGACATTATGAAACTTGCCTGGGAAAAATTTAATTTTGATTTTTCTTTACGGACATACATTATGGGAATTTTGAATGTAACTCCTGATTCCTTTTCTGATGGCGGGTTATTTTTTAATAAAGACAGCGCTCTGAAACAAGCTCTCGGAATGCAGGATGAAGGCGCAGACATAATCGATATAGGCGGCGAATCAACAAGACCCGGTGCGGAAAAGGTTTCGTTGAAGGAAGAGATTAAACGAATTGTCCCTGTAATCGAGGCGCTTGCAAAAAAGATAGACGTCCCTATATCGGTTGATACGTACAAGTCTGCTGTTGCAGAGGCTGCAATTTCAGCAGGGGCATCTATGATAAACGATATAAGTGGTTTAAGATTTGATACTAAAATGTCCAGGATTGCAGCAAAGAACAAAGTGCCTGTTGTAATAATGCATATTAAAGGTACACCCCGGAACATGCAGAAAAATCCAGTCTATACGGCACTTATTCCTGAAATCATGGACTATATGGTGGAAGGAATTAACATTGCCAGGGAAGCAGGAATACCTGATGATATGATAATCATAGATCCGGGAATTGGCTTTGGAAAGACTGTTGAGCATAATCTTGAGATCATAAAAAACCTGAATAAGTTTGCCGGATTTGAAAAACCAATACTTTTAGGTCCCTCAAGAAAGTCATTCATCGGTAAGATGCTTGATGACCTCCCTGTCAGTGAAAGACTTGAAGGGACGGCAGCAGCTGTTGCCATCGGTATATTTAACGGTGCTAACATTTTAAGAGTTCATGATGTAAAAGAGATGATCAGGGTAGCACGGATTGCTGATGGCATTAAAAGGGGATTTTAACTGTTTGGGTGAACAGGGAGATAGACTCTCAATTAAAGATTCCGTTTTTGTTAACCGAATTAATTAATATCTTTTTTTGAGTAGTTCATGAGGGGAAATTCGTCATATTTTTACCATGAGATAGGATTTTAATGAAAGCTTTAAATTCTCTTTTAAAAGATGTGAAAACGCTTCCGTCACCGCCTTCTATTGCTATAAAGATAATCCAGGAAGTAAAGAGGGGTCAATCCTCAATCAGGGAGCTTGTAAACATTATTTCCTTTGATCCTGCACTTACTGCAAAAATATTGAAAGTAGCCAATTCATCCTTCTATTCGCTACCGGATAAGGTTGATTCTGTTGAGAGAGCAGTAAATATTTTAGGTTTAGAGGGGCTGAAGAATATAGCACTGTCTTTCGTACTGGTCAAAGGACTTAAGAGAAAATCGGTTGACGAATTTAATCACGAGTTTTTCTGGAAAAGATCTATCACAGCAGCAGTAAGCGCGGAATTGATTGCTTCAAAATTAAAAATGAAACAAGAGGATACGTTTGTCACCACGTTGCTTATGGATATTGGGATTCTTGTCATGTATTTAAGCAGGCCTGACGATTATATCAGGATTTTTAAAGAGAAAAAGATTTCTAATGTAACTACCCTTGAGGCAGAAAGGTCTTTATTTGGTTTTGACCACCAGGAAGTGGGCAGTGAAATATTAAAAGAATGGGGAATACCCGAGAATATTTACATGCCGATTGCATATCACCATAAACAGCAGGAATGCCCGGCAGAATTAAACAATATAGTTGATGTCCTTTTGATTTCTGATATATCCTCTTCTGTGTATCACAGCAGCAAACGCATTGAAAAATTAGGGGAATTAAGGAATTTGTTACAAAACAGACTCGACATAACCGAAGATGAAGCCAGTGAGTTTATCGATTCCGTTGCAGAAAAGACCGTTGAGATACTTTCAACCTTTGAGATTGATGCCAGCGATATAAAGCCGTATTCACTGATACTTGAGGAGGCGAATGAAGAGCTTGGCAAATTAAATTTGTCGTATGAACAGCTTGTGATGGAACTTAAGCTGGCTAAAAAGAAGGCCATGGACCTTGCGAAGGAGGCCTGGGAAGCAAATGAAAAGCTAAAAGAAATTGCTATTAAGGATGGACTGACTAATATTTATAATCACAGATATTTTCAGGAACTGCTTGACAAGGAGTTGACAAGAGCAGAAAGATATTCACGTACTTTATCTCTTATATTGATTGACATTGACCATTTCAAAAAAATCAATGATACCTTTGGACATCACCAGGGGGATGAAGTGTTGCGTTCCGTTGCGGAAATATTTGAACAGGCGGTAAGAAGACCTGATATAGCTGCAAGGTATGGCGGAGAGGAGTTTGCGGTTGTACTGCCTGAAACGGATATACAGGGAGCGGTGGTACTTGCGGAAAGGATTAGACAGGAGGTCGAGAAAATGGAGATAAAACTTAATGATCAAAGTATCAAAGTTACCATTAGTCTTGGTATTACAACATATAACCCATCCATTGACAGAAAAACCAAGAAAGATTTAATTGAGGCAGCAGATAATGCACTGTATAAATCAAAAAAGACAGGAAGAAACAGGATTAGCATAATCTCATTACATGGTAGTAATTAATATCCTTTACAGACATTATCCTTGTCCCGATATCCCCTGAAACACTTTGCCGATTATTCTGTATTTCATTGCAGTAGTGAGGAAACAAAGTGTTTAAATTCAGTAAGTGAAAAATTTTTTTTCATACCCGCCATGCCCTTCTCACCGGGTTTGCTCAGAAAAATATTCTATAAATTTATAACCCATGGGATCGGGTTTATGGGATTTGTTTTTTTCGAGCCTCTCCTTATACATTTTTATCGTCTCTTCGATATCCTTTGTCCCTTCTACAAGAAGCAATCTCAAATATCCTTCGCCGCCTTGAGGGCCGATACTGCGTATGCGCTCTTTGAGTGTAAGGAAATAACAAAAGTAAAACAGATCTTCGCCGGCCTGATATCCCTTCAGAGTAATTGCTTCTTTTGCATTTTTTATGAAAAAGAATCTCTCCAAAGGCGTAAAATCCCTTATGAATTTTTCTTTAAGTTCTTTTCTCACATTATACAAACCCCAGCAAAATATCCCTCTCTTCAGTATCAACACGCTCTATCCTGACTTGCACTTCTTTACCGATTTTAAATGTCCTTTTTGTGCGCCTGCCGATTAAGCGATAGCTTTTTGCATCGAACCTGTAATAATCGTCAGACATTGATGATACATGTAAAAAGCCTTCAACGAAAAAGTCCTTCAATTGTATCCGTAAACCTTGAGAAGTAATATTTGTGACGATCCCGGTATATTCATCTCCCACCTTGTCTCTCATAAACCAGACCCTCATAGCGTTTATAATTTCTCTTTCAGCTTCATCAGCTATCCGCTCGGTTTTTGAGGAATGACTGGCTATTTCCGGTAAAATCTTTTCAAGATGCCGGCGTTTTTTATCCGGAAGTTTATTTTTCCTTAATGATTCTTTGACTATTCTGTGGACAACAAGATCAGGATAACGCCTTATTGGTGAGGTAAAATGTGTGTAGCATTTTGAGGCAAGGCCAAAATGGCCTATGTTGTCTGTGGAATACTTTGCCTGTTTAAGAGAACGAAGAAGAAGAATGTTAAGAAGCGATTCTTCGGGAGTTCCTTTTATTTTCTTGAGAACCGATTGAAATACTTTTGTCCCTGATTTTTTTATGTTCAACCCAAGGGAGTTGAAAATGGGTTGAAGTTCATAAAGCTTGTCTTTGTCAGGCTTTTCGTGGACCCTATAAATTGAGGGGACATGCAATGTTTCAAGAAAAGAAGCAACTGCCTCATTAGCTGCAATCATGAACTCTTCAATAATCATATGAGCCAGATTCCGTTCAGCCCTAATAATTGCTTCCGGCCTTCCCTGAATATCGAGGAGCACCTCGGGTTCCGGCAAATCAAAATCAAGACTGCCGCGTTTAATTCGTTGCTTTCTAAAAATTTCACAGAGTTCTTCCATGATCTCAAAGCTCTCAAGAAGATACTCATACTTCTTTTTTTCGTTTTCGTCATCATCAACAAGTATTTTCTTTACCGAGGTGTAGGTCATCCTCTCGTTGCTGTTGATCACACTTGGATAAAAGTCTTTGCTTATTATGTGGCCTTTTTTATTGAGATGCAGCTCAACAGTAAAAGTCAGTCTGTCCTTTCCGGGAACAAGACTGCATAGATTGTGAGAGAGTTTTTCGGGAAGCATGGGAATAACGCTGCCCGGAAAATATATACTTGTGCCTCTTTGCCTTGCCTCAATGTCAAGTGCTGAATCCCACGGTACATAATGGCTGACATCCGCAATATGCACATAAAGGGTATAGCCGGTTCCAGTTTTATTGATAG
>CAYFXR010000261.1:0-15898 GCA_964347155.1 uncultured Nitrospiraceae bacterium | reverse complement strand
AATCACATCATACATCTCTGGCAACACATTCCAGGGCATATTAAACCGTATATTGTTAAATTCGGTCAATTTGAGATCCGTTATTACGGGCTGATGTACATTGTAGCCTTCACCATCGTGTATCTGCTTTCTCTTTACAGGCTGAGAAATGAAGATTATGACTATTCAAAAACCACAGTTGAAAATTATTTTGTATGGGCTATACTGGGACTTATGATTGGTGCCAGGATGGGATATGTACTGTTCTATAATTTGCGTTATTATATATCACATCCATTAGAAATAATTATCCCGTTTAGTTTTGCAGGCGGTTTTCATTTCACCGGTCTTGCCGGCATGTCCTATCACGGTGGCTTAATCGGTGTTTTGCTAGCCACCGGTATATTCTGTCACAAATATAAAATAAACTTCTGGCAGTTTGCAGACTTTCTTATTCCTTCAATACCACTTGGATATACCTTTGGTAGAATCGGCAACTTTATCAATGGTGAACTTTATGGACGTGCGACAACTGTACCCTGGGGCATGTATTTCCCTCTTGATATGAATAATGAACTCAGGCATCCATCTCAGCTCTATGAAGCATTTTTTGAAGGAGTCTTTTTATTTATTATACTGTGGAGCGTTCGTAAAAAAAGGGTATTTAATGGTCTCTTCTTATCGATATATCTCATCGGCTATGGGTCAGTACGGTTTCTCATTGAATATGTCCGTGAACCAGACAGCCATCTCGGATTTTTTCTCGGCTTTTTAACCCTGGGACAAATTCTTTGTATTGGTATGATACTGGCGGGATTTTGTATATTTTATGTCAGAAAAAAAGACAAGACTATTTAACCCAAATAATACAGACATTGCTTAAAAATTTATTTAACTCGATGAATTTTTTATTGAATTATGCATATAGCTTTGGATTAAAATATGCACAGGTACATTGATTAAAAATGCGTTTAAGGTATCGAAAAATAAATTTTTTCTCAACATCTGTATTATTTTAAATACATTTTTTGGTTTAACCTTTTGTATGTTATAATTACGAAACACGTTAAATTTTGATCTAGAAGATTAATAAAAGGAGAAAGAGAATGAAAGCTAAAGCCGGAGATAAGGTAAAAGTACATTATACTTTAAAGGACGCAAATGGAGAGGTTGTTGAATCTTCACGGAAAGTGGCTCCTGTAGAATTTACCATTGGCGAAAAAAAAGTAATTCCAGGATTTGAAAAAGGTATTATCGGCATGACACAAAATGACAAAAAGACTATTAAAATCCCTCCTGAGGATGCGTACGGTCACCGTGACGAAAAAAAGGTGTTTGAGTTTGATAAGAAAAGGATGCCGGAAGGTCTCAATCCTCAGATAGGACAGTCAATACAAATGCACAGACCGGATGGTAAATCCTTCCCGGTAACAGTAATAGGCTTTACTGAAAAAGGTTACATGATGGATGCGAATCATCCTTTGGCCGGGAAAGAGCTCACCTTTGATTTAGAGTTGATGGAAATAGTGAAATAAAAGCTAACAGCGTATAGCTATTAGCTTTTAGTTAAAGGAGTTATAAAATTGAGCTTTACTGTTCAGGATTTTTTGAAAAAGAAGAGCGAAGGCAAAAAGATTACGATGCTTACTGCCTATGATTACCCCTTTGCAAGCATCGTGGATGAAGCGGGAATTGATGCAATACTCGTCGGCGATTCACTCGGCATGGTTGTTCAGGGATTGGAAAATACCTTGCCAGTGACAATGCACGAAATGATTTACCATACAAAAATTGTTACACGAGCGGTAAAAAATGCAATGGTCATCGGTGACATGCCTTTCATGTCTTATCAGACAGGCATCAAAGACGCGGTAAGAAACGCCGGAAGATTTTTGAAAGAAGCTGGAGCCTCTGCAATCAAAATGGAAGGTGGTGCCGAAGTTGCCGAACATATCAGGGCAATGACAAAATCCGATATACCTGTCATGGCACATATAGGACTTACTCCGCAGTCAATTCACAGAATGGGAGGATATAAGGTACAGGGCAAAACAGAAGAATCAGCAAAAAGACTGATAGAAGAAGCCCGTATTGTTGAAGAAGCCGGTGCATTTTCATTATTGCTTGAAGCCATACCCATGAATCTTGCTAAACACATTACAGAAAAACTTTCAATTCCCACAATTGGTATTGGAGCAGGCCCGTATTGCAATGGACAGGTCCTTGTTCTCCATGATGTAATCAGTTTGTTTGAAAGATTTGTCCCAAAGTTTGTAAAAAAATATACTAACGTAAAAGAAGAGGCACTGAAAGCAATAAAAACATATAGAGAAGAAGTTGAAAAAGGCATATTTCCTTCAGAGGAGCAGAGCTTTAAGTAACTTCATCACAGCCCTGTTCCATCCCTCGGGACCTATACCGTCAGCTTTCATCAGATTCTTAACTCTTATTCTCTTATCATATGAACCATCATTCTTCTGAACAATAACGGGATAATCAACATTTTTCAACATCTCTATGTCATTAGGGCTGTCACCAAGGGCAACGGTAAATATTTTTCGATTTTCCCTGTGATACAGTTTTTTTAATATCTTAACCGCCCTGCCTTTGTCAGTGTTACCCATAATATGAAAATACTCGCCCTGAGTATAATTAAAACCTTTGGCCTTTATCCGCCGTTTGAGCTTTCTGATAAATTTTTCAGATAATCCTCCCTTATCAACGGGGATATGAGGGGATATTATAAACGGCTCATCAAAATCTCGCTGTTTGGCCATTGTAGCATCAGCAATTTTTAATCCTGTAAGTTCAGCAACCTCTTTTACGCTCATATCCCCAAAACCAACAATACCAAAACCTTCAGATCGCAATTCATACAGTGAGTTTCTCAATTCAGAATAGGACGCACCGAGCTTTATTATGTAGAAATCATTTTTTTCCTGAACCTTGAGCCCTGAAACCTGAACCCTGAATTTAAAATAATTTTTTGGTATGAATATCCCTCCACCATTTTCAGAAATAAAAGGATGACTGTTTTTGAGTTTTTTCCTGCAATGTATTATTTCAGCCCTTGTCTTACTCGAGCATACTATCAAGGGAATATTTCTTCCCCTGATCATTTTAAGTGCAGGAAAGGCTTTTCCAAAAGAGTAACTGGAATCAAGCAGGGTCCCGTCAAGATCCGTAAAAATTACTAAATTCAGATTTTTTCGTAATTTTTTTCGAGCAACAGACATTGCACTTTCTCCCTGTTCACCACCATATTATATAAAATTGCAACACATAACTTGTCTATTTTATGAAAAATGAACTTGAATACTCCTTTTTATAAACAAGGTTGAAAAGTTTATATCTCATATCTAATGCTGGTTCAATCGTTTACGATTGAACCAGCAGACTAGATTCCTGTTCAGAAGACTGCGGGAATGACTGTCAAAGGAAAAGATCTTTAACCCCGAAGCAGAGCTTCGAGGAGTTCTTTTGATTAAAATAATGCAGGCGTTGGAAATAAATTTATTTACAATGTCTGCATTATTTGGTTTAAGAAAAAGAAACAGAAGGTTCACTACGATCTAATTCATTTTCAACTCCAACAGCACCTTTATTTGAACCTTCATTCATATCAGAATCCGTTTTAAACCACGTTACAAGAGCCATCAATCCGTTGGCAACTTCTGCTAATTCATTTGTTGATGTATTAATCTGGGAGATTGACTCTCGCGAAATTTCAAAGGAATTTGCAATACTTTCTGAATTAGATGATACTTCCTCAACTGCCGCAGATTGCTCCTCTGTTGCCGCTGCAATTGACTGAACCTGATCGAGACATCGTTGAGAAGCATTCACAATTTTATTAAGGGCTTCCTTTGCCTGCTCTGCCAGTTTAACTCCACCGTCTACCTCTGCTTTATTTTTTGCCATGCTCTGAACAGAGACTTCCGTTTCCTGTTGTATTTTTTTGATCATTCCGGTGATCTCTTCAGTTGCCTGAGATGTCTTTTCTGCAAGTTTTCTTACTTCATCAGCCACAACCGCAAATCCCCGTCCTTGCTCTCCTGCCCTCGCAGCCTCTATAGCCGCATTAAGTGCAAGGAGATTTGTCTGACTGGCTATGTCATTAATTACATCTATAATGTCTCCTATCTTTTTGCTGCTTCCCCCAAGATCTTCCACTGTTTTTGATGATATTTCAATAGAATGAGCTATGTTTAGCATACTCGAAACGGATTGCTCAACAATCGATTTACCTTCATTGGCAACCTCAACAGACTCACTGGCAGCGTCTGAAGCTTCTGTAGCGTTCTTTGCGACATCCACGATTGTTTGAGCCACCTCTGAAGTAGCTGTTGCAGATTGTTCAATTTGTCTCGCCTGTTCATCTAGCCCTGAGTTAAATTGACTTATAGTTGCTGACAACTCTTCTGAACTGCTCGCCACTGTACTGGCAACCCCGATTATCTGCATTAAAATCCCTTTTAAATTTTCTGCCACGTGTTTAATCGCAGACTGCACCCCGCCTAATTCATCCCCTCTGCCTTCAGACATCCTTACTGCAAGTTCGCCATTGGCTATTTTGTTAGCGGCTCCCATGCTTTCATGCAAGGGTCTGGTGATATCATGATTCAAGAACATTCCCACTACAATACCTATCAAAACCAGTACAAGACATGTTATGATTAAACCTTTTTTAAACCCTGATACCGAAACATTAATATTATCCATGTTCATCTCCATAATGTTAATTTGTTCTTCGACAAAAGGAGACAATACTCTGGTAAGGGCTTCAGCGGTCTTATCAAAATCTCCCATCTTCTTATTGCCCAACTCGGGTCCACCTTTAATGTATCCTTCAGCCATTTTCTTGCCCATTTCATAGTAAACGTGCAACCTTGTTTTTAACTCCTGCATCTTCTTGACTCCTGAAGGTTTACCATCAGCCTTAAACATTTCAATAAACCTTGATATCCCTGAAACAGCAGAATCATAACTCTTTTGTGCCTCATCAAAACCGTCATCCAGCCCATCCAGACCACGAGTAGCTGATATATCTGTCAGCCACTGCTGTATCTGTATGACACCTCTGCTTATCTGTTCGGAGAGTAACGCGAACTCTACATTTTTATTCCTGACTCTTTCAAGGTTAGTAAAGATATTTTTGCTTTCAATGTGCATCCAGACAGCAATAAATGATACCAAAATCAATGGTATCGCATAAAAGAGTATAATCTTATTTCTGACTTTTAGATTTTTCCAGCCCATAATTACCTCCCCCTATCAGGCTATTTTTTATTATCTTATAATGAAAAATTTATAAGATTTCGATTATAAATCGGTTTTTCAAGTCTCTTTCTTTAATTCTCAATCCCTTAGCTAAAATCTTAATATATGTTTACGGCTTCTCAATCAAGATTTTTTCCTGTTATTCGTCATTTATGATATCTAATTTTAGCAGGAGTTTTTTATCCCTGCGAAATATTGAATTTAATTTCCAATTAAATTGATTTTTTTTGCTAATTAGTTGATAATGATAAGTGTATTAAAAGAGGATAGGCTGAATATAACAAATGTATTATTTCCAAAAAGAATTTCACACAAATGCCAGTTGGAATTCAAGGGCATGCAACAAAAACTCCAAGGAATTTTAATTTTTTAAACAATGGAATTCATTAAAATAATAAAAATTCAGGATAAAAGATAATGGCAAAATCCAGGATATTAAATAAATCAGAGAAATACAATAAGCCCCTGGAACAATTAACCAAAGATCAGGCAGATAAATTGAAACTATTTTCTGAAATTGTTGAAAAATCTCCTGATGGAATTCAAATCGTAGACCTGAATGGCCACATAATGTATTCTAACAATGTTGCAGAAGAGATGTTCGGTTTCCCAGACAAGGATCTCAAAGGGAAACATGTTAATGAATTGAATGTGGACTCCAATTTTGCCAATAAAACAATAATTCCCACTTTAAAAAAGACAGGTAAATGGAAAGGGGAACTCATTGTTAAACACAAAGAAGGAAGGACATTCACTATCTGGTTAGTTGCTTTCCTCGTCAATGATAATAATGGTCACCCAATGTACATGATCGGAATTAGCAGAGATCTCACCGAACGCAAGAAGACAGAGAAATCCCTCAATCACATTTTTAACCTCTCGCTGGATATGATATGTATTGCTGGATTCGATTATTATTTTAAAAGTTTAAACCCTTCGTTTGAAAAAATCCTGGGTTACACCCAGGATGAGCTTTTTTCCAAACCTTTTATCGAGTTTGTGCATCCCGGCGACCGCGATGCAACAATCGCTGAAATGCAGAAACTATCTTCCGGTATTTCTACCATCCATTTCGAGAATCGCTATCATTGCAAAGACGGTTCGTATAAGTGGCTCTTGTGGACTGCAAAACCGGTCATTGAAGAGAAACTGATATACGCTGTGGCTCATGACATAACCAAGCGTAAGAAAGTAGAGGAGGCATTAAAAAAAGCCGAAGTAAATCTACGCACTATTTATAATGCAATTAGTGGTCACTTAACAGTCATAGACGCAAATTATCGTATAGTGAGCTATAACAAGACCGTGGAGAAGCAGTTCGGTAAGAACCTACAAGGCAGGCTGTGTTATGAAGCTTATCAGTCAAGAAACAAGATCTGTCAGGGATGCGCTGTAAAGAAAACCATTAAAACAAAAAAACCAGCGTTTACTTTTCAACCCGCAACATCAATCTCAAAACCGGTAGAGATATACACCTACCCGATTTTCGATGAAAAAGGAGAACTTGTCTCTGTTGTTGAGCATGGAATAGAAGTGACCGAAAGGGTAAAAATAGCGGAAGCTTTACAGCGCAGCGAAGAGAAATTCGGCAATCTCTTTCAACATTCAAACGAGGCAATTTTCATCCACGATGTGAATGGCAACATCACAGATGTTAATAAGAAATCGCTGGAAAAGTTCGGGTATGCAAAGTCAGAAATATTATCTCTCAAAATATCTGATATTCATCCATCAAAGGAACTGAAAGCCAGGCAAGAGGTATTCAAGAGAATCTTAAAAGATCGTTTTATCAAATCCGAAACTGTTTTTAAAAAGAAAAATGGCAACGTCTTCCCGGCCGAGGTCTCGTCAAGTCTATTTGAGATAGGAGGTAAAAAATTTATTCAGGGAATTGTTCGTGATATAACTGAACGAAAGCAGACAGAGATAATATTAATAAAGCACCAGGAGAAACTTGAAGCGCAGGTTAAAGAACGAACACAAGATCTTATGGAAGCTAATAAAAACCTTAAAATTGAAGTGGCAGTGCGCAAAAATGCAGAGAAAAAACTTCTCGACTACCAGAAACAACTCCAATCACTTGCTTCACAGTTATCATTGATCGAGGAACGCGAAAAAAGACGCATCGCAACGGAACTGCACGACTGTATCGGCCAGCCCCTTGCTCTTTCAAAGATTAAGCTTAGATTGTTAAATAAAACAGTGCCTTCAAACGAATCCAAAAATATTATCATGGAAATCCTTGATTTGATTGAGCAAACTATCAGGGATACTAGAACATTGACATTTGAACTCAGTCCACCTATACTGTATGAATTAGGGCTCAGCCAAGCAATAAAATGGCTTATTGATCAATTTCATGGAAAACATGGACTTAAAATTGTATTTGAGGACGATGGGCATGACAAGCCGTTCGATTATAACACACGGTTTTTCCTGTTTCAGGCGGTAAGAGAACTGCTCGTAAATATCGTAAAGCATGCGGATGCAAGTAAAGCCAAAATAAAAATGTTAAATGATAATGGCAAACTAACAATCACCGTTGAAGACAATGGAGTAGGATTTTCCAAGCCTTCATTAACGTTCAATGGTTACGGCCTCTTTAATATACGTGAGCGTATGGATCATATCAACGGAAGCTTTGAAATAAGATCCAAACCGAATCGTGGAACGCAAGTCATTCTAGCTGCCCCGTTCAAAATCAGCAAAAAATATCGCAAAAAGGAGTTAACATGAAAATTAAAATTCTTTTAGTCGACGACCATAAAATTTTACGTGATGGCATTTGCTCTATAGTAAAGGGATATCCAGATATGGAAGTAGTCGGTGAAGCCGCAGACGGAAGAATGGCTTTAAGTTTAGTAGAAGAGCTTTCTCCTGATGTGGTGATAATGGATATCAGCATGCCTGATATAAACGGTATCGATGTTACACGCCAGATAAATGCCGATCACCCCAAAATAAAGATCATTGCTTTATCAATGCATTATAACAAGCAATTTGTATCAGAGATGTTCAAAGCAGGAGCATCAGGCTACTTACTTAAAGATTGCGCCTTTGATGAACTCGAACATGCTATACGTGTCGTAATGGATAACAAAACCTACATAAATCCTCAAATAGCCAGCCTAGTAGTTGAAAGTCTCGTAACACAAACATCGACAACAAATCAAAAGGCTTTTTCACTTCTGACTGAAAGGGAACGAGAAGTACTTCAACTTATTGCCGATGGTAAATCAACAAAACAAATCGCTTTACATCTTAGTGTAAGCGCTAAGACCATAGAGTCGCACCGCAGGCAGGTCATGGGTAAGTTGAATATCCGTAATGTAGCTGAACTCACTAAATATGCAATTCGCGAAGGATTGACATCGGTCTAATTAATTGCCTTTATTTATAACCGTGCAATTCTTATTTATTTTATAACTAGAATCCATTGATATTAATTATATCCCTTTTCAGATATTAAAACCTGAGGGACGATATTTTTTAAATAATCAAAAAATAAAGAATAAACTTGGATATATGTTCCATATTTTGTTTTTCTTTAAAATTCTGCTTTTTTCTTTCAGTTTTAACTTTAATCTTTATTGACAATGATAAAATTGTTGGTATAATATTTACATAGAACTAGTAATTATCATTAGGCAATTGCCTTAAGAGTCTTACGCAATTTAAAAAAATTTTAAATCTTAAATATTAGGGGTTGACAATATCATAAAATAAAGTTAATAATATTTTTATTAATAGAAAATAGACTGCAGGATGCTGACCCCTGATTTAAAAGGTTATTTCCTGCCTAAGCTGAGAGCCCAACCTTTTAATTTCAGCCATGTCCCCTTAAGCGGGTCAGCATCCGCTTTATTTTGCTATTAATTAATTTTATAAACTCTTCCTTTTACTTACAGGCAATTCAGCAATTTCTTATTTTACTCCCCTTTGCCAGGGCCAGGAATTTTACGGAAATATCTACGCAATATGCTGAAGTCGTCTAATCCTATTATTCCGTTTCCATTCATGTCTATATCTCCGGGACCCGGGGGGACTGTCTGTCGGAAATATCTACGAAATTCATTAAAATCCTCAAGCCCCACTATCCCGTTATTGTTAAAGTCAGGATCACAGATATTCCCATAATGCTGTTCACCGCTTATAGAAATATTATCATCCTCTTCAGAATTGCTGTCCCACTGATCGGGGTTATACGCTTCCCTGCAATTATCACACACATCCCCTACTCCATCATTGTCTGCATCAGACTGGCCTGCGTTATGCGTATAAGGACAATTATCCCTTTCATCCGAAACACCATCTCCATCCGAATCTACAAATGTTTTGCTGATTATCTTCTGCGCCCTGTTACCCACGTCATCATAGTAATACTTTATGACTGTTCCATCTTCATATTCCACCTGTTCCAAACGCTTTGCATTATCGTACCTGTAAATTACAGTCTCAGCAAGAGAGGAAATAACGGAAATTAATATGAATGTAATAAATATAAAAACTCGTAACACTTATCAAGTCCTTTTTCACTTGACACATATTTATTTCATGTTATATTCTTTGTAAGGCTCTAAGCATATTTATCCAGATAAAAATAGAGCTTTTAAAAACAGGGATGCTGACAATTTTAAAAGACAAAATCACACCTTAAAGAGCCCGTCTTTTAAATCTCAAACCATGTCCCCTAAACTGGTTGTCAGCATCCTTCTTTTTTTGTATTTCCCTGTATTCCCTTTTATTTTCCTAGCTGGTTCAATGATCCTCAATTGAACTAGCGAAAAAATAGTTTTCTAATTGCTTTCTCTCTTCCCCTCTGGGGAAAAGAGGGGTAAGGGGAGATTTTATAAATCATAAATGTCTCCATATTTCTTCCAAAACTGTTTCAAGATTCTTAAGTACTTCTCTATCTGAAAACCTAAGAACGGTTATCCCCACTCCTTTCATATAATCATCTCTTATACAGTCTTTCTTTCTTCCTTCAGCACTGTAATGTTGGCCTCCGTCAACCTCTATAACCACCTTTGATTTTGGACAGTAAAAATCAACAATATAATTGCCTATAATCTTCTGCCTGTAAAATTGAAATCCTTTTAATTGCTTGCCTCTGATTTTTGACCACAGCAATCTCTCTGCATCGGTTATGTTTCTTCTCAGGTTTCTAGATAACTGTTTTAAACTTTTATTGTACGAAAGCATAGTTACCGCCAAGCAATTTCAAATCCCCCCTTACCCCCCTTTTCTAAAGGGGGGGATTATCAAGAATGTATTCTTTTATTAAGACTTTGCCCACATTCATTGTTGGTTCAATCTTAAAGATTGAATCAGAAGAATTCTTATTCCTTCTTTTTCTTTTTAAATGAAGTCCAAATACAGAATATTCCAACTATGATTAAAGCAATACCCAAAGGAACATTATAGCCAGCAAAATCATAATAAAAATGGTGTCTTGTATCATAAAAAGTTGGATCAATAGTAATCCCTAATCCGAAAATAATCCAACTAATCCCTAAAATTAAAAAGGGAATTTTACTTGCTTTATTATTTGCCATTTATCTCCCGCCATTTATCAAGCGCATATCTAGCTGCTGAACCAGCATAACTATAAGGGTCTGGATCTGGTGGTCCGGGTGTAACAGCTCCTTCAATAAATTCCGCTATTTTTGGAATTGCAGTTGGATTTGCAAGTATTGTTGTTGTTACTGTTTGAGAAGCTTTAACAACAACCGGAGCAGCCTCTGCAGTTGCCAAAACAAAAAGCGGGCCACCAAAAACTGCAGCACCAATAAGATTCTCTACAGGATCATTATGAGTAGCGACATGGCACCTCAAAACATGATTATTCAGATTAAATATGTCATTAGAATTCCATGGATGTGAAGGAAAAGGACTTAACCAACCTCTTGGATCCAATCCATATGGATCAACAAAATTCACCGGATTATTTTTAACAAACTCGTAGAGATTTATCCCACCCAGTTCCCCTAACAGATCCCTCGTTATCCACCTGCCTGAGGATGCGTTATAAAAGCGATAGCCATAATAATATAGTCCTGTTCTTTCATCATATCTCTTAGTTGAAAACATAAATGGCTGTTCAAGAGTTCCTGTTTTCGTTATAAGATTTCCATAGGCATCATATCTGTATAAGGAAACTATTTGCTGATTGCTATTTAATAACGTTGTTACATTCCCTTTCCCATCATATAAATACGAATAATCATATCCTCCCTGCTTTAAATTAAGTAGTAAGCCTATGCCACCCCCCTCTTCCAATCCCCATATGTATTCACTAACAACATTATTTTTAGCTCCCCGCTCCTGTAAAACCAAAAAACCATTACGGATAAATCGGATATTATTTACCAATATTCCATTCTCAAAATGTTTAACTTCAGCCAGAAGATTATCTCCACTGTAGAAAAATTCCGTTCTATGAAATATACCTTCTGCATTGGTATATTCAACAGATGTAAGTCTGTTTTCAGCATCATATGTCATGGTCATCACAAATCCTTCAGGAGTGTATCCCAGTGTCATGTTTCCGTCATTATCGTATTTAAATATCTGAGCCGGATTTGTTGAGCTTAGAAGCTGGTTGAGATTATTATAGTTGTAATTAGTGACGCCCTCCCGAAACGATATAATCAGATCTCCATGTGTTATTGTCTCCGTATCTATAAAATCAAGCTCGTTATAGGTAAATGCATATTTATTGATTATTTCCTGTGAAGAATCTTTATGAGCGGTATCCGTAAGCCTTTTTAATGGATCATTATAGAAATATTCTGTAAAACTTCCATTTGGCCTTGTCAGGCTATGTACGACAGGGCTAACTCCTGAATATCCATAGGTATATGAATTCTCTCCTGACTGAATATCTGTCAATCTTCCAATGGTATCAAAAGTGTAAGATACAGCCTTGCCTCTCTGGGGCATAAGTCCTTTTAATTGACCAAGTTCATTATATTGAAAAACAATTGTATCATTTTCCCATGGGCCATCTATACTTGCCAACCTGTTACCGGCATCATAGCTATATTGATAAAATCCGATTCCATCAATTCTGGTTATAACACGATTATAGTCATCATAAGTAAATGCAACCTCTGGCGTATTATCAGAATAGTCAATAGTGATAATATTATGGTTTGAGTCGTAAAAATAATTCTTTTCTATATCTCGGGAATTCGTGATTTTTGTAAGAAGGCCTGCCATATCGTATGTATATGTTATGAATCCGGCATCCGGATAGATTTTTTTAATGAGCCTGTTATCAAGATTATATTCAAATGCGGTCGTATTGTTTTTCGCATCTGTTATTTTAACAAGGATCCCATTTATGTCATATTCAAAATTGATAGTACCCTCAGGACTCTGTACACGGGTTAATCGCTTTAATTCATCATAGATATAATTAGTGGCAAAACCGGCGCGATCGGTTTTGTTTTCAACCAAAAGTGGACAGCATGTGGAGTAATTAAATATCTCAAATTTGTTATCTGGATAAGTTATCTTTATTATTTGATCAAGGTTGTTATAACCAAAAGTTAATGTCAAATCGCTGGCATCAGTAAAGGTCTTAATCCTGCCGATGTTGTCATATGTGTACAAAGCTATGGTATTTCCGTTTCTTTTTATTTCTGTTAGATTGCTGCTTTCATGATCATAAGCAAATCCTGTTGTCATCCGTACAGGTGATCCCTGTGCCTCGGTGATTGAAGCTATTTGACCGTATGAATTATAGGTTATGTTTGTTATATTATTCAGCCTATCAGTAACAGATGTAACGTCATGTGCATTGTTGTAAGTATATGTTATGCCTCCAAGACCGTTTTCAATTCTTTGTATATCGATATTGTTTGGATAATAATCAATTGTGGTCATCTCTCCTTTAGCATCTGAAAAGGAAGTAACAAATCCATTGTTATTATATGTATATTGTTTTTCGTGATTATGGTAATCAATAATTTTTGCAGGTTTTCCAGTTAAAGTGTCATATGTATATATTTCATATCCTCCTTCAGGATACTGAATCTTTCTGATCTTCCCTGCTGGATACTCTCTATCTAAATAATAATAGGTTTTAAACGCATTTCTATAATTATTATTCTTCGAATCTTCATATGGAACATAATCTCTCGGGCTTATATACCAGCTGTATTTACCAAAGTAATAATACTCCTCTTTGTTCCCTAAAGGATCGGTTATGGTGATACGATATTTCTCTCCCATGGATTCTCCGGGAGCGGGATAGGGATCTGAATTATTGTTTATTCCATCAGCCGGTTCAATATCAATGCCCCATATACCTTTCTCATCCTTTATTGAGGTTATATAAAAATCTGCATTATAACCGAATTCGGTCCAATAGCCTCCCATATCTAATATTCTTGAGAGAATTCTATTTTCATATTCAAATGCAGTATAGCGACCGAACGGGTCATCAATACGTTCAATCATACCGTCTGGGTTATATGTCAAGGTTGTAACTTTTCCGGCCGCGTCGGTAATCGCTGCTAATTGCTTAATGCTGTTATAAACTAATTTCAGTTTTTGACTGTACGCATCCCTTATCTCGCCTAAAAAGATCAGGGAAGGGTTTGTTATCGAAGATATTTTAAAGACATAAACCGTCCCGTCCAACAATTCAAGTTCATAATGGTTTTGAGCTATTTTAGTCAGTGTGTTAAAAACTCCAAAAGGTCTGGTATATCCACCGAGTTCATCGGGTGTGAAAACATCCTGCCTTCCATCAGGCATAAAGACAGTAATATTTCCGCCTGTTTCGATCTCGATGTAACTTCCAAAATTAAACATCCATTTACTCCCAAAAGGCTTATCCCGGTTAACAGAAGAACGGGAATTATAGCTTAACTTAATCTTTATTGGGGGACCGATTGAAGGATTGTACCACAGGGGAATATCCGAAATAAAAAGATTCATGTTAACCATATTAACTTTCCAGACAGGAGAGCCACAAGGATCATTATGGTTACTGCTATTTTTATTGTCCGGTTTTCCTAAATTGCCTCTTGGAACCGGTGATACGGCAACAATACAGTCAACGCTCGTGGTATCATCAAGACCGTCTCCATCACTATCAATACATTCATATGTTGAATCCGGATCGTCGTAGGTTGTGTAAACACCTGTATTAAAGGCATTGGGTTCCTGATCACATATTGTGTTGTTCAAAGCATTAAAGGCCTCGTTGCTCAGGCAATCACTACGTCCAACCGGATCAATTGAGTGATAATCTGACATCCGGTAATCTACCGCAACTCCCTGATTATTCTTATAAGATGCCATGCACTTATATGAATTTCCATCACTGGCGGTAGACGTAAAATACCACCATTGAGATATATCTGAAAATTGGTTTGAAAAGTCATTTGCATTCTGATAGACATCAGAACATTCATAATACAAGTTAGTTCCACTACATCCACCAGCTGACTTTTTCAGGGGTCTGCAATAACCACACTCTACTAATCCTTCTCCACAAAAATTACACCAGATACCTCCAAAATGGTCACCTAAGTCACTTGAAGAGATTGAAAAACACCCGCTGTCATCCATAGTATACGTTGTTATGTGTCTCCAGCACTTTCCGTCTTCATCCCTGTAATAATCACACATATTCATATAATAATCCGACATACCAGTTTGAGGTAAAGAAAAAACAAACAATATATCTATTACGAATTTAATAACTGCACTTTTTATGCTATTAATCCTCATTCTTTATCGTCTTTTGACGCTTATTTCCCAAAACTTAATGTTATAGAAAACTTTAAAAAGGAAACCCAGAAACAAACTTAAAAGAAACCAAGAGCTGAAATAAATTTAACAGTTTTATCCAAAAGTGTGTACTGTTATTTCTAACAGGTGCAGTCTTCTACTGTTTTTTCTGGTTCAATCGTTTTCAATGCTTTCCCCTTCCAATCGTCCCCGATTGAACCACTGATTGGAATAAAGATTCATCTATAAACCTTCATTCCCAAATCTTACCCGGGACTGGAAAATAACGGACGTTAATCGTTAATTGTACTATTTATGCAATTTATCAAATTGAGTATTTGCATATTATAATTAAAGTTTTCTCTTGTATTTACCGAGATGAATTTGTAATGAAACAGTTTGGCATTTAAATTTTTATTTCAGGGAGAAAAGATAATGCTAAAAAATAATTCTGTGCGACAAATTATTCTTATTTGTATATCCATAGGGATATTAATACCGTTGATAAATCTGTTGCACATTTACCCATCTTTGACAGAAAAAATATTGACTAAAAATGCTGAAGATGACGCGGTGCGTATGACAGTGAATTTATCACACATGTTTAAACAAGGATATACAGAATTGACTAAAGATTCCATGCCTCCTGATGTAATAGAAAAGGTTAAAATGTTTCAAAGTGATTTCCAACTAATAAAGCTTAAACTCCTGTCAAAAAATGGCGATATAATTTATTCCACTGACTCCGAAGATATCGGCAAACAAAATGACAGCCCGTACTTTCAAAAAATCCTGACAGGGGGGAATCCATACTCAAAAGCTGTGAAAAAAGACATCATATCACCTGAAGGCAAGGCGTTAACCGCTGACATTGTAGATACATACGTCCCGA
>CAYFXR010000260.1:0-8306 GCA_964347155.1 uncultured Nitrospiraceae bacterium | reverse complement strand
TATGTATTTCGCCATAGGGATAATAGTAAATTTCCTGAACATTATTACCTGATGAATCAGTCATTACACTGGCACTTCCAAGATGGTCCGTGTGATAAAAGTAGGTATTCGTACTTTCTAACTTTGCTACCCTTTGCATTCCCGCAAAGATGTATTTTGCACAATTACCATCTTTACATTCATAAATATCCACCCTTGGATTTTTTTAATAGCTTAATCTAAGAGGACATGTTTTGGACATTTCAAATACGGAATTCCTATGACATTTCAAATTCTGGATAACAATTGGTTGGTTTATGTTTTCTCTTTTTTGTTATCGGGGTTACCCATTTAAAATATGAAACTCCCACGTAGCCCGTAAGATGTAGTATTATTTGCAGGTTCATATCCATCAGCGAATGGCCTTCCATTTATGGTAATAGTTGATATATCTGAATCTTCAATATCCCAATACCTTACGAACGGTTCAACAGATAAAGAAAGTTTATGGGTCAACTTCTTCTTAAACCGAAGAGAAACCCTTATACCATATCCATCTCCGAAATCTTGATTATTTTCAAGATCATTTAAAGCTGGATAGACATCGCTAAGATGGCTTTTAACTTTTCCATCAAGGAAAAGATCATATTCTACATGAATCCCCCAAGTCCAATTCGCCAGAAAAGGACTTATTGTTTTAACGCCAATTGGAATATATAGATATTTTACCTCTCTTTCATACCCTCCAAAATTATTACTATCATTGTTCAAATAACGATAACCAAAGCCCAAAAAAGGAGTTATAAGATGGTTGCTTCTATATAAGTAATCGTAGCCAGCCAAACCGCGAAATTCAATAATCCAATTCTTTTTATCTACCCGTACAGGTGTGCCTTCCCATGTCTGTCCATTATATTCGGGTTATCCATAATTGAATCTGAGATTCGTATTTAACATCAATCTGTTGTCACCGTGGTATGTATAGTTTCCGATGAGCCCAAAAATTGGACCCTTTTCTTCCATTATGCCTTTCTCTTCATAATTATAGTGGCTAACTTCAAACCCAATTTCAAAACTATGTAAGGGAACTATTGGTTTTTGATTGTCTGCAAATGCGAATGTAGTTGAAAATAAAAAAACATTCCAATTATCAAACAGTTCCGCAAAAACTCTTTCAATTTCTTTCTCCTTTCATCCTTTTTCATATATCAAAATAAGACATACAGTATCTATACTAAACTTCAATTTTTAAGTCCTTACACACCCTTGATGTGTTCGCCTCTGCGGATTCGCCATAGCGAAAAGGGGTTTGTGCAGAGGGTAAGAAAGGATGAAAATAAGAGTAAGAAGGCAGAATTATTTCTCTTTCTCCCCTATCTTCTCTCTAAGCCTTTCATAAAAGGTCGAGTCCAATCTTTTTAATTCTTCAAGTTCTTTTAAAGCTTCTTGCTTTTTGCCTATTTTTAAATAGGCTAATCCGAGATCGTGATGATCAATTTCTGAGTTAGGTTCAAGATCAATTGCTTCCTTATACTTTTCAATTGCAAGTTTATATAATCCCTTCTGGAAATACGCTTTTGCCATTAACCCGTATGAATTGACATAGTCGGGATTAGTTTTAATTACTAATTTATATTCTCTAATCGCATCATCATAATGCCCTTCATTCAAGTAATTTGTTGCTATGTGATATCGAGCCATCCAATTATCAGGATTGTATTTTAGTGTTTCTTCAAATTCCTTCATCGATAGTTGTTTTAATTCTTTTCTCTCTCCATAGAATTCGTATTCTCTTTCTAATTTTTCTTTAGAATACTCTACAATTCTTCTACTTTTTGTATTATATATACGCTTTCTTTGGGCATCTTCAAAGGAAATATGCCATTTTCTATAATATGTTAGAGCTAGCTCATAGTGAGCGTCTTCTGATGAAGGATTCAAATTGATAGCCTTTTTATATTCATTGATCGCTTCATCTAAGTTTCCGACTTTATTATATTCTTGAGCTTTTAAAAGGTGTTCTTCATAAGAAGATTTTTCAATGTCGTTTGCATGAGCAAAACAGGCACTAATAATAAGCACAATGTAAAATATAAAAAATAAATTTCTCATACTGATTTCTCCTATTTAAAAGAGTCCTTTGTTATTGACGCCTATATCTGTAAATCGCACAAGGATCACCCCAGGTCGGAATTATAGGTGCTCCACGTCTACCAAAAACTGTATATGTATTATAAATTTGTATATTTGACTTTGGATCCCTTATAACAGGTAGGCCCGTTAGTCCTACAAATTTTGGGGGTATTTCCCCATAATCCACAAGTGCACCGACATGTTTAGTTTCGCCATGTCTTAAATTACACGCTTCTATATCTAGTGCTCGATGTATTTTATTATCTAAATTTATATCCTGTCTCCAGTTAAAATAATCTTCTACTTGTAATAGAAGATCTCCTGGAGAACCAGACAGCTTCTTACCCTTAGTCACTCCTTCTCCTGCAAACATATAATCAGGATTATTTATATAATAATCATAATCTATCACATCCCCATACAAATTATTGTACAACTCGTTTCCTATAAGCCTATGAAATCTTGGATCAAGGCGGTCATAAGTTGAACTTCCTCCGCTGCTACTAATTACATTCTCAGTACTTCTTCCACTTCCCGGCCCTGCATATTCAAATCTGACATCTCCCGGTCCATTACCTCCGTTTCCAAAAGCAGCGACTTCTGTTGAAATATGTACATTAATATTAACATGCTCTTCAATCCAATCCCATACATCCTCAGCAACATCCTTTACATCTTCCCATAGATCCTCACCAAAATCCTTTATATCTTCCCAAAGATCACTGAAGAACCCATGCCCAGAGGGGTCGATATACTTGAGGGGATTATTTATGACAATAATCCCCCTCTGCGTCTTTGGCTCAACAAAAGATTGCCTATAAGTTCCGCTGTGTTGCAGTATCAATCGGTCCGAGAGCCGCATTCCGTTATTCGTCTATTTTTTCAAAGAGCGTATTCAATTATAAAGGATTTAACAATACAATTAAATAAGAGAGTTTTTAATTTTTTGTTCTTATAACCTTTTTCTTTTGCATCTAAAATCTGCTATGCTATATTAATAATTATGGGGAGAACTGAATGAATTATGCTATGATTGCTAAATCTCTAATATAAAGGGAGCCAATTATGCCACAAATCACTGTCGACTTATCATTTGAAAAAATCGTTGAGACGGTAAAAAGATTAAGCGAAGAAGATCAGGAGCGGTTATTTTTTACCATAAATGAAGACTATGCCAGAGCTTTAGGGAAAATGAGGAAAGAAGCCTGGAAAGAACACAAGGCTGGCAACAGCACCTCTCTTGACAAGCTGGATGCGAAATGAATTATCAGGTCTTTCTTTCCAAGAAGGCCAAAAAGCAGTATAAAAACCTCGACCGCCATATCCAGGATAAATTTAAACTCAACCTGCAGCAGTTGGAAGAAAAACCGCACGAAGGCTTTTCACTCTCCGGTAAATACGCTGATTTACGATATATAAAACTATCTCATAAGGGTGTTAATTACCGGGCGGTTTATGACATATCAGAAGATGAGAAATTGGTGCTAGTTATATTTATGGGTACGCGGGAGAATTTCTATAAAGAACTGAGACGATATTTAGGTTAAGTTATCAATTCCCCGGCAAAACCCGGGACAACCGCCTATTGAGAAGATTCAGTTTACCCCGTGAATGTATTTTTTACGGGGCCAGTTCGAAAAACTCCCTATCCAGAAGCGCAAACAGATCGTTCAGATTTCACAGAGAATGAACCCTTGTGGTTCATTTCCTCGATGCCTTTCTGGAAAGGGAGAAGTTGAGGAAAGGGTGAAAGCAACATTAGTTAGTGAAGTTAAGAACGTCTTCAAAGTCTTAATTTTTAGTTACTTTGACTCCACACAAAATCGTTAACACTTCCCACTTCAAATATCCTATAACTTTTTTTTGTTTCCATAGAATACACTTCAAAGACTTGCTTTTCAGGAGGCATAAAAATCATTTTATACCGAGGGTAAAGCAAATACTTTCCATCAGGAGACCATGCTATTGAATTACCGAATGCTCCTGCTTTTAAGAGAGTTTTAACTGATCGTTTTTCTATATTAAACATATTAAGCTTCTCCTTATTTGAATACGGAACAGGTTCATAGTATGCGATACTTTGTCCATCAGGAGACCAGGCAGGACTATAGCCCGAAACAATTATTCTTTCAGTTGTTCCGGTCTTGACGTTCACAATATAAATGCCTAAGTCCAATGCCGAGATACCTTCTTTTGAAATCTCATCATCCCCTCGCATCGTCCAGTCCATGCTCCCGTATCCTGTAAATGCTATTCTTTTACTATCAGGTGACCATGATGGTTTACCTAAATACAAATTAACTTTAGATATTTTCTTAACCCCAGTTCCTTGAGGACTCATCACATATAATTCAAATAACAGACGATCAGTATCCGGCTTACATTTAACTATGGCTATTTTACTTCCATCAGGAGACCATGAGATGCCTCTATAACATACGTTCTCACCATAATCTATCAAAGCATTTGGACTATTACTATTCTTTTCTAATAAAACCATTTTTTCTCCTTTTATAATATTGATAAGAGAAAAAATAATAGCCTTGTTATTAGGAGATACGTCAAAATAACCTACTCCTTCCGCTGTGCCTTCTGTTGAATAAATAGTTTGTTTGGATTTTTCATGTAAATCAAACACTACTAAATTATCATCATTTGCATAAGACCATTGGCCTTCTAATTTTAATTTATCAAGATTCTCCTCATTAGATTTCAGACATCCTACCATTAACAATAATGTTAATAGAATTGTTATTGATAGAATTTTTTTCTTGAATATCATCATCTCTTAATTCCACTGCGTTTCAAAATATCTGAAACCCAGTCATGACAATTAAAGTCTCTTAAATGGTAATATGGCGGATTTACTTTATCACTTGCAATTTCTTGTCTTAAACGACTCATCTGATCAGCTGAGACAGTAAGATTCACACAATGATATCCCCAATCTATATTTTTTTTAGACTCTCTTTTAACTTTTCCATACCATGAAATTTTCCACCAAGGCCTATCTTCTCTGGTTGATAAGCCATAACCGATATTCTCTCTACCGAACCATATAAACCTATGATATGGAAGACCCCCCCAAAGAGCACCCTCCCAAGGTCTATAGCAATCTTGAATATTCGGAGTGCTTATATTTGGCTCAACTATGTCATTCCTCCCTCCATGCGATGAGTCGCCTCCACCGGCACTTACCGCACTTGCGATTAATGCCACGCCGCCCACTATCGCTGTACCCGCAGCAACCTCCTGAGGTATGGCAATGCCTCCTATTACAATAACTTTTTCTAACTTAATTGCTGCTCCTGGACCTGCAAAGAGAACAGGTGAAGCAGCGGCACCACCACCCATTACATATGGAGCAAGATAATATGCTCCCACTGCTATTGCTGCACCGGCAGCTACATACTGCCAATTATCTTTTGTCCAGTCCCATACGTCATTGGCAATCTCTTTTGCCCCTTCCCATAGATCATTAGCAAAATCCTTTATATCCTCCCATACATCACTAAACCAATCATGCCCTGACGGATCAATATACTTCAGGGGATTATTTAGGACAATAATCCCCCTCTGCGTCTTTGTCTCAACGGGAGAATCTGTATAAGTTTCGCTGTGTTACAGGATTAATCAGTCAGGGAGCCGTTTTCTGTTTTTCGTCGTTTTTTCAAGGAGCGTATTCAATTATAAAGGATTTGAATCGGCAATTAAAGGAAAAAGCAATTATATTTTATATGAAAAAAACTATAGAAACTCTATGTGATTCTTCATCTCTTCAGCTTCTACGATATCCCATAATAATTTCAGATTTCTTATGAAATCACCGATTGAATATTTCTGTTGATGTGTATATACAATGCCTGAATGTTTCTTTTTAGATGCCATGGAAATAAAATCATCATCATGAGTTACGATAACAAAATTATTATTTGCGGCATATTCAAGCTGCTCTAAATCAGACAGTCCTCGATTTCCTGCATCTCTGGCTGAGCTAACATGGACTCCTCGTCGCTTTAGTCCTGCAATAACGGCAACATTCACGCTTTCATCAAGATAAAACCTGATCTTATCCAATTGCTGCCTTTAGTTTTGAAGGAAATTTTTTAGTGAGTTTTTTAATGCTTTCTTTTCTTTTATTTATTTCTTTATCAAAGGCGTCTCTGTTTTCATAGTAGAAAGACAGAGCATCATGTACGGCTTCAAGAGAAAGCTGAGGGTGGGCATCAATGATCTCATCAGGCGACATTCCCAGTCTGTCATATTCAATAACGATATCAACTACACGCACTCTTGTGCCGGAAACAACTGGACTTCCACCTGATGTCTTTACGTTTCTCGCAATGTATGGGTGTTTTATTTCTCTTTTTTTAGGCATAGTTAATTTTATCATAAAGCCGAATAATTTATGTAATAATGCCTATTCAACAACCGCTTGTATGCCAAAATGGTGATTAGGTTCGCCCTGGCTCTTAATGTCTCAACTGATGAACTCCTGGGGCTGAACGGAGTAAAGAATAAAGAAGGCAACGGCAAGTTAAGCCTCAGGCTCCTCCGCCGGTCCAAGAAGATCGAAGAGCTTCCTTCCTCTCAGCAAAAGACCCTTCTTAAAACCATCGTCACCTTTCCTAAAGGTGCGGGGGAATAGTAAGAGGAAGAATCCCTTTGCCGATCTAATTCTAAGCAGTTAATTCAGTCTCTGCTTCTTCCCTTGTCTTCCCTTGTAATCCTTTACCTTTTTCAACAACAATAAAATAGTATATTAAGGGACCAAGCAGATAAAGAAATCCCCCAAGTAAAATAACCCAGAACCATTTTCTTTTTTTAGGTGAAGTCTCAAAGCTACTCACTCCCCAATGGTAAAAAAGATATCCCCAAAAAATAAAAATACTAAAAAAATATATTCCAACACATCCCAATATTAACCAATCCATTATCTTAAAACTTGAAATCTCAGGAGCAGAAGAGGGAGCCATGATAAAAGATATTACATGGCCCACAATTATAATTAAAACCATCATTCTTAAAGCTAATCTCATTTTATCCTCCAAAATATTACCATATTTCATCCGCATTGATAGAAACAATGCCATGCACTGCTGCACCACCTGGATGGGGGATAGTACCGCCAAATTGTAGTGTAGTAAAATTTTTTATAGAAAAGCCTTTGAAGTCCCATAATGGGGCCATCTTTCCATTTGTTATATCAAAACCAAGCGTGCCTCCAAATGCTGATACTGTGAGAGCATATTTTGCTTGATTAAAGCTTCTAATCCCTTTACGTGTCAATCTATCTATCCGTAAATTAGAAGCTTCAATCTCAAAACCTACGCTTAATATCTTCAATTTTGCCCCTAACCCTGTACCTGCACCTTTTTCAGTACCACTAAAAACTCTTTGCACCCACGAGCCAATGTTATTACGCGAGTTCTCATTACTACTTGTAGGATACATCTCCCGGTTAATTGTATCATTTCTACTTGGAGTAGTCGTAGTATTTCTCCCTCCATGCGATGAGTCGCCTCCACCGGCACTTACCGCACTTGCGATTAATGCCCCGCCGCCCACTATCGCTGCACCCGCAGCAACCTCCTGAGGTATGGCAATGCCTCCTATTACAATAACTTTTTCTAACTCAATTGCTGCTCCTGGACCTGCAAAGAGAACAGGACTAGCGGTTGCACTGCCCATCAAATATGGAGCAATATAATATGCACCCACTGCTATTGCAGCAGTGCCAGCTACATACTGCCAATTATCTTTTGTCCAGTCCCATACGTCATTGGCAATCTCTTTTGCCCCTTCCCATAGATCCTCACCAAAATCCTTTATATCTTCCCAAAGATCACTGAAGAACCCATGCCCAGAAGGATCAATATACTTCAGGGGATTATTTAGAACATAACTATACCTGTTCAAAGCCTGCGGATTAAACGGTTCAGGAACTATTGTATCAGCACTGATAAACCTCGCAAGCTTCGGATCGTAATATCTTGCATTATAATAATACAACCCTGTCTCTGCATCATATTCCTGGTCTGTGAATTTGTAGTTTGTTATATCAGAGCCTGCTTCGGTATGTATTTCGCCATAGGGATAATAGTAAATTTCCTGAACATTATTACCTGATGAATCAGTCATTACACTGGCACTTCCAAGATGGTCCGTGTGATAAAAGTAGGTATTCGTACTTT
>CAYFXR010000259.1:0-3197 GCA_964347155.1 uncultured Nitrospiraceae bacterium | reverse complement strand
TCCAACCAGTCTAAGGTAAATATTTTTGTTCCAAGCTATACGCATAATTTAATAATAATTTTATCGAGTTAAATAATTTCTTGAGCAATGTCTGCATTATTTGGATTAACGACCACTTCTTAATTTCGCTTTTTCTTTATCTTTCATAGGATTAGGTTTCAGTAGCCTTATTTTTTGGGGGAGCTCCTGTACTTAATTTGGTTAAAAAGTTATTCAATGCAGTTAAAGGCATTTTAACGTTGTAAGTAAATATGTTTAAACAATACTGAACCACTCTTGAACAATTTTGAACTAATTTTTAACTAAATAATGCATTTGACAATGGCATAGGTGCCTGAAAAAGTTTTAAAAGCAACACATTTGAACATTCCATTTTGCAATTGTAAGAGTATTATTTTATGCAGAAGAACTTTTTATCGATTGCAAAATAGTATCTGGTAATCATGTTGTACTTTTAAAGATTTTGAAGGTACCTATGCCATTGTATGCATGGCTAACTGCTTTATTTTGGTAAAGAGTCTTTTCGAGAAATGTAAAGCTGTGCTTAAGTGAAAAAGCGGGAACAAAAGAATACGGAATTCCCTCTTGGTTATCTTATTACCCTAGGTGAAATCACCAGCCTGATTGTGTGATTTTACCCAATATCCACTTGGCAATTTATTAACAAGCAACATTATACAATTTTGTAACACCTTGTTTTTATAAATTATTTTTTCGTGAAGCTGGGCTGGCATATTCATTGCAAAAGCATAGTTAGATAAACATATAATTTTCCCGACAAAGCCAATCCCTAATAAAGGAGGGAACGGAAAGCGGCGGGCCCTGTAGAATTCGAAGAACTTTTTAATGGGTGGCCGAGCTGCCGAAGGATAAATCTTTGGTAAGCTCGGCTTTTTTGTTAAGTATTTTTTACGGCAATTGAGATATTTGTAAACTGTCTTTATATTTGATTCACAAACAATCAGAGATACGATAAATTTTCCTGCCACTGAAAGGGGGTGATTCAGAGAGCATATAATTTGTCTTGCTGGATCAGCAAGCAAAAAGGCCCTCATAATGAGAGCTTCGATCCATTAAGAAAGGAGGGTATATCTAAAAAATATCAACAGTTTTTCAAATTAGTCAAAGGCCTCTTTTGCTATTTTATGAAATAACACTGAGGAACACAGCAAAAAACTCTCAATGACCCGGAAGAGGCAAGGATTCTTTCTTAAAGAATCCATGGTTATTGATTTTTAAAGAAAGGAGGGTAAAGATGAAACGAACGTTATTCAGTTTAACGTTAACATTAGCCTTTACAGTGGCATTTGCTGCGCTCGTCTGGGCTAATGTCCCGGCGCCACCTGCCAACCAGCAGCTCGGTATTGATGACGGTGTCTTTAATAACCTGATAGAAGCAGACTGTCGTCTGTGCCATGAAGACCCGCTCATTGTTGATCCTGGATCGATACCTGATAGGCATCACCTTCTCATGGGCGGTACTCTGGGTGATCCTAATTCCGCTCCATTTGGAAATCCGGGTGAAACAATTGATTGTTTCTCCTGCCATGATGTTGATTGCTCAAGCGGTGTATGCGATGTCAATGTGTACAGAGACTGCCTGTTCTGCCACAATCAGATTGCCGGTGACGCATCTATCCATCACCTGACTGCTCCTGCTCTTGCTCGCAACTGTGTACAGTGTCATGGTGACCTGGTAAACAATTACAATGATGGACACACCATCCCGACCTATGATCCTTCGCTCGTAACGCCGATGCCTAGTGGTGGAGGAGGACCAGCTAATTCTGAGGGTAATGGAAGAGGTGCCTGTAATTACTGCCATTCAACAGGAACCGGCACATCAGATCCAGGCACTGATACTGCAACTGGCACACTCGTCTATAGGAACTCAACAACCCACCACAATGCAGGTTTTGGTCTTGATGTTGCCTTTTGTCTCTGGTGTCATGATGTAGTGCCACCGCTTCCTGATGCTGCGGCAATGAGGAAGTGCGAAGAATGTCATGGATTTGAGACACTCCACAATATCCAGGTAGACTCAAACCCGAATGAATGTTTAGTTTCAGGTGATCCATGTACTGACGATGCCGATTGTCCAGTAGGGGAGACATGTGGCGGTATCAGCCCGGAAAATGAAGACCCTGGCTGGGGCCACATCGGAAGTTCAACTGACTGTGAAGGATGTCATATGGGCTACACAACTACAGCGGCAACCGGTATGGGTCCGGTAGTTCCGTATATCAGCAGCTCTGACACCGCTGTGATGGTTGCTGGCACGGATAAGGTTGTCAACCTGACAGGTTCGGCATTTACCAATGTAATCACCATGGGCGGTATGGTTGTCTACACGCACACATCAGATGTAAATCTGACAGCTGCTGATGGCTCTTCTATAACCCTGGCACCTGATAGCATCAGTGAAGACTCAATGAGCGTGACCATTCCAGGTAGTCTGGCTGTTGGCAACTATGACCTGCACGCGGTAAAAGCCGGCGGGACCGAGAATGAAAAGATGAGTAATCCCGTTGTCATCAGTATTGTTCCTGACGTGATTATCACGGATGTGAACTGCGACAAGAAGAAGGGAGTACTTACTATTACCGGCTCCGGTTTCGGCGAGAAAATCGAAGGTACTGATGCCTATATAAGTGTTGAAGTAAATGGCGATCCGGTTGAGATTATCTCCTGGACAGATACCCAGATTAAGGCTTCTGTTTCCAGGTGCTCCAGGAGAATTACCGTTACTGTCAATGCTCTATACGGTTCAGATACCAGTGGCGACGGTAAACCACCCAAGCCATGTAAGGGCAAGGGCTGTAACAAATAACCCTTTTTGCTTTTTATTTTGGGGAAGGGGAACATCCCTTCCCCAAAGATTTTTAGAGCATGTAATTAACATGAAGTTGTATTCATAATTTATAAAATTTAATACATCGATTAAAACGATCTGATAAAGAAAAAATATTATTATGCAAAGAAATCCGCAACCCTTTTTAAAGAAAGGATTATAAATGCAATCAAGGTTATTTGGCATAAGCTTTGTATTTGCCTTTATCTTCGCAATTGCGATGCTAAGTTGGGCGGATGTTCCGGCACCACCTGTCAATCAACAGATTGGCATTCCTGATGGTCTCTTTAACGATCTCGAAGAAGCAGACTGCAGGTTATGCCATGAAAATCCGGATCAGTTTCCT
>CAYFXR010000258.1:0-30220 GCA_964347155.1 uncultured Nitrospiraceae bacterium | reverse complement strand
GATACCTTAGACGCAATTTCAACTAATCTAAGGGAATATTTTTTATTCAGGGACATATGCACAATTCAATAATAAATCCATCGAATTAAATAAATTTTTTTCCAATGTCTGCATTATTTAAATGCATTTTTTGGGTAAATAAATCTTCATTGTTAATTACTCATTGATCATTATCATCAACTTGAATCCTTGACACCTTGAACCCTGTATTTATATATCAAATATTACAGTAGCCTCCCACTGAACATTAATCTTCTTAATGGAAAGACCATGATATGTAGCGGCCTTAATAAGGAGTATGCTTTCATTGTTTTCAGGATCAAAAATCCCACCTGAGATTCTTGCGTTTAGATTAATATTACCGGAATTATTTTCGATATTAATGTTGATATTTTTTCCCACAAACCCATATGTATCAAAAAAGAAAACTAATTCATTAAGCCACTGAACAAGGAGGTTTTCATTATTGTCAGAACTGAGGAAAACTTCTTTCTTTTCTGTTTCTTTAATTCTGGAGGTATCTGTTATGAGCCCGTACATTCCTAAGGCGGCATTTTCAAATATCTCCTCCAGGTTTTTGCCCCATATTTTAAGCCCCGCATCTCCTGAGATATCAAGCTGTTCATATTTTTTCATGGTTGCTTTTTTAAAACCCTCCTAAGACCAACGCAATTTCCTCTGTTTTTTTATAATAAATTCCTGCTACTGGTTCAATATTACAGATTGAACCATTGATTTTATAACTTGTTATTTCAACGTAAACGAAAGAAACATAAATTCTTAATGATATTTTATTATGATCAGTCTAGAGTAGCAATAGACAATAACATGCTATATTCGGATTAACCCCAAAAATGCATTTCAAATAATGCAGGCGTTGTGAAAGAAATTATTTTTCGATACCTTAGACGAAATTCCAACCAGTCTAAGGTGAATATTTTTGTTCCAAGCTATATGAATAATTTAATAATAAATTTATCGAGTTAAATAATTTCTTGAGCAATGTCTGCATTATTTGGGTTAACAACAACTATTGAATATGTCGGAAATTTTTACTTATGTCTCGATGTTTTACACTTTAAATCTTCTATTTATATTATAAAAATCTTAAAAATTAACAAGTTACAAATTGGCAATGAATTTGCGATAAATATCGAAGGGGGAAATTCTATAAAAAATTTATATATGTAATAAATATACTTGATTATATAAAGAGTTAGTGTTATAAAATCGCCTACTCTTATACATGATTATAATTTTTCTGTTTGAATAATATTTTAATAAGCGGGAATCCGGTATTTTCTTTGGTTCTCCTGGATTCCTGCCACATTAGGATATGGTACACAACGTGGTGTATACCACTGTTGCCCCACGTGGTGTCCCACTTTCGCAGGAATGACTGCTTATAGGGCTTTGCTAATAAACTTACGAGTAACTGCTTATTTTAAAATAGAGGTTTAAAAATATATGCTGTTCAGTAGTTTTCTTTAGAAATAGGGCTTTAAACAGGGTTTTGAAATTGTTAATTGTGCAATAATTTTTGAAAATTTATCTCGCAAATGAGATGTTTTGGGATATGACATTGGATATCATTAAGCATAATAAAAGGCTATTTTTGTTTCTCTTGTTTATCATTGCAATTTCTATCTTTTTGCTTCCACTCTATCAACATATTACAGTATCTCATGATAAGAAAAATAATAGTTATTTTGATAATGAGCTTTTCAAATCTGGCAAAAGGTCATTTTCTTCACTAAAGGGTCTATCTTTTACAGAAAAAATTGACAATAAACCCAGCTTTCAAATCAAAGCCAAGAAAGCTTATATAAGAAACAGAAAGGTTGGATTTTTCCGGGTAGCCTTTCAAAAGGTTTCAGAGATGAAGGATGTAACAATCAGCTTTTTCAAAAATAACAGAGAAGTTACATCCATCAGTAGTGATTATGCAATATTTTATTTAGGAACAAACCATATCCTTTTTAACGGAAAGGTTAAATGTTCTACAGAAAGCGGAAGAACACTTAAAACTGAGAAGCTCTTTTGGGATAACAAAAAAAAGATTCTCAATGCAAAAGAAAATTATATTTATACTTCCCCGGATGGCTTCATAAAGGAGGGAAAAGGTTTTAAATCTGACAATAAATTAATAGAAATCAATATTGATCCTGAACGAAAAACCATGGTTGACAGAAGGAGTTTTTAGTGATGTTCAAGAAGATGTTAATATATCTGTTTTTTATGTTGATATTTCTGCTGCCCTTATGGGTTTCTGCAGATATTCTCGATGCAGACGGCGATTTTATGCCTGACGATTGGGAGAATCAATATGGATTAAATCCCAGCGATAAAACTGATGCAGTGGGAGATCTCGATGGTGACAACCATACAAATTTTAAAGAGTATGTCGCAGACACTAATCCTAACAGTAGTTCATCCAATCCTGATAGTTTTACCGCTGCAAAATTCATTTCTCGCGGTAAAAAGCTTCTTGAAAACAAGGAACTAGTCGCAGCAACCACTGCATTTGAACTTGCCTTAGATGTCAATTCTAATAATCAGGAAGCGAATTTCTTTTATGCAATTACAAGGCTGTTAAACCTTATAGAGTCGAACCAGGATGGCACGGATCAGGACAGGATAGACAGTATAAAAGAACTGCTTGACAGCTTCGGCATAGCACCTCAAGGCCGAACTCTGTACAATTGGACCGCTGATTTTCAGAGGGATGAAAATGGTGAGGTTATATTACCGAATACTATCCCCACCAGTGGTGATTTACAGGAATTTCTCTTGAATTCCATACTTCCTGAAATAAACGGAGCATTGGATAACCTTTCACTTATCAAAAAAGGTTTCCAGACTTTTATAACCCCTGAAATGTTCGGAACAAGTGACAGTCTGTTTGGCATTGGTGGAAATATAGAGGTTGATTATGGTGACGTAGCAATTTTTCAGTCTCTACTCAATGCTTACAAGGGACACATCTATATTGATACTGCCTATGACAATGATATAAATATTGTTTCTCTTATTGATCTCTTGAAATCAGGTAATCCACTTGACATAAACGAGATTTTCTCTCCATATCCCAAACTGTTAACTATTAAACATAAGGCTAATTTCACTAATGCCGAATCTTCCATGAGCAATGCAATAGATACATATCTTAAGGCATCTCAATTCGTTAGAACAGAGTTAGATAATCAATTAAACGATTTATTTTCAATAGACCGTGATGATCTGCCAGAGGAAGCTGATTTTCGCCGTACGTTAGATGATATAAAGAAATCAATGACCAAGAAGACAGATATAAGGCCTGATAAGAGAAGCGCAAGGGATTTGACAGGTGATAAAATCACTTTGAATCTGAACAGATTTTTTCAGAAGCCGATTGTTTTAAGAAATTACCTGCCGCAATTCAGTGGAGACAGGATTGTTCCATGGTCAATGCCTAATCCCACAATGGGCGGTATTTTGCCAAATTTCTCACAGGAGGACTGGTCAATTATTTTTGATAATATTCTTTTGCCTGTTAATATTAACTTTACTGAAATAAATATCGATGGCAAAGCTTCAGACTGGGGCGGTATTATTCCTGCAAGAGTCGATCCTTATGATGATCAGGATATTGGCATCACCCTTAACAGTGATGACATATCAAAGGTTTATGCTGCATACAACCATTCCAGACTGTTTCTAAGAATGGATTTCTATGGAAAGATAAACACATCCTATCAGGTATCTCATCCTTCTGACGAGATTTATTATGCGTACCTGCTTGACATTGGCGCTGATGGATACTATGACATAGCTGTCTATGCCTACTACGACACGAAAAAGAAAAAATGGAAATTTGGCACATATGATTTCTGGAGTGGCCTTAATATCCCCGCTGTTGAAGCTAAGGGATCAGTCGCAATAGGAAAAAATGTTATAGAGATGTCAATTCCCCTTAAAGAGATAGGAAATCCACAAGAGATTATTATGGAGGCAGCAATTTATTCACAAATTTATGAAGAGATAGATGACACAGGAAGCTTCATTGCCACAATACCAAAGAATCATTTGACCGTATCAAAAGATGGTTCAGGAACTGGAACGGTCACAAGCCTTCCAGAAGGGATAGACTGTGGAACTGATTGCACCGGGACATACAATCAGGGTACGAGAGTAACTCTGAAAGCTGAACCGGAAGCTGGTTCTGCATTCGAAGGCTGGTCAGATGGTGGATGCTCAGGAATAAATAATTGTCTGATTACATTAAATGTAAATAAACAGGTCACAGCCAAATTTGTGCCGGTTAACCCAATAACATCAATATGGCAAAAAATCACAAAGAAGAATTTTGAGATATATTTCACGAGTTCAAACGACGGTGGATACTCCTGGACAAAAGGAAGCCTGAAAAAAGGGAAAGGCAAGGCTCAGAATACTACCTTTGCCGCCAATGGAGAAAACATCTACATCGTGTGGCAGATTGCTGGAAAGAAAATTTATGAAACATATTTCATGATGTCAAATGATGCCGGAAAAAACTGGGCGGAAAGGAGACTTACATCTACGAAAGGCAAACTATTAAACCTCGCACTTGCTGTGAATGGGGAAAACATCTATGTTGTGTGGCAAGGGGCTGTAAAGAAGAACTACGAAACATATCTCATGATGTCAACCGATGCAGGATATACCTGGGAAATACCAAAGAAAATTGCAACCGCCAAAGGTAAATCCCTTAACCTTGCCCTTGCTGTCGAAAAGGAAAACATTTTTATTGCCTGGCATGTTGCTGCAAAGAAAAATTATAAGACACATATCATGATATTAAATATATCAATGGATAACGTTCTTATTTTAGGGGATCCAAAGATAATTGCAACCACAAAAGGCAAACCATTGAAACTTGCCCCCGCTATCCATGAAGAAAACATCTATGTTGTATGGCAAGGTGCTGTAAAGAAGAACTACGAAACATATTTCATGATGTCTGATGATGGGGAAAACTGGCTACCAACACCTGAGAAAATTGCAAAAAAGAAAGGAAATTCACAAAACCTCGCCCTTGCTGTAAACAGGGAAAATATCTATGCTGTCTGGCAGATTGCTTCAAAGAAGAATTATGAGATTTACTTTATGAAGTCAAATAACTATGGTGCAAACTGGGCAGCACCGGAGAAACTTCTAAAAAAGAAAGGGAAATCACACAACCTCGACATTCAGGTCGATGGAAAAAACCTTTTCATTTTGTGGATAGATGGAAACAATAACATCCATCTCTTGAAGTCTTTTGATGGAGGCGAAATCTGGACAACCGCCCCATAACCCTATTCCACTTGTTCCAGCCTCACCCTCACCTGAATGTGTCTATCATCACGTAATATCCCTAAAGTTACTTCATCGCCTACGTGGAATTTATCAAACTCATTTCGCAAATCGTCATAAGAAGATACAGGTTTATCATTCACTGATTCAATTATATCACCAAGTATGATTTCATCCCCTCTTGTGCGAGTACCTCTCAGCCCTGCTTCTTCAGCTGCACTGTCCGGCTGAATTTTGATTAACAGAACCCCCTCAATTCCTAACCGCCTTGCGATACGGTCATTAGCTATAGATACACCGAGGCCGGGTCGTATGACCCTGCCATATTTGATAATTTCCGGTACCACACGGTTAACGATATCTACAGGTACAGCAAAACCGATACCTGCACTGGCTCCTGTAGGGCTGTATATGGCAGTATTTACCCCTATAAGCCTGCCTGCGCTGTCCAGTAAAGGTCCCCCCGAATTCCCCGGATTAATCGCGGCATCCGTCTGGATTACGTCTTGAATTGTTCTGCCAGAAACGGATTTGATCTCACGGCCAATAGCGCTGACAATACCCGTGGTCATCGTCTGATCAAGCCCGAAAGGATTACCTATGGCAAAAACTTTCTGCCCTACTCTCAGGTTTTGGGATTCTCCAACTGTAATCGGTTTCAATTTATCCTTTTGCGCAGATATCTGAAGTACAGCAATATCTTTATCCGGAGCCAACCCCACAACAATCCCCTTCCATGTGGAATGATCGGCCAGTGTCACCTCTACACGGCTGGCATCTTCAATGACATGATAATTTGTAACAATCCGACCTTCTTTGTCCCATATAAATCCTGAACCCGTTCCCTGTGGAATCTCATAAATATTCAGACTGAACAGGCTTCGTCGCAGCTCAATGCTGGTTATGTAGACTACCGATGCCGATGTGGCATCAAACAGCTCAATTGTATTTTTCTCATCTTCTGCAAGGTTGCCTCTTGCAGTAACAGGACGGGGCTGCACATCCGGATCATATGGAGATTTTGGACGTGATAGATACCAAAAGATAACAGCAAGTCCTAAGAGAACAATTATCAATAAGAGAATGTTCCCGTGCTTTTCCTGTCGATAGTGGTTAAACTGATTCATCACTTTCTATTGTTAGAGAGAAGTTACATGAGAAATTTTCCTTTTTCATATTTTAGTTGAAATAAATAAAAATTGAGATCTCATAAAAAGTAAAACAACATATAAAAAATTAAAAATGTACCCATATAATGCATTATTTAATCCGAAAATGTCATTCCCTTGTAAACTCGGAATCGAGTTGTTCCTACGGGAATCCAGTTCCTTTTCCTCTGGATTCTAGCTTTTATCCATAGTAGCACTTCGGAGAACGGTTCACAGGAATGACAATTGTGACACAGACTGCATGGCAGGAGAATGACTCTCTGCAGTGAGTATTTTTCCCAGATATGATCAGTAGAGAAAATAGGTTATAATAAATAATGAGATTATAAATATTTTTTATAATTCCTTTGATATAAATATTTTTAATTGGACAAAGAAAGTATATAGTGTTAAGAAAAGTATAGAAAATATGGATTCAATCGAAAAACAAGTTTCAGAAGTTTTATATAATTTAAACTGGCTTATGGAATCTCATAACAGTCATGTAGAATTAATTGACATAAAAGGCAGCAAGGTAATAATACGTTGCGTCGGATATTGCGCTGAATGTGAAACAGATTGCTTAGGAGTAGCTTTTGAAGAGAGGATACCTGGCATAAAACTGATTCGCAAGTAACCTGTTGCCAAGATCAGAATTAAATTTATATTTGCACGTCATCAAACTATCCAGCTTATAATCTTTTTTAAATAATTAATAGCAAGAAAAACAGAAATCATCTATACTTAATTATCTTTCCTGCAGTATAAAAAGCATGTTGGTTCTAAAATGAACGGAAATAAAGTATTTAATGTTATTATTGCATCACTTGGAGATATAGTAGTTGAACGAAAAATTGTGTATGAAGTTTGTTCAGGTATAAATAAGGGAATTTTGCCAAATCCTCTTGGAATCTCTTTTCAAGTTAAAGGGTGGGAAGAAGTTTTCCCTGCAGCCGTGAGCCATCATGAAAAAATGAACAAGCTTGTTGATGAATGTGATATATTTGTTTGTATCCTTCATAAAAGACTTGGCAGTCTTTCAGGCAGAAAAGAATCAGTAACCCTTCAGGAATTCCTGTTGGCTTATGATTCATGGAAATCACTAAGAAAACCATATTTCATGTTTTATTTCAAAGAGACAAAAATTTCCTCCATGAAAGATCTTGAGGACTCTCAACTAAATAATGTTTTAAAATTAAAAGAAAAAATTAAAAACGAGAAATTATTATTTTTTAATGAGTTTTCAGCTCCATATGAATTTTGTGAAAAAATCCATGACAATTTGGAAAATTGGGCAAGCAAAAATATAAAGAGACAGTAAAGTGAATATTTCGCTGCTGGTTCAATCTTTCAGATTGAACCATACCCCCCGCCACCCGGTGTTTTAATAATTATTGAATCATTTTTATTTACCTTCAAAACCTCACGGGATTTCAATTCTGTAATTGTTCCATCTGCCTTTTTATACAGATTTTTTCCTTTTCTACCTGATTCACCGCCCTTGACTCCATATGGAGCATAAACCCTTCTCTCAGACACAATGGAGACTGTTGCATGTTTCAGGAATTTTATTTCCCTTATTACACCATCTCCACCTTGAAACCTTCCCTTTCCACCAGAGCCCCTCCTCAGGGTAAACCTCTGAAGCATAACACCTGGATGCCTGAACTCGAGGATTTCAGGATCTGTCATCCGTGTATTTGTCATGTGAACCTGAACACCGGAAGAGCCCGTACAGCCCTCCATAGCGCCTGAGCCACCTGCAATTGTTTCATAATATGGAGACTCCTCTTCTACCTCAAAAAGGAGATTGTTCATTGTTCCCTGTGATGCCGCAGCAATTCCGATTGCACCCAGAAGCACATCAACTATCCTCTGGGATGTTTCGACATTGCCGGATGCAACCGGTACAGGATAAACAGGATTAAGGATTGTTCCCTGAGGAATCAGGATATCAACCGGTTTAAGACAACCACTGTTTAAGGGAATATCCTTGTCTATCAGTGTCCTGAGAACATACAAGACTGCTGAACGTGTTACAGAAAAAGGTGCATTCAGATTATCGTTCTCATGCTGTTTCCCTGTGCCTGTAAAATCAATAACAGCCCTCAAGGTCTCAGGGGGATTTAACCCGCCCTCAATTGATATCTCTGTTTTTACAGGTGTACCGTCATCCAGATAGTCTTTAAATGTTGAATAAAATTTACCGCTGTCTTCTAAAAATATATATAGTGCATTTTTTACGGAATATTCTGCATTCCCCTGGATATGTCCCATGTATTTTATGACAGTATCCAGCCCGTATCTTGAAATGACATTCAGCAGCTCCTTTGCCCCCTTATGGCAGGCTGCTATCTGCGCCTTAAAGTCGGCAATGCGCTCTGATATGTTTCTGACTGGGTATGTATGATTGATAAGAATCTCTTTCAGCTCTTTTTCTCTGAAGATACCGTTTCTGATAAGGAGAAAATTATCGACCAATACCCCTTCCTCTTCTATATGAGATGCAAATGGCGGCATGGAACCGGGGGTAGTGCCTCCTACATCAGAATGATGCCCTCTTGCAGCCGTAAAGAAGATAAGCCTTCCACTTTCGGAGAATACAGGACATACAACGGTCATGTCGGAAAGGTGAGAACCTCCCTTGTAAGGATTATTTGAGAGGTATAAATCTCCTGGATACATAGTATTACGGTTTTCCTCGAGGATTGACTTTACCGTGTCAGCCATGGCACCAATATGAACAGGGATATGCGGGGCATTTGCCACAAGTGATCCGCCTGAATCGAAAACAGCGCATGAGAAATCAAGCCGCTCTTTCATGTTTACTGAGTATGCGGTATTCTTTAGAGTAAGGCCCATTTCGGTCGCTACCCCCATGAAAAGGTTATTAAAAACCTCAAGGAGAACGGGATCAGGTTTCCCGGTATGATTCGCCACAGTATCTTGTGTTTTTGTCATCATCTTCATGATAATTATGCCCGCATCATCTATACCGGCTTTAAAGTCGGGATCAACAACAACAGTGAACTCGTTGTCAATAATAATGGCCGGACCGTCAATTTCCTTCAGATGATGGAGCGTTTCTCTCATATATACAGGCGCTTTTTTATAACCGTCAGTATAATAGACATCCTGATATGACGCAGAAGGTCTTATTTTACCTGATTGTTTATATTCTTCTGTATATGGAATGAAAAATTCAGTTGATTCCTGAACATCTAACCTCAGATTTACAACCTCAAGAGTTGCATCCGTAGTGCTGAAACCAAAGAGTCTTTCATACTGCTCTTTAAAATTTCTCTTTACCTCGTTGAAATTTTCGTATTTTAAAGTCAGAAATGTATCAGCCCCTTTTGGTCGCAGATCTATTGCACGCTGTATAATATAGATTTTATCACCTTTCTGCTTCCCTGCGAGGAGCTGACTCTCCATTTTTTCAAACAGGTTGGACAAGCCCTCATGCATTTTGCCCGTATAGGTTTCAAGTATTGTCAGCACGGCCTTTTTTGCAGGTTTTGACAAACCTATACCGTATGCCGACATAACGCCGCTTAATGGATGAATAACAATGGTTTCAATATCAAGAAAAGATGCGATGGAGCATGCATGCTGCCCCCCTGCCCCACCGAAACAGACAAGTGCGTAATTTCTTATGTCCAATCCCTTTGAGACCGATATCTCTTTTATCGCCATTGCCATCTTTTCGTTTGCAACTCTGAGAAACCCGTTTGCAATCTCCTGCGGTGTAAAAGCAGTTTCCATTACTTTATTTACTTCATCAGCAAGGAGAAGGAACTTTTCTTTTACTGTAATAGAGTCAAGTGATGACTTTCCATCAGCGCCAAAGGTCTTTGGGAAATACTCAGATATCAGCCTTCCGGTAAAAAGGTTTGCATCAGTTACGGTAAGAGGACCGCCGAATCCGTAACAGGCGGGACCCGGATCTGAGCCAGCCGATTCAGGACCTACTATCATCTTCTGACCATCAAACCGCAGGATGGATCCTCCTCCTGCAGCTATAGTCACAATATTGAGCATCTCCATCTGAAGCGGTATATTACCGACTACTTGTTCGTATATTTTTTCAAATTCACCGTCAAATCTTGATACATCAGTTGAAGTTCCACCCATATCAAACCCTATCGCACCTTTTATGCCTTTTTCCCTGGCTATTCTTGCAACCGCTATCACGCCTCCTGCAGGGCCTGAGAATATTGCATTCTTTCCCCTGAATGATTTAGGTGAACTCAGCGCTCCATTGCTTTGCATAAATTCAACGGGGATACGCCCTGTCACCTTTTTTATTTCATCCAAGTAATGAGCGAGCACGGTGCTGAGATATGCATCCACCAGGGTACTCTGTCCCCGACTTACTATTTTTATGAGGTTTACTGTTTTGTGAGATAAAAAAACATTTGAAAATCCGTAGTCTCTTAACATCTTTTCACAGCGCAGTTCATGATCATGGTTTATCCAGGAGTGCATGAAGACAACTGCTATGGTATCCACCCCGACATCAGAGAGTTTTTCCAGACTATTCGAGACAATCTGTGAATCAAAATCCTTCACAACCCTGCCGTGACAATCTATCCTTTCATCTACTTCAATTACCATGAAGTAAACGGGGAAAGACTTTTTTATACAGAGCCGAAAAATATCCGGCCTGTTCTGGTAACCGATTGCGAGCAGATCGGAAAAACCCTTTGTGATAAGGAGTGCTACTTTGTCGCCTTTTCTTTCAAGGAGTGCGTTTGTGGCAATTGTGGTTCCAAACCTGATACCTTGAATCAAGTTTTCAGGCAAGTGCTCATCAGGTTGTAAAGCCAGGAGTCTCCTGATTCCCTCGATGGATGCATCTTCATAGCCGGATGAACGTGAAAGGAGTTTTAGGGTATGGAAAATCCCATCGGGGTCAAGGCCTATTACATCGGTAAAGGTACCACCCCTGTCAACCGCAAATCTCCATTTTTTTGAACCCGTCATGACTATATATAATACCTGATGTTGAGTACTGTTATTCGTTATAAGTTAAATTGAGCGATTTAATTTCATAAAGATGTGCGAGGCAGGTGAAAAAATTGAATTTTTGAACCTGCCTTGCACATCTAGTCATATGAGAATCGCTCAATTTAGGTATAAGTTATTTGTTATACGTATAAATCAGCAGGCACTATTTGGCGTCCGCTGAATTGGGTTGTGTGAGGGCTATTTCATAAGGTTTATCGGCAGATATTTCTTATAATTTTTGAAATCGCTGTCAGTAGTGTAAATCACAAAATTCTGCAAATGAGCAACGGCACAGATTAAAAAGTCAGTTGTTGATCCCTGAATTCCTTTGCCTCGGCAAATATTGCTGAATTCGGCTGCCTTCTCAAAATATTCGCTCTTCAGAGGAATATCCTCAAATGAAGAAAGTATTTCTTTGACCTTATTAAATTGTTTTTCATCAGGAATTCCGGAAAGAAGCTCCTGCCTGATCGGGCCTATCATGACTACCAGCCCGTCGTTGACAAGTTCTTTTATTTTATTTATGAGTTTGATATTAGGGGATTTATGTCTGAGGACTTGAGACCAAACACACGTATCAACGAGGACTTTCATCTCTTTCTTGCTTTTTTATAATCATAATTCCTGTCAAAATCAATCGTGCCAAATAAGTCGACAATTTCCAGCTGTTTTTTGCGTGCAATATATTCCTTGAGAGCAGCCGTGACCGCCTCCTTTTTAGTCCTGTGATGTCCTGCTTTTTGTGCCTCAATTATCAATGTATCATCAATAGCAAGATTGGTTGCCATCTTAAAACCTCCTTTCACACAAATTATAACACATTTTTATGTGTAAAATCTGCTTCTTTCCACACTTCCGCTCTTTCCTGCTTTCGCACTGCAAGTCTTCATATTATTCAATAATAAGGAGAGTCAGCCCGCAGTCGGGGCATTCAACTGTATCAGGACCTACAGGGGAACCGCATGCCGGGCATTTCCCATCTCTGATCATTTCCTTTGAAGCCCGGATTTCCGGATGGATGTTCATGTAGTGTTCTTCAATAAGCTCATTTGCCTTTTCAGCATCCGAAACCGACACCAGCAACCGGCAAGGATGTCCGCTGCAGCCTTTTTTGCAGCCCGTATCTGTCTGAACCACACAGGGAATAGAGGAGTCAATAAGAACGTTATACAGTTCATCGATCCAGTTCAGATCGCCCTCCCTGATTACCACCGGATTTTCCAGTATCTTCTCCCTGCAGTGTTTCCGCTCCTCCTGCAGCCTCCTGTTTTCCTCGGGTAAGAGGAGGAAAGCACCGCAGTCCGCACAGTTTTCAATATGAGAAAAATACTCGGTTCCGCAGTCAGGGCATATTTTTATTTGTGACATGGTGATACTTATAATAGCAGATTTGACGGTTTCGGGGGCAGCTAGGGGTCACCATGGGTAGCATGGGGTCAGGCACCGACGAGAAACACAAGAGACTATTTTCCCTTTAAATGGGAGACCCCTATGCCTTTTCCAAAAAGTCCCCTCTGGCGCTCGTTCAATATTAAACGATTTTTTATGCGAATTTTAGGTCGTCGATTTAGCCATTTTTTAATAGAAGACTGACTCTCCCCTGATGGTTTCTCAGCTAATAATCCTTCAACACTAATATCTTCATCAATGTCTTCCCAATGAATACCATGACCCCTACCTATTAATCTCCAATTATTTCTTTCTTTTTGAGTAGCGTATACTAAACGAGGAAACCAGTCCAATGGAGCTGAGATTGTCCTCCCATCGCTAAGGTCTACACTCAAAGTATCTTTAGTTACTCTCACATTTTCAGCATATGGGACTTCTATTTCAACTGCCGAAATACTCATTCCATGCCTCCAATAATTTTGAATGATTATTAATAATAATTTTATGAATTTTACTAATTTCTATCCGGCTAAATCCTCCACTGCTTTGCAGTCTAATAGGATCAAGCCAAAATTTTGCAATTTTATCATCACGTTCAATATGAATATGCACGGATTCATCCTTATCTCCTGCATAAAAAAAGAAGCGATATTATCTAACTTTAAGTACTGTTGGCATCAGACTTATAATATCATAATTTTATATATTTTCTAGGAATATTAGTAAAAAATATGGGCACGGCGCACTATGGCCCTGCGTGTTGTTGCGTTTTGTGTCGAGGTCGAACCTCCGGTTCTGGAAATTTGACCTCTGAATTTATCTGTGGAAGTTGGGTAAGTTGGGGATGTTTTTAACTTCGTTAATTTACTATGAATTAGTTTACGTAATTAAGAACGTCCCCAAAGTCCAAAGTCTTCTAACCCCTCTTTGCCAAAGAGGGGAATATTGAAACAAGCCCCCCTTGACAAATATTCAAACATTTGTTTTAATCAATTGTATGAACAGGTGGAAATGGTATGAGTCAGCCTGATACGAAACAACACATTCTTGATGCTGCAGAGTCGCTCTTTGCCATGAAGGGATTTCGCGGTACGTCCATGAGGGAAATTACCGGCAGGGCCAAAGTAAATCTTGCGGCTGTTAATTATCACTTCGGCTCCAAAAAAACCCTGCTTGAAGAGGTCATTAAACGGAGGATTCTGCCGCTTAATCAGATTCGCAGAAAGAGGCTTGAGGAGGTCAGGGAAAATGCCAGGGCAAAGGGGAAAAGACCGGACATAAAGGCAGTCCTTACGGCATTTATCGAACCCACTATTACATTTAGAGAGTCAGAACCCGGAGGAAAAGACTTTGTCACATTTATTGGAAGGTCTTTTGCCGACCCTGACGATACTGTAAGAAAGGTATTTGTCCGGTTCATTAAGCCAATGGCCCATCTACTGCTTGAAACAGTATCTGAGGCCTTGCCCGATCAGCCGCGTGAGCTGGTTTTCTGGCGCATACATTTCACAATGGGAGCCCTATTCCATACAATGCATATTTGCGGAAATATCAATATGGAACCGCTAAACATTAATACTGACCTTGATGCTCATTCATTAATCGAACTTATTATTCCATATGTAACGGCAGGGATGAAGGCATGAGGGAAAAAGAGGGATTAGGGAAGATTATGATTGCGGTTACCGTAGTACTACTGGCAGGATGTTCACTACATAAATCAAAGGTTTCAGAGTCTCTGGCTGAAATGCCTACAACATTCTCATCACAAGAAGCTGAACCTTCACCTCCCATCGGCAAATGGTGGGAACAGTTTGAGGATAAAAAACTAAATTCACTTATGGAAAAAGCCTTCAGACAGAACCTCGATATAGCCCAGGCATATGAGCGTCTCCAGCAGTCACTGGCAATTGTACGCATAACCGATTCTTCCAGAGGACTTACGGTGAATATTGATGGTTCAGGCGGAAAGACCCGCCAATCATTTGGAAGCGTATCCGGTCTATCAAATGGCTTTAGAGCATTCACTTCTGAGACTTACTCTCTCTCCGCAGCAGCACGTTATGAATTGGATCTGTGGAAACGACTCGATTCAAGTACTCGAGCCGCTCAATTTGATGCATTCGCAACAAAACAGGATTTAAAGGCTCTGTACATAAGTATTTCTGCCCAGCTGGCAGATCTTTATTATCTTGCAGTAGAACAACGCACTCAACTGGAACTTTCAAACCGTACGATTGCCTCTTTTCAGGATACGCTGGAGAGGGTAGAACGCCGATATCGGGAAGGTGTTGTCCCTGCAATCGATGTTTACCAGTCACGTCAAAATCTCGCTGCAGCAAGGTCACAGAAGCCGCTTTTTGAGGCTAATCTGTCCAATACGTTGAATGCAATTTCTTTAATTATCGGACGCTTTCCCGATAAAGAAATAGCCGGTAATATCAAAGAGTTAATCGATCCTCCTGTTTTTCCGGTCGGTTTACCTTCGCAGCTTCTTGTCAGAAGACCTGATATCGAAGCATCCCTTCTGCGTCTTAAAGCAAGTGACCAGAGGATTGCCGCTGCCATAGCAGACAGATTCCCTTCATTTAATCTGACAGGAACCTACGGAGGAGCCAGTGATAGAATCAGGACGGTTCTGGATTCTCCCAACACATTCTGGAATATTCTTTTGCAGGCAGCTCAGCCAATTCTGGATGCAGGGAGAAGAAAGGCCGAGGTGGATCGTACAAATGCGGTGTTCAGGGGGAATTTAGCTGTTTATCACGAGACTGTTCTGAATGCATTCAAAGAAGTTGAGGATGCCCTCGCACAAAGCAGAGCATCTGAAGAGAGGATTAAAATGCTTCATGAAAGGGTTTCTGCATCAGAGGATGCACTCAGGCTTTCGCTTGATAATTATTTGCAGGGACTGACTGATTACCTGCCTGTGCTAACTGCCCAGCAGCGTTTTTATGATTCAAAAAGCACCCTGCTGACGGCAAAACGCCAGTTCATATCAGACCGCATTCAGCTGGTACGTGCACTGGGAGGTAAATGGGTCAGTGAAGTGGTGAGAGAATTAAGGGGAGGAATATAAGGAGAGATAAAAGTAACGAGCCAAGGCAGTATAAAGTTAATATCTAAACAGATGAAGGAAAATTACAAATGAGCCAGAAGACAAAATTTATTAAGATTGTGATTCCAATTATTATCATTCTATCAGGAGCTTTTATAATGATTGCCCTGATACACAGCCGTCCTGAGCCAAAAAAGGATATAAAAGAAGACCCCGGCGCACTCGTACAGGTTCTCAGGATACAAAAGCAGGATAAAGAGATCATGATAAAGGGTACAGGTACCGTGAAAGCTGCACAGGAGGTTTCTGTTATTCCCCAGGTAAGTGGACGTGTTACATCCGTATCTCCTCAATTTGTTGTGGGAGGGTTTTTTCAAAAAAATGAGATACTCTTTGAAATAGAAGACAGCGATTACAGACTCGCTCTCGAAAAGGCAAAGGCTGTCAAGGCAAAGGCCGAATATGATCTGGCAACTATAGAAAGTCAGGCACGCATTGCCCGCAGAGAATGGAAAAAGATAAATAATGACAGTCAGACCCCGCCCAACCCCCTTGTATTGTATGAACCCCAGTTGAAGAATGCCAGGGCTGCCCTGATATCAGCATCTGCGGCTATTGAACAGGCAGAACTGGACCTGGAGCGGACAAAAATCAAAGCGCCTTTTAACTGCAGGGTAAGGTCAGAAGATATTGATCTCGGTCAGTATGTCAGAACAGGCGATAGAGTTGCCGAACTCGCAGGAACTGATACAGCAGAAATTCATGTACCTCTGTCAGCGGATGATTTGCGATGGTTACACATTCCACTTTACGGTAAAACTCATAATGGATCTCCTGCCTATATTAGCGTACATATAGGCGGAAAGCAGTATACATGGCAAGGCCGTGTAGTACGATCCACCGGAGAGGTTGATCCAAAGAGCCGTATGATGCAGCTTGTAGTAGAAATAAAAGATCCTTACGGAATCATAGAGCAAAAAGACCCTGCGCATCCAGTACTCGCATCAGGCACATTTGTGATTGTTCAGATCAGGGGCAAGACTCTAAAGGATGTGTTCGTAATTCCCAGAATCGCCTTCCGTGATAATTCTACGGTATGGTTAATGAACAAAGAAAATAAACTGCGGATAAAAAATGTCATTCCTGTTCGTATAGAAAAAGAAAAAGTCATTATTGGCAAGAGTCTTGACGACGGAGACATGATCGTCTTAACCAATATTTCAGGAGCTGCTGATGGAATGAAACTGAGGGCAATGGAATAAAAACCGTTTCATCAGTTTCAACCGTGCAAACCGTTAAAATGGTTGAAACAGCTGAAACATTACTATTTGAACTTTTGAATCTTTTTTAAAACAGTAACTTGATTAACCCAGATAATGCCTGCATTATGTAAAATGCATTTTTTGGTTAATAGGGAGAAACAGAATAAATGAAGGGTCCTATTAAATGGATGGCACAAAATCACGTGGCTGCGAACCTCCTGATGATGATATTCATAATCGGCGGCCTTATCATGGGCTTAGCAATAAAACAGGAGGTCTTTCCTGAAATTGATTTAGACATGGTCCAGGTTACTGTTGCATATCCTGGAGCCGGGCCTGAAGAGGTTGAAGACGGGATAATCCTTAAAATAGAAGAAAACCTGAGCAGCCTTACAGGTATTAAGGAAATAAAATCAGTTGCATCAGAAGGTTTCGGCACGGTAACAGTCGAAATCCTGCCGGGTGAAGATACTGATCTGATCCTCCAGGATATAAAGGCGGAAGTCGACCGCATCATAACCTTCCCTGAAGAGGCAGAGAAACCGGTTATCACAAAAATCATAAACCGACGCGAGGTGGTTTCAGTGGTGGTTTACGGCAATGCCTCTGAACGGAGCCTGCGTGAACAGGCTGAATACATCAGGGACGACCTGCTCTCTATGCCTGAAATTACCCAGGTAGAACTGAGAAGTGTTCGTCCCTATGAGATCTCCATAGAAGTAAAGGAAGAAAATTTACAGCGTTACGGCCTGACACTCGGACAGATAGCAAACAGGATACGGAAGGCATCGGTAGATCTTCCAGGCGGGGCGGTCAAGTCAAAAGGAGGGGAAATTCTCATCAGAACAAAAGAAAAACGTTATAAAGGAACCGAATATTCCGATATCACCGTACTTCAGAATAGTGACGGTACTGAAGTAAAGCTGGAAGATATCGCGGAAGTGCGGGATACGTTCATGGAAACGGATCAGTCTTCCAATTTTAATGGCCTGCCGGCGGCCATGGTAGCTGTATACCGCGTTGGCAAGCAGAAACCATTGGAAATATCCGCCCTTGTCAAAAAATATGTAGAACAAAGACGTCACGTACTGCCTGATTCAATCAAAATAGCAATATGGAATGATTTTACAGAATATTTAAAGAGCAGGAGGAACCTGCTTTTGAAAAACGCATTTCTTGGATTAATCCTTGTTTTTCTTGTTCTGGGATTATTCCTCCGGATAAGGCTTGCGTTATGGGTAATGCTCGGCATTCCCATATCTTTTTTGGGTGCCCTCCTTATGATGCCTTCACTTGATGTTTCGATCAATATGCTCTCTCTCTTTGCCTTTATTCTTGCACTTGGAATTGTAGTAGATGACGCGATTATTGTGGGGGAGAATGTCTATACACACCGCAACATGGGAAAACCCTTTATGGCCTCATCTATAGATGGTGCTATCGAAGTTGCCCGCCCGGTTATTTTTTCCGTACTGACTACAGTAGCCGCCTTTCTGCCGCTGGTCTTTGTAAGCGGTATAATGGGCAAGTTCATAAAGACCATTCCTTTTGTAGTCATACCAATTTTGATAGTTTCCCTTATTGAGTCGCTTCTCATACTTCCAGCTCATCTGAGTATGAAATCGACCGGTGGCTCATCAAACGGGCTTTTTGCTTTTATTTCGCGGATACAGAGAGGTTTCGGAACATGGCTTGAGGGTTTTATTGCCATGCCATATAAACGCTTTTTATCTTCCTGTATTCAGTACAGGTATACCACTCTTGCGGTATCTTTAGCTTTTCTCCTCATTGCAATCGGGATTATCGGAGGCGGGATTATCAAGTTCCATTTTATGCCTCAAGTTGAGGGCGACTTAATAACCGCATCCATTAAAATGCCTATCGGAACCACTGTTGAGGAAACAGCAAAGGCACAGGACTACGTGGTAACTAAGGCACAGGAATTAGTCGCCGAGTATGATAAAAATCTTCCTCAAAGAAAAAGTATCCTCCGGCATATTTATTCCTCTGTCGGCAGCAGTATCCTCTACGGTCATGCCGGTGAGGGTACATCTTCAGGTTCCCATCTCTCAGAAGTCGCTGTTTTATTAACACAGAGCGAACAGCGGGGTATTCCGTCTGAAGAGATTGCCAGCAAATGGCGAAACATGGTAGGTGAGGTGCCCGGGGCAGATTCTATTACCATTATTTCCAATCTCGTACGCTTTGGAGCAAATATCGATATCCGCCTCGCACATGAAGATTTCATTGTACTGGAAAAGGCCAAAGAAAAAATTAAGATTGCACTTGCACAGTATCCGGGTGTGAGCGACATTGCCGACAATTACACACGGGGTAAACGGGAACTAAAACTAAAAATAATGTCTGAAGCACGCACACTAGGCATAACAGAAGAAGATCTTGGCCGCCAGATTCGATCTGCCTTTTACGGGGCCGAAGCACTCAGGATACAGCGTGGACGCAATGAGGTAAAAGTAATGGTACGCTATCCGGAAGAAGACAGGAAGACACTCGGTGATCTTGAGTCTCTGCGCATTCGTACTCCTGACGGTGGAGAGATTCCTTTTGCCCAGGCTGCATATGTGTATGAAGGACGTGGCTTCAGTCAAATCAACCGTACTGACAGGAAAAGGGTGATCAACATAACTGCCAGCGTAGACAACAAGGTTGCAAATGCTGACGAAATCCTTCTCGACTTAAAGAACACGGTGCTTCAGGAAATTACCAACGATTATCCGGGGCTTGCCTATGATCTGGAGGGTGAGGAAAAAGAGCGCAGGGAGTCAATGGAGAGCATGCGAAAGGGTTTTTTAATGGCCCTTTTGCTGATCTATACACTACTGGCAATTCCATTTAGAAGCTATATCCAGCCAGTTATCATCATGTTTTCAATCCCCTTCGGGATGGTAGGCGCATTACTGGGACACCTCATCATGGGTTTTCATTTAAGCATACTCAGCATGTTCGGGATCGTTGCCCTTACCGGAGTGGTTGTCAATGATTCTCTGCTCCTGATTGATTTTATAAACCAGAAAAGGATGCAGGGTGCTGAATTATTTCAGGCAGTCGTTGAATCAGCCCAGCGCAGGTTCCGTCCGATTATACTTACATCGCTCACTACTTCTCTGGGTTTAACACCGATAATTCTTGAAAAAAGCGTCCAGGCACAGTTTCTTATCCCAATGGCTATAAGCCTTGGATTCGGCATCCTCTTTGCCACATTTATTACCCTTCTCCTCGTACCTTCGCTTTATCTCATACTTGAAGATATCCTCAGACCGTTTAAAAGAAAAATTTAATAATTCCCTCTACCTAGAAAATGCATTATTTGACCCTCTTTTCAAGCAATTTTGCCATTCGTTCGAGGTGTTTCTTTTCCTCCTTTGAGAGGAGGTCAAATATCTTTTTGGAATTACTGTCCCCCATCTTTCGACCCATTTTAATATAAAGGTCTAAAGAGTTCGCTTCTAGGGAGATTGTAAATTCAAGTATAGCTTCCATATCTCTGCCTTTTGCCCATTCCAATGCCTCACTGACACTTATTCCTCCCTCCATGATATCACCTGGAGTTTCTGAAGATATAAGAGCGCCAAGATTCTCCGGTACTGACTCTGCATTAGTCAAATCCTTGTAGAAATTAACAAGCGTTGCCTTATGCTGTTCTTCAGCAAATACAAGATCTTGAAACAGTGCAACTGCTTCCATATCACTGAGAATAGCAGGCATTTCTGTATAAAATTTTCCTGTTCCCTCCTCCAGCATCCAGGCAAGGATTATAAGGTCTTCCGGTTTGTCTGCATCCGTAAAATATGCCATTCCCGCTTCAGGAGCTCCTTCAGCCGTCAGCCCTTCCCATGCACTGATACCGCCTTTCATGCTATAGGCTTCTTTAAATCCAGCATCTGATAATCTCGCAGCAGCAGCACGGCTGCGAACACCCGAGCCTCAATAAGCAACTGTCGGTTTTCCCGAATCGAGTTCATGAACATGCTCTTCAATCTCTCCCACCGGGATAAGACGGGCACCTGGTATGTGTCCCTTTTCATATTCCGTTGGCTGCCGCACATCAACGAGGTTATATTCATCAGGATTTTTATCTCTCAGAAACTTCCTTACCTCTTCAGAAGTCATGGACAAGACAGGCCTGAAATAATCAGAGATAGCCATAATTCACCTCTAGTTTATTTTGAACAGTAAAATAAATTTTTAAAAATAACACGTAAAATCCTGTACCCTACTACAATAATACCTCTCACGTCTCCTGTAATTTTTGACTTGCCAGTTCCAGCACGATACCTGACAGGGATTTCCAATATCTTGTATTTCCTTTTGATTGCCTTAACCTGCATCTCAACAGTCCATCCAAGGTTGTCATGCATGTCAAGTTCTAATAATTTGCCAAATTTAATAGCCCTGAAAGGACCCAAGTCAGTATACTCAAATCCATAAAATAGTCTGATTAAAGTAGTCGCCAGAAGATTGCCAAAACGAACCGGGATGCGAAGGGCACCTTCTTCAACCTCACCCATAACCCTTGAGCCAAGAACTAAATCATAATCTTCCTTCACCATCGGTTCAACAAGCTTGATTATCTCATCTGGATGATCACTGTAATTTCCATCCAGAAAAACTACGATATCCGGATTTTTTGTCTTGAGGTATTCAATCCCTCTGAGACAGGGATATCCATAACCTCTCCTGGATTCAAATAATAAGGTCGCTCCCCACTCTCTGGATATTAAAGGGGTATTGTCACTGCTTCCATTGTCAACTACTACAACCTCTTCCACAAGATCCTTTGGTATATCGTTGAAAACAAGCGGCAGTGTCTTTTCTTCATTAAGCACCGGTATCAATACAGCTATCTTTTTATCAGATAACATGATCCTTCCTTGAGGCGTTTTTTATGGAGTCTGAGATAATATTCAGGAACGGGAAATAGCAAAATGTGCTTTCATCTTGCTATATCCATATGAAAGATAATTCATAAACACCCTTGGCGAATCACAATGGGACAGTATCTTTTTGACATATTTCGGCCTCGCATATAAATACCAGAAGGACTTCTTTTTCAATTCAGTCAGTTCTTCTGCTGAAAGATGATATGTCCTGACAACAGAATTGAAATGGTCGTATTGCTTATCATATGCCCCATCGAGTATCAATCCGTCTCTCTTTGCTATTTCGTAATATTTTGTACCAGGAAAAGGAAATGGAAGAATAACTTCGAAGTAATCACCGTCAAGTTCTCTGGCAAAATCAAATGTCTGCATTATTGTATCTCTGTTCTCCCACGGCATACCGATCATGAAAGTCAGGAACGTCTTCAGTTTGCACTTCTTTGCCAGCCTTAGTGCCTCTCTTGACTCTTCAAGGGTTATTCCCTTCTGTGTCATGTCCAGGATATACTGATTCCCGCTCTCAATACCGAATGATACAAGCCAGCAACCCGCCTTTTTCATCCACATAAGCCGCTCTTCATCTAAGGTGTTAACACGGTTGTTTGCAACCCACTCTATATCAAGTTTCCTGTTAATAATTTCTTTACAGACACTGATAACCCATTCCTTGTCCCATGAAAAAGTATCGGCCCTGAAGAAAAAGTTTCTGATTTTGTAATCTCTTACACAGTGTTCAAGCTCGTCAACTACATTCATAGGGGAACGAAGCCTTAAATGAGCACCTGAAACGACTGTGCTGAGACAATATATGCATTTTGCCGGACAGCCGCGGCTGGTCTGGATAGTAGTCTGGATCTCTCCCGTATCAGGTCTTATATATTTGCTATGATCCAGAAGGTGTCTTGAAGGGAAAGGCAATATATCGATATCCTCGATAAACGGCCTCTTACTGTTTTTATATATCTTGCCGTTTTCTCTGTAGCAAATACCCTTGATATCTTTAAGCTCTTTATTCCGGGCGATCTCAAGTATTGTCAACTCAGGTTCGCTTACGAGTGCAATATCAAGATATTCGCTCATCTCCAGTGTCTCGACAGGACTTATCGTGGTATCACCACCTTTTGCGATTGTACTGATGTCGGAGTTAATCTCTTTGGCGATTTTACACGCATGCAAGTCCTCTCTCACAGATGTAATCGTTGTGTAAATAATAAGCATGGCTGGATCGAAATTCTTGATGTCGTTTTCCACATCCTGCCAGGTACCGTTTTCAACCGGATAATCCCTCATTTGGCATACACAACCGTTTTCTTCGAGGACGGCAGCCATGTATTCTAAGTCTAAAGGTTCTCTCGGTGCATTTGAAACACCTTTCAGCGAAACCTGACACCGGTCATCTCTGTAGAATAGACCGGTAGGGGGGACTATAAACAATGCTCTTTGAGAAGTCATTTTATCTAACACTCATTATTAGAATTATTTATCAATTAACCAGTAACCAAGCGCAAAAGTCAATGATCTAATTGTCTTATTTAAAAAAACTATATATATTTTCTAACCCTACATATGTCTTTACTATAATTATACCACTTAAATCTACTTAAAAAAGTGGGCAACAGTTCCCTGTAACTCTTTCCACCATTCTATCTCATTTTCTATAAATAGTGCCCTTTCAGGTACTGTAAAATATATCACTGCCAGTGTCAATACTATAAGCATATACAGTAAAAACAGTATATCTTTTCTGTGTTCATCCTTCATCTATTATTCCCTGTCTTTTTGCCTTCTGCTTTGTTGAACCTCACTATTTTATAATTTTTATCTGTATATTCAACTTTAAATTTCTCTGTAATATTTCCTAGCCAGCGAAGCGAATAATAAACGCTCCTTTCTTTTTCAATCCATTTATCTTCCTGTGAAGGACGTTTCACGAGTATATATGTGACATTATTATTTTTTAAATTCTCCAACCATTCTTTATACGTATCAGACTTGACGTAAACTACCTTGTTTGAAAATTCCCTGTTCCACAATGGAGCAAGAAAAAACGGCTTATTCGTGTCTAATTCAGTCTTTTCAAAAGTATATGCAAGGGTTTCACCTCTTGATATGTTCCTGTCTATCCAGATCCAGTATCCGTATTCACTCCGCACCTTTATATCTATATTTAAAGGCTTATGCCGGGATAATGTGCGCTCGCCTGCAGGCAGAAGAAGAAATTCTTTAATCTTTTCCGGCATAATGCACGGTGAATTTGCAGTAAAAAAAGTATATGTTGAGAGTAATAGTGCAATAATGCCTAATATTTTTCCCCTTCTGTTGAAATAATCGATTGCAAGTCCAAAAGAAAGTGCTCCCAGCCCAACGATAAAAATAACATACCTTGTAGTCCAGTTTCTCGGATGCACTAAAAATGCAACAACAAGTATCATGCTTATAAACAGGAAGCTGCTTTTCTTCTTTAGTGCCGCATAAACGAAAGAAAATACAATACTGGGCAAAAACAGGATAAACCATAGAGGTCCGAATCCGCTCAACCTTGAATCGTACACATAATACTCAACCTTTTCCAGCCATACATGGAACAGCCTTGTTATATAAGTCAAACTGTTCATAATCTCGGGCGCAGGCTCTACCCAGTCTTTTTTCAGGCCTTTGAAAAGTGTAATATTGAAAATGGAAACATCCATGTAATATACAGGGTTACCGTAAAATAGCCAGTTTCTCACATACCAGTACCCTCCTATTAAAAATACCGGTACGATAAAAAAAGTCAGATACGCTTTAAGACCTTCTTTGAGAAAATATCCTTTAACCGCGTCTGTAATGTTCAATAGTTTAAAATGTTTTATACATTCCTGAATCAAGATTGCGCCTATCAATACGACAATAAATAAAGGACCTGTAGGTTTTGAGCCCAGTAAAATACCCGCTGCCAACCCTGAAAGGAGGAGGGACGTTTTTCTCTTTCCAAGTGGTCTTACCGATACATTATTCTCAGTGAAATGTTCCATGTCATCATACATAAGGAAATTTATAACCATAAGAAACAACATGGATACAGCGCCATCCACATAATTTGCCGTCGATTGCAAAATGAGTATAGGGGTAAAGTAAAAGAGGAGAGAAGAATACAGTGCGTATTTTTCCTCTATATTCAGTTTAATGGCGATGCTGTATATAGTAAGAACCCCTGCAATCGTAAAAAACAACTGGCTTAAATCCACTATGACATCGCTCTTCAGGAATATGATATTCCACAGAAAAAAAAGGTTTATGTTTTTAGAGAAAATATTGATGTACTGCTGAATAAATGAAGGTGTAGGATTTTCCTGGATAGCACCGCTTTGCATGATTTGGCCTACTATCGGGAGATGGTAGTAGAGAGAATCCCACGTATAAGGGGGAAAAAGATATCCTAAAAATACCACCCACAAAACTGAAATAAAAAAGAGACTGAAAATACATAATAATACCAGGTCCCTCTTAATGATTCTAAAAATACGGATAGTCTCATCTTTTATCTCCCTGAAGATGCCGCTAACCTTACCTGTCCATACAGACCAAATGAAAACACCGGATGATATAGAAATATTTAACAAAAAAAGCGGTGTTCCATAGAGTTTTTTAAAAACTGTACCAAGCAACATCTCAGTTGCGATGATCTGTGTTAAACACAAAACGAAAGTCCCTATGCATCTGTCAGCAAATGAGATGTATTCTTTTTTTCTATATAGGAAGATATACCAGGAAGTGAATAAAAAGAGATTTACTATTATGTACGCTGCAGTATTCAATCAATCAAGGCAGTTCCAGAATCTCCTGAAACTGCAGTCCGTTATTTCATGGTAATATTCGAACTGCTCTTCAGCCTTATCTTTCATTCCCATTTTTTCATAAACCACGGCAAGATCCCACAATGCATAAGGTTGAGAAGGATCTATTTCGAGAACCTTCTTATACTGTAAAAGCGCTTCCTGATACCTGCCGGTTTCTTTGAAAATATACGCGATATCAGAGAGTGCATACGTATTCTGAGGATTAATCTTCAATGCCTTGTTATATTGCGATATCGCCTTATTGTATAATCCCTTTTCTCTATAGACATACCCTAAATCATAGTTGGCATAAGGGTGGTCTGGAAAGATTTCCAGCAATTTCTTGTATGTATTCTCAGCTTTATTAAATTCTCGCATATCTTTATATATTAATCCAAGTTGATAATAGGAATACGCATCATCGGGGTTTGATTCAATGGCTTTTGTAAACTGTTCAATCGCTCTGTCTTGCTTTTGCAGAGTCTGATAGAAAACAGCGGTTAATGTATATCTGTTTTTAATGATGTATAAAGATAATATAATAACAAGAAAAACTGCTATGAGGGAAAATAACGTTTTTTTTTAATTTTCATTACCCGGAATCAAGACAACGATTGCTTTTGCTGACATTACAGCAAAAGCAATCTTCCTTAAAAGCTATGAATATGATAACTTCTTTATGTAATTTAGTGCATGTAAACTAAGGCTAAACTCGAAGTTTCACCAAGTGACCAGTTCTTGCTGCCGAAATCACCCCAACCTCTTAAATCCCTGTTATATGAAAGCACTATCTTCGTTTTCGGTGTTATACCAAACCAGAAATCAATTCCTGCATTTATTATATCAGACTCGAGTGCTAATTCATATTTTATAAGTTCTGCCTCAAGGATATTCCTTGCGCTTCTTGCTCTTCCTCCTGTAATCGCAGGGTCATGATCGAGAAGCTCATTTGAAAGTTTTGCATTTCCTACAGCATTAGTCCATGCAAAAGTTCCGCTTATCATCAGCCATGAATTAACCGTGTATCCACCGCCAATGGTAACCTTGATCTGATCTGACGGTTTAAAAGGATACTGCTCATTATTTTCGAATCTAAACTTATAGCCTGCGTTAACCCAGATATATCCTCCGGGCAGACCTCGACCTAATAAGATGGCCAATGTAGTATCGTATTGTCCGTCTCCGAGACTCAAATCATGAAGAGGATCACCGTAATCATATGCCTCCGGAACCTTTACTTCGACTTGAACAGACGACAATACACCTGTACCTGCAATATTGTCAACAAGCTTGTGTCTCAGCCCAAGATTTATATCCCCTATACCCCTTGGCCCAGCTTCACCCGCATACTTCAGGTTATCATTGGATCTTTGCCAATCGTATGGGACTGAAAGGATAGCCGTGATTTTATCGGTAACACCATATTCCCCGTAATATGTTATCTTTGTAGAGGTAAATTCCTCATCTTCACTTGCGAAAGGTTCAGCATGCGTATTAACGACATGCTCGGCTGCACCTTCCCTCACCAAGGTAGTATATGTCTTGGTTGTCTTATAATAGCTTAATGTAAGCGAATTATAAGAGTGTCCTTTTGCCTGTGTCCAAGCTGAAAAAGCATCATTAGAAATAAAAAAGCACCCCGCCAATAATAGTAAAAAAATCATCAACATTTTGTTTCTCATGGCTTCACTCCTTTTCTTTAGGATTTAATTTTTATTGAAATGATATCAATAATTTTGTTAATAGTTATCATTTTATTAAGCTATCGCTACATCTTCGGTATTCTTGTTAGTAAAGTGGCGTGTAAGTCGATTTGAAGCTATGCCACCCAATATTACTTGAAATATTGATAAAAATGCAATATAAAAATATCCAACCTGAAACAACATAAGAAACGGAATTGACACATAAATTTTATTGATATATGCAAAATATATATTGAATGTAAAATAAATTCCGAGGAGCAACTCTATTATGACCATAAAATTTATTTCTCCCCTGTATTTCTTCCCAAGCCATCTGTCTTTTTTCTTTTCGATTTTATATTTGGGAGTACGTTTAAATTCTGTCTGTCTATTGAAAATTGCTCCTAAAACTGCCTTTGAATTATTAACTGAAAGCCCGATACCAAGAGACATCAACATGGGCAAATAAAATATCCTGGATTTCCAGCCCTTATACGCCTCTTTTTGTGAACAAATATAAAAAAATGAAATACCGACTGTTGCAACCAACAGGAACGGTACATCAGTAACGAGCATCTGAAACCATCCAATATTAATCCTTGCAACCATGGAAGGATAAATTAAGATAGAAAGCAATAACATAAGAAAATATGCAGTATTGTTTGTAAGATGAAAAAAGGCCTCTATTTTTACCTTCAGCGGAAGATCGCTTCTCATAATCTTAAAAAGCAGCTTTTTGGCCGTCTGTATTGAGCCTTTTGCCCACCTGTGCTGCTGGCTCTTGAACCCGTTAATCTCAACAGGTATCTCCGAGGGAGATAGTTCATCTTTCAGAAAAATAAACTTCCACCCTTTTATCTGTGCTCGATAACTCAGGTCCAGATCCTCTGTGAGTGTATCATGTTGCCACCCTCCGGCAGTTTGTATTGCAACCTTTCTCCAGATACCGGCTGTACCATTAAAATTAAAAAACCTTCCTGACCAGTTTCTTGCCGTATGCTCTATGACAAAATGACCGTCAAGCATGATTGCCTGTATCTTGGTCAAAAAAGAATAATCTCTGTTCAAATAAGTCCATCTTGTTTGAACCATTCCTACAGACGTATCAATAAAATAATGGATGGTCTTTTGCAGGATATCTCTTTGTGGGACAAAATCTGCATCAAACACGGCAATAAACTCTCCCTTTGCGGTTTTCAGTCCATTCGCTAATGCACCACTTTTAAAGCCCACTCTGTTTGTACGATGGATATAATGTATATCCAACCCTTTTCCCTTTAATTCCTCCACACATTTTTGAGCTACAACTGCTGTCTCATCTGTGGAATCATCAAGAACCTGTATATCGATAAGTTCTTTAGGATAATCAATATCACATGATGCCGTGATTAACCGTCGTGCAACGTACATTTCATTGTATATGGGAAGCTGGATGGTAACACGCGGCAGACGTTCCAGCTTTCCCTTAAGGGTTGGTTTATCTTTTTGGTGTTTGTAGTAAAGATAAAGCATGTAGTAGCGATGGGAGGCGTAGATGAAAACTGCAATCAAGATAAAAAAGTATATTACTATGAAAAGATATAATAACATTCTGAATTGTTATAATATTTAAATCTAGAATACCTTAATTTCGAAACACCTAAAATGATAAGATTTTGTCGAGCCATTATAACATACTACTGCTGATGGGAACAATTAGAAATTTTTATAGCTCAATTACAATGAATAAACTGTTTGTTATACTCTAAGTATTTTACAAATAAATAAAAATAACAAATTTTTAAAAATATTTTATAATAAAATATATAATTTTAATCCTTCATTTAAATAAAACAATAAATTATATGTCCATAGAATAATATGAAAAGAATGAATAAATCTAACAATGAATTTCATCTTAACTGGCCGATAATATTAAAGGCGTTAGCTGATGAAAATCGTTTGCAAATTATACATGAGCTTTTACGACAGGAGATGTCTGTACAGGATTTATCAAATATTCTCGATATAAAAATGTACAATATATCCAAACATCTAAAGATATTGGAGACATGTGGATTAGTAGAGAAAAGAAAATCAGGTATTCACAGGATTTACCATATCACAAAACAATTAAGGTCCCGATTTTCAGATGATAACCAGGTATTAGATCTGGGTTGTTGTAAATTTATATTTAATTATTCCAAAAAGTAAACTCGTAACTATTCCTCCTCTAACGGAAGATCAAGGGCAATCCACTCATCTATTCCACCTTCATATACTTTCACATTTGGAATATTCAGTAATGTTAATCCAAGCGCAACTTTCTTGGACGCACTGCAATTCTTATGTTTACAATATATTATTATCTCATCAAATGGTGTTAATTCTTTTCTTCTATCTATTACTTCAGGATATGGGATAGTTTTGGCTCCCTTAATCTTGAATCTGTTCCCTTCATACTTCCCTACCGTATCAACGAGAACAAAGCTAGATTTTCCATCCATTCGCTTGAGAAGTTCGTCTTTATCTATACATTTTAAAGACATATTGAAATTGATCTGATATGACATGATTCCACTCCGGTGTTAATTTTTTCTGAACATAACATTTTTAAAACACTCTGTCAATCAAAGGAAATATGGTATATAGAA
>CAYFXR010000257.1:0-19601 GCA_964347155.1 uncultured Nitrospiraceae bacterium | reverse complement strand
CGTTTCTTACGATAGGGCGATAGAATTTTTTCAATTTTCCCAGCATTTACTGCTTCATGATAGTCATTATCCACTGCAACAACCGGCGCCAATGCACATGTTCCGAGGCAGTTGACAGTTTCAAGTGAAAACAATCGATCCTCCGTTGTTTCACCATCTTTAAGCTGAAGGAGCCGGTTCAACTGTTCAAGGTTCTGAACTGCACCTCCGAGATGGCACGCTGTCCCGCAACAAATTTTAATAATATGTCTACCCCTTGGCATGAGGCTGAATGTTTTATAAAAGGTAGCGATGTCGAAAATCCTTGTCAGACCAAGCTCCATTTTGCGGGAAATATAACGCAGGATTTCTTCCGGCAGATAGTTTTCAAGGACTTGTACATCCTGCATGATACTGATAATATTTGCATGTCGGTATCCATGTTTTTCCAGTATGCGGTCAATCGCCTCAAAATCCATATCCTTTTACCTTTTACCTTATTCCTTATTCCTTGTTCCTTGTTGTTTTTTGCCAGCAGGGCATTTTGTGTATTCCCCAGAAACCCTGTCTTACCTTCTGAAACATTGTCCTGCGGCATAAATCCTGCAAATAATCTTTCAAGTCTTCCAGCCAATTTAAAAACTCCTCTTTCACATACTCCTCCTCTACTGCCATTTTCTGAAGCTCCTTTGCAACCCGGCTGAATCTGATTCCCTGTGGGCAGACGGAGTAACAGGTATTACAGAGACAGCAGAACCATATCAGATCCGATGAGAGAATCTCCTTTTTCATGCCGAGCACGACCATGTGTATCATTCGCCGGGGATCAAAATCATCCACCACCTCGCGCACCGGACAGACACCTGTACACGAGCCACAGGTGTAGCACGGCTTGATTACTTCAAGGCCTATTTTTGCTGCAACGACATCCTTAAAATCAGGGTCAGTGCTTTTTAAATCTACAGGATCCATATTTACCCCGTTGTCCGGAATCCGTGGTCCGTTCACGGAATACGGATAACGAATCCCGGACCACGTTCTTTATTTCAGTTCTCCATTCCACATATTTTTCTTCTTCAATGTTTCCATAAATGTCATGACCTGCTCTACGGGGATACACAGAAGCCCGGCAAGCTCCTCTGCAGAGCGCTCCTTTTCCTCAAGATAGAGCAGGGTCTGATACAAGGTCATTTCCTTGACAAACATATCAAAAAGCTTATCCTTAGAAGGGAACTGTCCATAAGTTCTCTCTTCTTTTATCTGTTTAGCCTGCCTGGCAAATGCCATACGCAGTGCTCTCCCTTCTACGGCCTTTAAGGCAGCCCTTAATTTATAGTGAACAGTCAAGGTGTCAAGTCCTTCACGTTCTCCAAAAGGACCAAGGCCGGATATGCGTCCGTCAAACTCTGTTATAAGTTTTACAAACCGGATACCCTCTGCAGCGGATATCCACCGATAAGTAAACCGGCTGGTGTCGATACCAATGTGGTTGAGGATTATATTCACCAATTCAAATCTGTTTATGGCTTCGAAATTACCTGACCGGTAATGGCACTCTTCAAGGTGTCAGCCGCCTACAAAGATTCCATCCGCGCTATTCAGAAAACCATTCAGGATGTATGCGGGCTCTATCCTGCCAGTGCACATTACCCTGATCACCCTGATATTCGGCGGATACTGCATCCTGCTTACACCGGCTGAGTCAGCAGCAGCGTAGCAGCACCAGTGACAAAGGAAACCGAGTATCCTCGGTTTGTATTTCATGCGTTTACTCGCTGTCTGTCATTCCCGACACGATCGGGAATCCAGTCTGCATTCCTTCTGGATTCTGCATTAAGTGCGGAATGACGGATAAACGAAATTGATTCATATTTTCGGGTCAATGATATCATAGGCATATTAGTATCCGACCATTCTACTGTGGGGTATTTAATTTGTCGTTTTGCATTTTGAATTTTTATTTTAAATTATTATCAACTTACGGATTCCCCGAATGCCTCAATCTGTGCATTGATCTGTTCGTCCGTGAACCTTCCCATGGTGATTGCCTTTGTCGGGCAATATGAGGCGCATACCCCGCATCCCTTGCATGCCGCAACAATAATCTCTGCCTTTTTCCCCTTTTCTGCCTTGATCATCTGAATTGCACTGTACGGACAGAAGTGAGCACAGAGACCGCATCCAATGCATATTTCAGGCTTACATGAAGAAACTATAGGCTCGGCCTTCACATAACCCCTGGATAGAAGCATGCCTGCCTTTGAAGCAGAGGCCTTTGCCTGAGCGATTGAGTCATCAACAGGCTTAGGGAAATGCGACATACCGCATATGTAAATGCCGTCAATATACGAATCCACGGGTTTCAGTTGAACATGAGACTCAAGGTAAAACCCCTCTGAAGAGCGTGGGACAGACAGTGATTTCTCAAAATTCGCGTTTCTTTCAGGAACAATTGCGGTGCTCAGTGCCAGCAAGTCTGCTTGAATCTTTATATCGTTACCAAGAACATGGTCTCTCAACGTAATGTTCAATCTGCCTTCATACTCTACAACCTCAGGCCTGTTATTACGATCATATCGCATGAATACAATCCCGTTATTTCTTGCACGTGTATAATAGTCCTCAAAAAAGCCGTAAGTCATCATATCTCTGTACAGTATGTATACGTTGGTTTTCGGGTTTATATCTTTTATCTTCAGGGCATTCTTTACAGCCATGCTGCAGCATATACTGCTACAATATGGATGATCTGTGTTCCTTGATCCAACGCACTGGATCATGACTACCGTATCATTATTCTTGGGAACAAAGCCGCCGAGGGCAAGACTCTTTTCGAGTTCAGACTGTATCAGGACGTTTTTGTTTTTGCCGCATAGGTACTCTTCCGGAATAAACGGTTTCGCTCCCGTGGCAAGAATCACAGCGCCGTGTCGAAGTTCAACAGGCTTCCTTTCTTCCTCCTGATCGATATGTAAAACTGTTCTGAAATTGCCGACAAACCCGTCCACGCTCTGAATCTCGGCATCAGTATATACCTTAATACGTTCATGTGCCTTAACCCGGCTGATGACCTGCTTGATATATGACTGTGGATCATCACCTTTTAATGTGTAATAAAGATTTCGCAGATTGCCTCCGAGTTCCGTATTCTTCTCTACAAGGTAACATGTAAATCCCTGGTTTGCTATAGATAATGCGGAAGTCATACCGGAAAGCCCGCCACCAATAACCAGTGCTGTTGGAATCACGCGAATGATAAGTTCATCAAGCGGCTGAATAAACCGTGCCTTTGCAACGGCCATCCTGAGCAAGTCCTTTGCCTTTTTCGTTGCTTCATCTTTTTCGTGCGAATGCACCCAGGAACATTGGTCCCTGATATTCACCATCTCCATGAGACACTTGTTCAGTCCCGCCTCACGGGCGGTCTCCTGAAACAGCGGTTCATGTGTCCTTGGCGTGCAGGCCGCAATCACTATCCTGTTCAGCTTTTCCTTTGCTATTGTCTCGCTGATGACAGTTTGCGCATCCTTGGAGCATGTGTAGAGGTTTTCCGTGCTCACAAAAACATCTGGAAGTTCAGAAGCATACTTTTTCACTTCAGATGTATCAATGACACCTGCTATGTTCTTGCCGCAACGACATACGAATACACCGATGCGTGTGTCGCCGTCCAGGTCAATTTCCTCAGGGAATTCCTTTTTCTTTATCAACGTGCCTCTTACCGATGTAAGAAGTTCTGCAGCACTTGCTGCAGCCCCGCTTGCCTGGATAACACTGTCCGGAAGGGCAACAGGCTCCCGAAAGCCTCCTGCAACAAAGATACCTTCCCTGCTTGTTGAAATAGGATTAAACAAATCTGTATTGCAGAAACCATATTTGTTAAGATTTATTCCGGCTGCCTTTGCCAGTAAAAAAGTTCCCTCTGACGGCTCCAGTCCGGTTGGAAGAACAACCATATTGAAAGTCTCTTTTTTAAGAGTCCCGTCTTCTAAAATGTATCTCAATGTAAGGTCTTCCGTATCTTCATTTTCTATTATTCCAGATATCCTGGAACGTACAAATTTTATTCCCGCATCTCTCGCCCGTTCATAAAATGCATCGAGTCCTTTCCCGTACATACGCATGTCCATGAAGAATATCGTGATATCAAGGTCAGGCTCATGTTCCAGAGCAACAATTGCATCCTTGACCGCGTATTTGCAGCAGACTGAAGAACAGTAACTGTTGCCGGATGCGGATGAACGTGATCCAGCGCATTGAATGATAGCAATCTTATGGGGCTTTTTAAGGTCAGACGGTCTTGATATCTTTCCCTGATATGGTCCGGAGGCGCTTGAGATGCGCTCAAATTCCATGCCGGTCACTACATTGGGAGATTTTTCGTAAAGATACGCAGACAGTCGGTCAGGATTTATATCCTTAAAGCCAGGCGACAAAATGATTGCACCAACCATGTAAGTTTCAACCGCCGGTTTTTGGTCGAGATCAATCGCCCCGATCTGGCACGTCCTGGTGCACTGCTTGCACTCCTTTCTCTTCAAAAACAAGCAGTGATCCGGATCAACATAGTACGATGAGGGAACCGCCTGTGTATAGAGAATATCAACGCCCTTTTTGTATGACAAATGCTGATCGTACGGATTTGGTATTGTTACAGGACAATAGGGCGAACAGAATCCGCAACCGGTGCATTTTGCATTGTCCACGTAACGGGGCCGCTTATATACCGTAACGCTGAAATTGCCGACAGCACCTGTGACTTCCTGAATCTCGGCGTTTGTGATAATCTCAATATTGGGAGACCGACCGGCCTCCACCAGCTTGGGCGCAAGTATTCATATGGAGCAGTCGTTGGTCGGGAAGGTCTTGTCCAGGGCGGCCATAAGTCCACCGATTGCTGATGACTTTTCCACCAGATATACGTAGAAACCCAGGTCAGCCAAATCCATAGAGGCCTGTATTCCGGCGATTCCACCACCTACGACCATTACCGCACCAACGGGATTACTATTGTTCATATATTATTCCATTTTCTTTCCTCCCCCTTGACGGGGGAGGGTTAGGGTGGGGGTGATTAGTACCTGTTATATATTCACCCTCCCCTTAATCCCCTCCCGTCAAGGGAGGGGAGATTTGCCTGATTAATCTTCCACCAATTCCAATGCACCGGTGTTGCACCATCTGACACAGGATGGGCTCGGCGGAATGCCGCAAAAGTCACATTTCAAGGGTATTCCGGTCTCTGCCTCGATAAAATATGGTTTCTGAGGACATGAAGCCCTGCAGAATGCGCACATATCGTATTGATGCCCTTCTATTTCGATAACCTGTTTTGAAGTACACGCAGCATCCACAAAAGGACCCGATATCACAGGGTAATAGCGGTTCTTATCCTTCATTACGCGTATCCTTGCACGTCGCGGATTAGCTGTGTTGGCCACGTGGTTCAGGGAGCACGCTATTTCACAGTGCCTGCAACCCGTACATTTTGTATGATCAACCTTTATTCGAGACATTATGAACCCTCCAATACAAGTGACTTCAATGTTTCAGGTAGTGGTTCACCCTGATTGTTCCACCCTCTCAGGCGGTAGTATTCAGGAAGCATTTCACTAATCCTGCTGAGTTGCCCTTCTTTGTCTCCAATGGAAATAGGCTCTTCAGTAAACCTCGCCGGTAAAGCATCATCTGAACCTTTGAAACCGGCCTTCATATTGAACAGGCGTTCAGCATTCCACACCCTTTCACCTAAAGAAAGCAGATCTTCTGCTGTGTAGCTTGTTCCGATGCAACTATTTACCATGGGCACGAAATTTTTAAATTTAACCCCCATAAGCGGCCAGTTGCATAAACCGAGAGAATCCATAACAGCTGTTGTATCCTGATAAGACTTTACCAGTGAGGGTTTTCCCTCTGTTGCCAGTGGATCTAGGTTTTCGTTCACGTTGAGAAGTTCATCTATAAATGTATAACCGTAGAGATGGTGAGGCCCGTAGTTTGACGTAGTAAAATGAAGTCCCATCCCCTGAATAGCACGCGGGTCAAAAGGAGAAAGAGACATGCCCTTAACTCCCATAAAGACATCAGGTCTTTCAAAAGAATCAGCTAGAGCCTTTGCTCCTATGCCGATTCTCTTTGCATGTCCTTTTTTCGTAGAGATAAGACGCAGTGCATCCAATAACCCGTTACCATCGCCGAACTTGAGATCAATTTTTAATTCCTCTGCTGTGGTAACCTTCTTTTCTACCAGTTCCATTGCCGTTGAAAGTGTTCCTCCCGTTGCAACCGGATCAAGCCCCATTTCTGCACACAGCATACTTGCCATACCGATCATAAAAAGATCAGTAATCCCGCAATTTGTACCGAGTGAACCGATTGACAGATAGGTTGGCACCATGCCTTTGCCTTCATAAGCACGATGCTTCATCTCGCTTTTCTTGATACACGCAACGGGACATGCGAAACAGCCTCTGTTCCTGAGGACAAAGGCACTCTCCATGGCTTCGGTACCGATATTTCTCAGGGCAACAGACGAGTGCTGAAAATTGTTTGTGGGAATTATTCCCTTCTGATAGCACAAGCCGATCAGAAATGCAGTGCCCCACTGAGTCATTGATTGGGAGGTCAGGGGGGCGCTGTTGAGCTTGTTGATCATGGTATTGACAACCTGGACGAACCGGTTGCCATCCGCTACTTCAAGAGAATGCTGTCCTTTTATGGCAACCGCCTTCAGGTTCTTTGATCCCATTACCGTACCGATACCGGCTCCTCCAACTGAATGAAACCGGTCATTTACGATGTTTGCAATGGGCAGAAGGTTCTCACCGGCTGGCCCGATGACGGCCAGAAACGTCTCTCTTGCAATCCATTGATCCCCTAAACTTTCCTTGAACATGTCCTCGGTTTCAGAAGTTGCCCTTCCCCAGTATTCAAGGGCAGGGACAATTAGAATCCTGTCATCCATAATCGAGAGGATAACCGGTGTTTCGGCTTTACCTTCGATTATAATCACGTCGAACCCCGAGAACTTCAGTTCAGCACCGAAATGTCCTCTCATTTTTGCACATGCAATAGTATTGGTTAAAGCCGATTTTGTCACTACATTACATGACGCGCCGGTAACCGCGCCTGTCCCGACCATGGGGCCTGAAGAGAAAACGAGTTTGTTTTCTGGTGATAGAGGGTCTGTTTGTGGAGAAACCTCATCCGTAATTATCTTAACTCCAAGACCGCGACCGCCCAGAAATTTTTCAAACAGTTCCTGTTTCAGTTCCTCGACACTATGTTTCCCCTCTGTCAGGTTAACTCTCAAACAACGGCCAGTCCATCCGTTCATTGTTTCACCGTTTTATCCTACACCCTTTAGCCATTCAACTGTCTTGTTTTTCAGAGCCTGGTCATAACCGAAGGTTACACATGCAGTCCGGCAGCATCCACAGCCTATGCATTTATCCGTTTCTACATAGACCGAGCCCTGCTGGGTTATGATCGCCTTTACAGCGCAGACCGGTTCTGCAAAACATGACGCACAGTTTTCCTTGCATATTGAGTTTAACATAATTAAATACCTCCTTTTAATGAGCGATTAGCTTTAAGCTATAAGCGATAAGTTTATAGCCTACCGCTTAATGCTTGTAGCTATTTATCCCAGGATCTCGTCAACCTCTTTGGCGTCAGCATCCATGACATATGTAATTCCTGATACCTCGGCTGCATCCCTTGTAAGTGCCATTAGGTCGTTTCTGTCGATATATTGGAGCGCGAACTTTCTTGCCCCTGCCATTAACTGCTGCAACCCCTGTTTCATCCTGTCGATGTATGAATACATACCAATGGCTCCTGCCGGGAGCTTTCCAAAGTCCTTACCGAATCGTTCCTTGAGTTCGGAGCCGACTGTAAAGAGACGCAGGTAGCCTTCCTCGATATCCTCTTCCTCGAGCTCCATTTTTTCCGCCATGAGCTTCCCATGAGTTTTGCCTACCATTGCTGCGGTAAATAATGCACGACCCAGACATATTGCTTTTACATACGGTGCTCCTAAGGCCAGTGCCTTGAATATATGGTCTTCAAGGGAAAGACCGCCGGCAATTGCGATCGGAGGGATATATGATCCCTTTTTTGCGAGTTTTTCACACATCTGATAGGTCAGACATTCAAGCTGTACCGTTGGGATCCCCCATTCGTTCATCATACGCCATGGACTCATTCCTGTTCCACCGCCCGCACCGTCAATCGTAAGAAGATCGATCTTGGCGTCTGAGGAATATTTGATTGCACGGGCAAGGTCAGCCGGGCGATAGGCGCCTGTTTTCAGAGTAACGTATTTGGCACCAACCGAGCGAAGATGTTCAACCGATTTATGGAAGGACTCCTCTTCCACCATGCCGAGACGGGAATGACGCTCAAACTCGGAAAAGCCGCCTGCTTTAAATGCCGCCTGCACAGCAGGATTCGTCGGATCGGGCAAGACAACATAACCTCTCTCATAGAGCTGCATTGCCCTTTCGATCGAACGCAGCTTGACTTCTCCGCCGATGTCCTTGGCACCCTGTCCCCATTTCATCTCAAAGATCTCAATACCCAGCTTTTCTATAACATATTCGGGTACTCCGAGCTTGGTATCCTCAACATTCGCCTGTACAACAACGCCACCCTTGCCGTCAAACCATTGTTTGTATGAATTGATACGGCATTCCATCTCAGGTGATTTGGCAATCTTTCCATCTTTAAATTCAGCATGAGGATCCATACCGCATACGTTTTCACCTACAACAACAATCACCCCTGAAATTGCCGCGCCGACAGCTACCTCTTCCCAATTGATCCTGGAGATGTCTGTTGATCCGACTGCGCCGGTAAAAACAGGGAAGTCCATCTTGATACTATTATCAGCGCCGACAGAGGTTTTGGTATCAACATTCGGGAACCGCGCAACATCAGGATCCGCCTCAACACCGACCGCGCCTACAGCAGTGCCCTGAATGTTAAAGTGGGAAAAGTCAACCGGATAGTCCTTTTCAGAACCCGCGGTAATCTTCCCGAAAGGCACGGGATAAATAACTTCTCTCCCTTTAAGCGCCGAGCGACCGATCTCGCAGGGTCCCTCACAGCCGTCAATACAGGTCACACAAATCCCTGATATTGGAGCTGGTGTGATTCTGGTAGTAGTAAGTGTTGCAGCACTGTAGTTAGGTTTGCTGAAACTCATAAAGCACCTCCTTATTAATAATAAAATGAGAAGCAGAAAATGAGAAATAAAAGTTACATTCTTTTTATGTTTCTTTCTTAATAATAATCACTGACTGCGGACAACTGATGTCTGAATTACCACCTCCTTCGATTCAGTATTTATAAATTTATCAGCTTGAAATTAAGTATTTCTAAACCAAATAGACAAAAAAATTTCTCTTTTGAATATATGTCAGAAACAAATTATGAACAATTCTGCCGGATCGCTCCCTTTATTCTTCCATAAAGAGGGGAGTTCATTTTTCAGGCGAACAGAATCTCCCGTGTCCAGTGTTTCTTCTCTTCCGTCTATTTCTACAGAAACATTGCCCTTCAATACATGTATAAGCTCATCTCCCCTGTGAAGGAGAAGGTGCTTTGTTATTTCAGTTTTTGGTTCTATAATGGCGATATTTCCCGATAATTTACCGTTTCCAGTTATATTAAAAACCCTCAAGCCGTCTTCCTTTAATAAGGGGTGAGAGAATGTCTCTTTCTTTCTTATGAGCCATTTTGTGTAATTAACTGCTTTATCTTCCAGTAAAACAGTTGGGCGTACTCCAAGGGCATTACATATTTGCATAAATGAATTAAGTGAAGGGCTGATCTGGCCGTTTTCTACCTGTGAAATGAAACTCGGTGTAAAGTCAGCTTTATCTGCCAGTTCTTTCTGGCTCATGCCGAGCCTTATCCTCACCTGTTTTAATTTACCGCCTATATCAGTTGAGGGTTCTTTCTTTGGAAGACTGATAGTCACGTCTGAGCCTTTTATTTCATAAAGATGGGGTTTAAAAGCCTCCCTGTCTTCCCTGCTGTCCAGTTTCATGGCCTTGATATACAGCATTTCCCTTCTTTTATAAAGATCCAGCACAGCCTGTGTGATATGTCTGAGATTCGCCTTGAATTTTTGACTGTGGGCTTCCTTTTCCAATATCCAGTAAGCCACGGTATCAAGGTCGTAAAGTCTCGGACACATATAGGTGAAGAATTTGTACGTGTCATCTTCATTGCCCCATAAATCCTGCATACCGGTCAGACTGTCAAAAACGTACCGGGCGCCAGGGGGGAGACTGTCCTCTATTGAATTGAGCACCTGCGTAAATTTATCTATATCTCCGGGCTTGTCTATTTTCGTTATGGTTATGTCAGAGGGATTTTCGTAAAATTTCAAAAAGGTCCTGTCGTTTTTGCCTTTGCCTGATGTGAAACAATCAATGAGGATGAAATGCTGGGGGTCGAGAAAATTTTTTATGGATTTCAGAATACTCTGGGGAGAGCGATTAAAACTAACATAAATAATCTTTTGAGAATCATCGAATGATTGTCTTATGAAATTCTCTATAAATATATTGTATGGTACTCCCGAATCAACCTCCCACACGACATTATCCCCTATGTAATAAGAGTCGATAAGATTATTTAAGCTATCTATGCCGGATGAAATTTTTTGCATGGCAAACGGTTACCGTAAGGTTTAAATTTAATAGAAGTCTTTTCCCTTTGTCAAGCAATTTTTGCCCTGTATGGTATCGCCCCTACATCGCCTCCGCTATTTTCCTTATGTGCCGTTGACATGGTGTTAATCATAATTTAAGAATAGCATATTGATCTTACGATTTTCTTAGCCTTTTGACATTTTCCCATACCTACTAAATTGTGTTGATCGCAACATGAATATAGCAATTCACCTTCCCTCTTTTCTTTAAAATTAATAATATTCAAAATGGCACGTTTTCTGCGTTATGTTCGGCGTTATGATAAACACACTAAAAGATAAAATAGAAGATTTGACAAGAGAAGCAATCTTGAAAACCCTTAAATAATGCAACTGGATTCAGGCAAAGGCCGCAATAAAACTTGGAATCACCGAGCGAATGATCGGTTACAAGATCAAAAAATATGAAATCAAAAAGAAGGTGTTTAAAGACAGTAGTCAGGGATCAGTAGTCAGCGATCAGTAAAAAAAACAAAATCAATTAAAGAAGGGGACAAAAAGAAAAATGAAAAGGACAGCAGGTTTGATTCTATTTTTAATATTTATCATTGTATCGGTTTCAGCTAATTAAACGAAAGATTTTCGGAGGGGTTATGAAATAAAAATATTTTCTTGCAACTGCGTCGCCTCCTCGCTTACCCTGATACCGAGAGCGCAGTTGCAACACATTATTATCCCCGTATAAATTTTTCCGGGTGAAATAAGAAATGAAATTTAAGCACATGTTAAATGGTAAACACCCCACTGTTCGTGAAACTATTGCTCTCTTGAACCAGGCCGCTTTATAATATCCGCATAAACCAAAATGAAATTATGAAAAATGGGGGATAAAGCAATGGCCCAAAAAAAACATTACCAGCAAAAATTAAAAGGTTCCCGTTTGATAGTAGAAAAGATGAGAGAAATGGCTAAACGATCCCATGTAGAAATAGGCGAAGCTGAGTGGGACGGAGGCACCCTGAGTGCAAAGAGAGAAGACTATCACACACTGAAAGTCTCTACAGATGACAGTTCAATTCAAACAATCTTTTATGATGAAGAACTCGCGGATTTCCCATATGACAGTGGAGATACTATTCAGAAAATCCGGAATATGGTGAGAGGGTTAAGAGTGTGATATATTCCTGTTCCAGTTCGCGGCAAAGGAAAGGGATAGAGCGAAGAGCTGCGGAATGACACATAAATAAAACATACAAAATTGTAACATGCTACAATATTGTAGCTTCATCTATAAGCAAAAAACATTATAATACAAAATGTTACAAGCTGGCACAGTTTTAGCTTTAACCTAAATTAAGCGATTCTCATATGATTAGATGTGCAATGCAGGTTCAAAAATTCATAATGCGATTGGATATTGGAATTGTCTTACTACTATATTTAATCTCTCACTTAAAGAGAGAAGATTATAAAAACAAGACAAAAGCTGCACAAAGGTATCACTATGTATTTTTTCACCTGCCTTGCACATCTTTATGAAATTAAATCGCTTAATTTAGGTTTAAATAAAATAGACATATATGGTGTGAAGGAACGGATACATAGTGTATAGTTTGACAAAGATTAGACTAATTGTTAGTATATTTTCCAATACATAGACGGCAATTATTTGCCGTAGAAAGCGTTAGATGCCAAAGGGTATCAACGCTTTTTTTTCCCTCAAAAGGGACATATAATTGATTATAGGGATAAGAAAATGTGCAGACTTGTTGCAATAACATCGAATGAATACTTTTCACCGATGGAAAACATTGTTGCCCTGGAGACAATGAAGGAGGGTCACGACGGGTCCGGCATGGGGCTTATCCTGAAAGGACTCGGCGGTGAATTCGAGGAATGGAAAGACTACCCAATCCTTTCCGGCATTTGTTCAAAGGAAGGCGTGAAAATACTTGATGATTATATAAACAAGCTCGGATTCAAGCTCAAGTATACCTGGACCCCCAAGACCAAACCTCTCAAAGGAATTGAAAGACGTGACTATTATTTTTCGAGGTCGTACGATTATCCGGATGGATACAAAGATATGCCTTTTAAAGAGAAAGAGGATTTATTACTGAGGACACGGATAGCCCTGAGAAAATTCGGGGAAAAAGACGAATCGATCATTGTGTTCGCCTTTTATCCTGACATTTTGGTGTTAAAGGAAGTCGGAGATCCTCTTGCACTTGGAGAGTTTTTTGGCCTTGATAAATCGTCTCTGAAGGCAAAGATCATCTTTGCACAGGGAAGGCAGAATACCAATTATGCAATTAACCTCTACGCCTGTCATCCCTTTTTCATTCAGGGATACGGCACCATGACAAACGGTGAAAATACAGCCTTTGTTCCAATCAGGGAATTCCTCACAGGAAAGGATTTCCCCGGATACATCGGATACAACAGCGACAGCGAGGTCTTTTCCCACATTTTACATTACACCTGTAAACAGCTCGGTTATCCGCTTCACTATTATAAAGACGTTATTACCCCGCTTCAGCAGGCAGAGATAGATGAAAGACCAGATAGTGAAGCGGTAAGGTTTTTAAAGATGTCCCTAAGGCCTCTTTGCATTGACGGACCAAACTGTGTAATAGGGTTTACACCCGACGGAACATGCTTTATGGTTCAGGATGCCAAAAAATTGAGACCGGGCGTTGTCGGTGGCATGAAAGGAAAATTCGGATTTATGTCCGAGGAATGCGGGCTTGACAGTGCAATCCCCAAAAGGGATAAATCTCAGGATGTGTTTCCAATGAAGTACGATATGGTTATTGTCAACCCAGATGCCGAGGAGGTGACGGTATGGAACCAGCTGTACGGTTAGACAACAATCACGAACTGGCTATAAAGGACTTTCCATATATCATCAGATGGAGAGACGAAAGATGTAAACGCTGCGGCAGGTGCACTGCTGTTTGCCCGATGTTTGCCATAGAGCCTTCAGTCATAGTCCAGCGTATCCTGCAATCCGAAGGTGCTATGCCCGAACCAAAGTCAGTAAGACGGGTCGTTACCATTGTCAAACAGTCAAACGATATCAGGAGATATTGCACAGGCTGTGCAACATGTACCCTGATTTGTCCGAACGAGGCAATAGAGCCTGAGTATAATCCCCAGCATAAATTCATATTTCACAAAAATCAAGGTGGACATCCTTACAGAAGAGGCGGAAGGAGGAATGATCCCATGCCGTCAACACTGGACAGATTGAGATTTACAAGGATCTCCATGCTTACCGATCCGGCACTTGATGCAGGACGGCATGAATTCAGGATCAGGACATATCTCGGCAGGATTTTGCCGGCTGAGGAGTTGCCCGTACAGATAGTAAGAGGCAAACTTGAGATCGATAAAACATCCGAAACATTCATACCACCTGTTCGGGAAATATATCCGGTAATGATAGGAAGTATGTCCATTGGAGCCCTGTCTCCGAATATGTGGGAAGGACTTGCAATGGGCATAACCTACCTGAATGAGGTAGAGGGTATGCCTGTTGTCATGTGCTCAGGTGAGGGCGGAATTTCCCAGAGGCTTCTCAGGTCGCGGTTTATCAAATATTTTATTCCCCAGATTGCCTCAGGATATTTTGGCTGGGATGAGATCGTCAGGGCAATTCCCCATATGGTCGAAGACCCCTGTGCAATAGAGATCAAATACGGTCAGGGAGCAAAGCCCGGAGACGGAGGACTCCTCATGGCTCACAAGGTTCTGAAACTTATAGCAGAAATTAGGGGTGTACCTATGGGTGTGGATTTGCCTTCACCTCCTACACATCAGACAAAGTACTCGATTGAGGAATCAGTAGCCAAGATGATTCAGTCAATGTATATGGCCTGGGGATTCAGGGTGCCTGTTTATCCAAAGATTTCCGGAAGCAGGACTGCAAAGGCCGTTCTTAACAATCTCGTGAGAAACCCATATGCTGCAGCTTTATCCATCGATGGTGAAGACGGCGGAACAGGAGCAGCTTATAACGTTTCAATGGACAGCATGGGACATCCAATCGCATCAAACATCAGGGAATGTTATCTCGACCTTGTCGCACAGGGCAAACAGAACGAATTGCCGCTGATTGCAGCGGGCGGCGTCGGAAAAAAAGGAAAACTTGCGTCAAATGCTGCATCACTTTTCATGTTAGGTGCGTCAGCGGTTTCAATAGGTAAATACATTATGCAGGCTTCTGCCGGATGCTTTGGAGATGAATACGACCGCTGTAACGTCTGTAATCTCGGCAGATGTCCAAGAGGGATAACCACACAGGATCCAAGACTTTACAGGAGACTTGATCCTGATAAAGTTGCTGAAAGGGTAGTTGAGGTATTTAAGGCCGTAGATGTAGAGTTGAAAAAGATTTTTGCACCTATGGGCAGGAGCATGGAACTGCCGATCGGCATGTCAGACGGTATAAGCGCGGATGATCCGGCGATTGCTGAAAGACTGAATATAAGCTATGCATGCTAAAAATTCGGATTGAGGAATGCGGATTGTAGATTTCTGAAGTTAAATTCCGAATTCCTCATTCCGAACTCCGCAATATTGAAAATGAACAAAGTAACGATAAAGGGAAGTATAAAAAATAAAAGGGTTCCTTCAAGGGTTCTTGAGGAAGAAATTCAGGAAGCTGTCAGAAAGGGCGTAAGGAACCTTCATATAATCGCCAATGGTCAGCACGGTATCGGCGGGCGTATATGGCCGAGAGGTGAAACCATAAAGATTACTGTTGAAGGGCCTGTGGGACAGAGGCTCGGTAGTATGGGTATGTTTGGAACAGAAATTGTTGTAAAGGGAAGCGCCTCTGATGATATAGGCTGGATAAACTGTGGAGCGGATATAACGGTTCTTGGTGACGTTACAAACGGTGCGCACAATGCCGCTGCACAGGGGAAACTGTATGTACAGGGCAGCGGAGGAGCACGGTGTGATACCATGACAAAGCATAACCCGAAATTTGATCCACCTCAATCGTGGTATTTCAGGGATGTCGGAGATACATTTGCCGAGTTCAAGGCAGGTGGTATTGCTGTTGTCTGCGGCATAAAACCAAGGAATCCGGATAATGTTCTTGGTTATCGCCCATGTGTTGGAATGGTAGGCGGAGTGATATATTTTCGTGGTCCAATCAAAGGTTACAGCGAAACAGACGTCAAGCTCCTTGACCTTACCGACCAGGACTGGAAGTGGCTGACGGAGAATATGAAGCCCTATTTGAAGGTTATAAAAAGGGCTGAATTTTATAAAGAGCTTACCCGCTCCATTAAAGAGTGGAAAAAACTTGTTCCCTATACAGCACAGGAACGCGCAAAGAGAAAACCCTTTAAGATATCCGTTTCCCGATTCCGTTCCGAGACATGGGAATCGGGAGTTGGTGAAGGAGGGATTTTTGCAGAGTACATGAAACATCCTTTAACCGTTCTTCCCTACATCACAACAGGTGCTGACAGAAGATTTAAGCCGTTATGGAATAATTATAAATACGCTCCTCCCTGTGAGTATGCATGCCCTACCGGAATTCCGACACACAAACGTGCTCAGCTCATAAGGGCAGATAAGCTCAATGAAGCATTGGAACTGGTTCTCCGGTACAGCCCGCTCCCTGCATCAGTGTGTGGCGAGATATGCCCCAATCTCTGTATGCAGGCATGTACAAGGGGGCAGGTGGATAAGGCATTCAATGTCAAGGAAATGGGAAGGGCAAGTCTTAAAGTCAATGCCCCGGAGCCGCAGAAAAAGACTTCCAAAAAGGTGGCTGTCATCGGGGGAGGCCCGGGTGGATTATCCGCAGCCTGGCAGCTCGCTTTAAAAGGACATGATGTGGACCTTTATGAAGCAGAGAAAAAGCTCGGCGGCAAGCTCGAACTCTGTGTACCGAGAGAGAGACTCCCGCAGAAAGTGCTGTTGAAAGAAATTGAACGGTTTAAGGAAATAGGGGTACATGTGCACCTCAAGACGAAAGTAAACAGAAAGAAGTTTGATGAAATATATAAATCACACGATGTCGTGCTTGTTGCATGCGGAGCCCATAGACCAAGGATGATTAATATTCCAGGATCCAAAGATATGGTTTCAGCTTATGACTTCCTGAAAGGGATAAACATCGGGAATACGCCGCATTTGAAAGGCAGGAGCGTGGTAGTAATTGGTGCAGGAAATGTGGGAATGGACGTTGCTGCGCAGGCTTTTCATTGTGGAGCAAAAGAGGTAACAGCTGTTGATATACAAGAGCCTGCAGCGTTTGGGAGGGAACTGGAGATTGCAAAATCTTTGGGGACAAACATTATCTGGCCCAAATTTACGGAAAAGTATGTAAAAAAAGACAAGAGGATATATTTCTCTGACAGGACATCGCTTAAGGCCGACCTTGTTGTGATATCCATAGGCGATATGCCGATGACCGAGTTTCTGCCGCCTTCTGTTCACACAGACAAAAACGGCTGGATTCAGGCAGATGAAGCCGGGCATACCTCTAATCCGAGGGTATATGCAATCGGCGACGCTACAAGGCTTGGTCTTGTAACGCATGCTGTAGGACATGGCAGAACAGCAGCAGAGGCTGTTCATGCGCTGCTTTCAGGAAGGTCTTATCACAGACCCCCGCCAAAACCAGTGGTGCCGTATGAAAAAATAAAAACGGCATACTATGATGTCTGTAAGGGCGAGCCATTCGCCCCTGTATCAGAGGCAAACCGCTGTTTGTCATGCGCCGTATGCAGGGACTGTCATATGTGCGAGACAACCTGTTACTACGGAGCTATCAGCAGGAAGGAATATGAAGACGGTTCGTATGAATATAAAGTCGACGATGAACTCTGCATAGGATGCAGCTTCTGTGCCGGTATTTGCCCTTGTGGCGTTTGGGAGATGGTGGAGAATATATAACTTGCCTCTCGTTCATTACTTCTCAATAACTCATGTCTGAATCCGAATCGTTCATTTTTGCCTGACTTTTTCTCTCAAGGGTTCGAGTGAATATCAAAACGAAGAAATAAAAAAACCAAATCAAATTTAAATCCCCCTCTTTGGCAAAGTAGTCTAAGACTCGTAAAGGGTAAGGGGAGATTTTATGATTAATTATTGAATACAATTGAATATATTATGAAACCCAAAATACAAGAAATTAATGTAAGAAACGCTATTACAAAAACAGGCATACCCGGCAGGAAATATTGTCTGAACCCTTATGTTGGCTGTACACATGCTTGCAAATACTGTTATGCCACCTTTATGAAGAGATTTACAGGACACATTGAGCCATGGGGGAGTTTTGTAGACGCAAAGATAAATACCCCCGAGGTATTAAGAAAACAGCTTAGGCGGGCCGTAAAAGGTGATATCATCATAAGCTCTGTAACAGATCCTTACCAGCCGGTTGAAGCAAAATATAAGATCACAAGAAAATGCCTGGAAGTTCTTGCCTTATATCAATTCCCCTTGGATATTCTAACCAAGTCCCCTCTTGTTTTAAGAGATATTGATATAATTTTAAGGTTAAAGAAAGTAAAAGTAGGTTTGACAATTACAACTGATAATGACAAGGTGAGAAAAATCTTTGAACCCAATGCCCCTCCGATCCAGGCTCGCATAGAGGCATTGAAGAAACTCCATAGGGCAGGCATTGATACCTATGCATTCATCGGCCCTATACTCCCAATAAATCCTGAATCCCTTGCAAAACAGATAAAACCATATGTCAACGGTTTACTTATTGACAGGATGAACTATATAAACAAGACAAAATGGCTCTATAAAAAGTACAGAATAGAAAAATGGCTTGATGAAGATTTTATTGACAGGATTATTTTAAGACTTAGCGAAAGATTCCAGGATAAGGATATGGAAGTTTGCTAAGTTTTATTCATCATCACTGCTGTCCAAAATAGCATTTTATCAGCAGGCTGAATCCCTCGAAAACATAATTAATCGACGGGTTATTGAAATAACGAAACTTATTTTGCCTCATTAAGATATAAAGCTAAATCAAGTAAAATAGATGATAAAGCATAGCGAATATCTCTACTTAAGGTGTCGCAATTCTGTTTTCTCGGCATTCAGCCTGCTGTTTGCCATTGTTTTGGACAGCAGTGAAATCAATCGAATTAAATAAATTTTGTTACAATGTCTGCATTATTTGGGTTAAGCTTTTCAATTTCCGAAAATAATAAGCTATAAAATTTTATTATCATTATTCAATTCAATAATTTTTCTTGTAATCAGCTCCTTTTCTGTGATAAACGAATTTCTCTATTTAAAGGTTAAATAGCATTAATGAAATGCTTTCATTTTTTTCTAAAGATTTTCCTCATTTTGGCCGTAAGGTAGGAAAAAAATGATTAAAGGACACATATTGGCCCAGAAAGTAGAGATTTAATATGGGGATGGAGGCATGATTCAGTTTATTCAAAATTCCAAGGCCATTTTTAAATACTTATTTTAAGGGGGAAAGAGATGAAAGATATAATGTTTGCAAAAAATAAGTCTGTGAGACAGATTCTTGTCGTTTGTATATCTATAGGAATATTAATACCGGTGATAAATCTATTTTTTATTTATCCATCTTTAACAAAGAAGATATTGATAAAAAATGCTGAAGATGACGCGATGCGTATGACAGTGAATTTATCACACATGTTTAAACAAAGATATGCAGAATTGACTAAAGATTCCATGCCTCCTGATGTAATAGAAAAGGTTAAAATGTTTCAAGATAATTTCCAATTTACAAAGTTTACACTCCTGTCAAAAAATGGCGACGTAATTTATTCCACTGACTCCAAAGATATCGGCAAAGCAAATGACGACCCGTACTTTCAAAAAATCCTGACAGGGGGGAATCCATACTCAAAAGCTGTGAAAAAAGACATCATATCACCTGAAGGCAAGGCGTTAACCGCTGACATTGTAGATACATACGTCCCGA
>CAYFXR010000256.1:0-9009 GCA_964347155.1 uncultured Nitrospiraceae bacterium | reverse complement strand
CAAATATTTCGTTATCGCTGCTGTCAACGTCGTCTTCCCATGATCTACATGCCCTATGGTCCCAATGTTTACATGCGGCTTCGTCCTTTCAAATTTTGCCTTAGCCATCTTTGCCTCCTTTATCCTCCTCTTACTTTTAAAACAATATCTTCAGAAATATTCTTTGGAACCTCTTCATAACTGAAAAACTGCATTGTATACGTTGCACGCCCCTGTGTTTTTGATCTCAGATCAGTGGCATAACCAAACATGGAAGAGAGTGGAACCAGTGCAGCAATTACCCTCACATTCGCCCTCTGCGTCATTGTTTGAATTCTCCCTCTCCTTGAATTCAAATCTCCTATCACATCTCCCATATACTCTTCTGGAGTCACAACTTCTATACTCATGATCGGTTCAAGCAACACAGGTTTTGCCTTTACGGAGGCATTCTTGACTGCCATTGACCCTGCAATCTTAAATGCCATCTCCGATGAGTCCACCTCATGATATGAACCGTCATACAAAGTAACCCTTATGTTAACAACCGGATATCCTGCAAGTACTCCGTTTTCAAGAGACTCTTTCACACCCTTTTCAACAGCAAGAATATATTCTTTCGGGATCACACCTCCGACAATTTTATTTACAAACTGAAAATTAATACCAGTTTCTAATGGCTCAATTTCAATTTGTGCATGACCATACTGACCTCGTCCGCCTGTCTGTCTTACAAATCTACCCTCACCCTTGGCCTTTTGTCTTATTGTCTCTCTATATGCTACCTGTGGTTTACCAACATTTGCACCAACTTTAAACTCTCTTAATAGACGGTCTACAATGATATCGAGATGAAGCTCTCCCATACCTGAGATTATTGTCTGACCTGTCTCCTCATTATATGAGACTTTAAAAGATGGATCCTCCTGAGCAAGCTTTCCCAAGGCAATAGAAAGCTTCTCCTGATCAGCTTTTGTTTTTGGCTCAATTGCAACCGATATAACCGGTTCTGGAAATTCTATCGCCTCAAGTATAATAGGGCTGTTTCCATCGCAAAGTGTGTCGCCGGTAAGAGTACTTCGTAATCCAACTACTGCTACGATATCTCCTGCCCGTACTTCTTTAATCTCTTCACGCTTATTTGCATGCATATGAAGAATTCTGCCTATACGTTCTTTTATATCTTTTGTTGAATTGTAAACATAAGATCCTGCAGAAGCAACTCCCGAATAAACTCTAAGGAATGTTAACTGTCCGACAAACGGATCCGTCATTATCTTAAAAGCAAGTGCAGAAAATGGTTCATTGTCAGATACTCTTCTCACCGAATCTTTACCTGTATCAGGTTCAATACCTCTTACCGGAGGGATATCAGTCGGACATGGTAGATAATGAACAATTGCATCAAGAAGCTGTTGAATACCTTTATTTTTAAAAGCAGAGCCGCAGAGAACTGGCGTAATCCTTAACTCAATAGTACCTCTTCTTAATGCGTTTACTATAAGATCGGCCTCTATCTCCTCCCCTGCGAGATATTTATTCATTATCTCGTCGTCGAAATCAGACAATGCTTCTAACATTTTCTCTCTATATTCAAGCGCCTGCGGAAGAAACTCCTGAGGAATTTCTTCCTCTACAAATTTTGCTCCTAATAATTCATCTTCAAATAAATACGCTTTCATATTGACAAGGTCAATAGGACCTCTAAAAGCATCTTCTTTCCCTATGGGTATTTGTATAGGAACCGGCATTGCTCCAAGCCGTTCAATCATGGAATTAATACCCATAAAAAAATCTGCACCTATCCTGTCCATCTTATTAATAAAAGCAATTCTCGGTACTTTGTATCTGTCAGCCTGTCTCCAGACAGTTTCAGACTGCGGCTCCACACCTGCAACAGCATCAAAAAGTGTAACGGCACCATCAAGCACCCTTAATGAGCGCTCAACCTCAATAGTAAAATCAACGTGTCCAGGTGTATCGATTATATTTATAAGATGATCTTTCCAGAAACAGGTAGTAGCGGCAGATGTGATTGTAATGCCTCTTTCCTGCTCCTGCGGCATCCAGTCCATGACAGCAGTCCCTTCATGAACTTCACCCATTTTATAAGTCACTCCTGTATAGTAGAGTATCCTCTCTGTAGCTGTCGTCTTTCCAGCATCGATATGAGCCATAATTCCAATATTTCTTGTCTTGTCTAACGTAATATCTGCCAATGTCTTTTCCTCTTCTTACCATCTATAGTGTGCAAAGGCCTTATTTGCTTCTGCCATCTTATGGGTATCTTCTTTCTTTTTAATAGATGCCCCGGTGTTATTGGCTGCATCCAATAATTCAGCAGCCAGCTTCTCCTTCATTGCACGTTCTCCCCTTTTCTGGGAAAACCCTATAATCCATCTAAACCCCAATGCAATCCTTCTTTGGGGCCTGATATCAACAGGCACTTGATAGGTTGCACCACCAACACGCCTTGATTTTACCTCGATCACGGGTTTAACATTTTCCAATGCGTTTTTAAACACCTTTAATGGATCACTCCCTGTCTTTGACTTTATGATATCAAAAGCACCATAGCATATCTTGGCTGCAACAGACTTCTCACCATCTTTCATAATTGAATTAATAAACTTGCTCACAAGTTTGCTGTTATATATAGGATCCGGCAATATTTCTCTTTTTGCTGCCACTCTTCTTCTTGGCATAATTATTTACCTGTATTATTTTGGTTTCTTGGCGCCGTATTTCGACCGACCTTGTCTGCGGTCAGCTACACCAAGGGTGTCGAGTGCACCTCTTACGATGTGGTATCTGACACCTGGAAGGTCTTTTACTCTACCGCCTCTTATAAGAACAATTGAATGTTCTTGGAGGTTATGTCCAACACCTGGGATATAAGCAGTAACTTCCATTTTATTGGTTAATCTTATTCTGGCAACTTTTCTTAATGCGGAGTTTGGTTTCTTGGGAGTAGTTGTATAAACCCTTGTGCACACACCTCTTCTCTGAGGACATTTCGAAAGTGCAGGACTCTTCGTCTTGTTAATTGCCTCTTTTCTGCCATTTTTTATTAACTGAGTAATTGTTGGCAATTCTCCTCCATTAATGCCATCGTATACATACAATAATATACATAATTTATAATGTTTTTTCTCCTATAAGGGAAACTTAAGGAGTTTATCAGGGAAAATTCTTTTTGTCAATAGCAAGAAGGGATTACAAAAATATCACTAAATATTACAAGACAATCTCTTTTTTTGATTGCAGGGTCTTAAACTCTTCAACTGTAATCTGAAAATAATCTGCTATCTGCACAACAGTTAAGGGGGGATTGCCTTTACGTCTGTCTTTTTTACCGTATCTTACATAATTGTAGTAACCCCATACACGCATTATTACGAACAGTATCAGCACTATCCAGCCCATATTATTCAAAAGGCCAATCAATTCCTTATAACCAACTTTTTCAATCACTTCAATATAAAAATATCTGATTCCCAAGAACCATAAAACAATATTCACTAACGGCATGAACAGATATACCCAAACGCCCCACATAATACCTGTAAAACCTATTTCTGTAATATTTCTCAGAAACCTTTTCAGGTTTGGATTATCTCTGATTTCTATTTCCGGCATATCTTTCTATAATTTCTCAATTCCGCGGTCAGGACTCAACCAGACAGCCCTTCCCCCTTTTTTCTTTAAAAATGTTTTAGGTACAGCAACTATTAAAGTCAATGCACTAACCGTCCAATATACAAATGGATACCAGATAACCCAGAACAAGTATCTGAACAATTTCTTATCATAGGAATTATCAACATACAGGCTAACAGTAAACTGAGAAATACAAACCAAGCCAAGAATTGATCCCGTCCATAAAGGAGGGACAGGGGGCAATAAACGTAAGGGTACGAGAATACCAAAAGCTGCGTGAACTGCCCACATGATAACGATTATCGAAAGCGAATAGGCCCATAAAGCGCTAAAAATATATTCAACATATACAGGCCATAACCTGCGCTGTTTCCAATCCTTCCATACATCTTTGTGCTTCAGGAGAACTTCTACGCCGCCTTGTGCCCAGCGTAAACGCTGCCGCCATAAACCACGTAATGTCTCAGGGACAAAAATCCAGCAAACAGCCCTTGGTTCATAACGGACGTCCCAGAAATTCCTCTCAAGTTTCCATGTCATATCTATATCCTCCGTAAACATGTCTGTATCCCATAAGCCTGCAGCCAGAAGTGCTTGTTTACGGAAAGCAGCTATAACCCCCGATACTGTTAAAACCTTCCCGAGTATACGCTGCGCCCTTTTTATGAGGCCGATAATCGTTGCATATTCTCCAGTCTGTATCTTGCCAAGAAGCGTCGTCCGGTTAAGTACCCGTGGATTACCTGTAACAGCTCCAACTCTCGGATACCGATAAAAATGCCATGCCATCCATCTGAGGATATTTTTTTCAACTAATGCATCAGCATCCAATGAAAGGATGAGGTCACCCTTAGCTACGATACAACCTGCATTCAAGGCAGCGGCTTTACCCCGATTTTCCTTTAAAAATACTCCCCTTATTTTTCCATGCTTTTCACAAAGTTCCCTTAAAAAAGAAGCAGTATTATCAGTACTTCCGTCATCTATAAGTATAATTTCATAGTGAGGGTAGTCAAGCTCCAAGAGGTATGATACCGTTTCATCTATCTGACTTTCTTCGTTATGACAGGGAACCAGTATAGAAAAAAATGGATACTCATTCAGTTCCGGGGGGTCTTTTTTCTTTCGCTCCAGTCTCCAGAAAAATATAAGACCGCCAATCATCCATACGAAACTCATGAAAAGTGGATATAAGTAGACAAAATCATTTATAAATTGAAAAATTTCCAATACTTCCGTTTTCACTGTAAAAAAGGATATGTCTGTGTTGACATCTCAAGCTTTATCATATTAAGCATCGGCTTGTCTATCAAAAAATTATCGGGATAATAGGCCATATGCCTCCCTCCTGAGGACACAATGTCCCTTAATTCCTCCAGAAGAACCTGATCCTTTATCCATACCTCCTTTCTCCAGTCATATGTCTGTAATTTAAATATAGTCTTTTCTATTCCCATGGAAAATCCCTTTACCCTGGAAACCAGTTTAGTAAGCCATCGAGTCTGTTGACTTATTCTGTTCATTTGGGGATATGCCATTATAATAACATGATCATAATTTTTGAGAAAAATCTCATAGTCCTGAGCAAACCATTGTTCAGCTTTTGGATCATACAGAACCCTAGAATAAATATTTCTTGCAAATAAAGCGTTTGGTCGAAATTTCTTTACAGTATGTATAATAACATTTGTAAAATCTATCAACACTTCTTTCTTATATCCAGTCCATTTTTGTGCAAGCTCGGGATTGCTGGCATTATCTTGAAACAAAATTCCATGAACTTGAGAATGAACTGCTAAATCTTCGTAAATCTCTTTTACAATAGTAATATCTTTACTAAAAGGCATAAGACTTTTATGCCATGAAGTACTCATCTCAGGCTTGCCGTCTTCAAGGTTTGTAACCAACAGTCGCTTATTTATTTCCTCATCAGGCAGTTTAAAACTCAATATCGGCATCCAGGCATACACTTTCATATCACGTATGACTATTTGATGCACCGCGTGACTGAAAATATCTGCCCTGACTGGCAAAACCCTGTTGTAGAAATAAACACTTTCTATATTTCCCTTCTCATCAAGGCCTGCAAATGCCTGCAAAAATACCGTGTTGACCTTCATTGCCACAAGCCGGTCTATTAATTTACCAAGATTTCGATCCATCTTTTCCGAATCCGGGTCATATAGTAAATCCAGATCAACTTGTACAGCTCTTATCACGGGTCTGTTACTATCAGGATCAGTCACCATCATGATAAATTCATCGATACCGGTATTTCTAATCTGATTGCGTTCAACTTCGCCAAGTTTATTAATATGCGCAAAACCACCTTCCATCGTGAACATAATTTGGGAGTTTGATTTCCGGGCTGTTTCCATGCTTATGTAATTATACCTTCCATACGGCCAGGCTACCGCTCTTGGAGTTAAACCAAGCTTCCTGCTGAAAAGGTCATTTTGTGCAACAAAATCAGCCTCAATCCGGGCCCTGTACATATCTTCAGTCTCATAGGTTTTCATATGAGGGTCAAATAACCGTACACTTACAGCACCAGCTATATTCCCCTGAGGATTGTATTGAATACCTTTATGCAAATCATATGTATGAGAAATAACCTCAACGAGTTTATGAGAACTCACTTTCCTTATTTGCTCCCAGCTCATCAGTGATTCAGGCAAGTCATCTGGAGGATTATCTATAAATTCACCGACAACAGCCAGAACAGACGGGTAACCTAATTCTTCCAGCACAGGCACAACAAATTCATAGTAAGAAATATAGGCATCATCAAAAGTAAGAAGAACAGGTTTCTCCGGCAGTATTTTTTTATCCTCATGTGCCTTCAGAATGTCGTCAAGAGATACAGGATGATATCCATGTGTACGGAGGTACTCCATTTGTTCAACAAATCTTTTCCGGGGTAAACTAAATGAGCCATGGAGCGATGTCTTTACAGGTACAGCATGGTAACAGAGGACAAGAAACTCTCCAGGCTCCATTGCCCCTGCTACAAAAGTTTGCAGCAAGTTAAAAAAGAGGATAATTTTAATGATAATAATGAAACGTCTCAACATCAGAACAGCAGCCTCCATGTTAAATAAAAACCATAACCGGTTACTGCTTCCCCGTCAAAAGCCTGTCTTCCAAGGTTTATACCATACAACAATGAATGTGTGTCAGAAAAATCGACATCATGTTCATATCGAAGCGAGCCGATCGGCTTACTTGAAAACCCGGACTGTTTATATGCACCAAGCGTAAGATAAAGTCTCTGTACAAAGGCCTCATTATATAAACGCATGATATCATGTTCAGTCCGATGGGTTGCCGAGATACTGAAGTCATTTTCAGGGTTAAAATAAGGTACATCTTCACGAGAATTGCTGGAAGTGTAAAACTCAAGAAAAAGCCTCATTTTCCAGTCATTTTTTACATATAAGTTCTGTTCATAGCCAAGCAGCCCTTGATACCTTTTATTGTCATCAGAGAATCTTAGATGCGAAAAAGACAAGCTGTAACTGCGCCTGTCGCTTTCCCTATATGTTACGTCCGCATTCAATTTATCAGCCTCGACGTCAAAGACACGAGCACGTATCGGGATATCGGTTGTAAAAGAGTCATATGAGAGGCTTAATCTCCAGTAATCATCGGGTGTAAAATCAATGTGAGTAAAGGATCCAAAATCATCTGCTTTATGATAATCAGTTGAAAACTGCTGTCCAAATCGCCATGAGTTATTGAAAATATGATCTATGCCACCTCCTGCACGCCGAAAATAATGAAGCAGATCATCACCTGATGATTTCTGCCAAAAAAGAAAACCATATACATTGGTATAAAACGAAATTGGCTGAGAAAGCCGGGCTTCAGCCCTTATCTCATCAAAACCTTCATCGTCAGATGCGATAACAAAATCTGCAGTGAACTCTCGCATTTCCTCCAGTTTCAGTTTCCGGATAAGCCCTTGTAGATGTTTATTTTTAGGGTAAAGCTCCGATAGATCCTGTGCTTCCTTTCTGGCCTGCTCCTTGAAAGCGAGTACGTTCAATGCTGACAGTTTTCCCACCTGTACCTTGACGTCCTTTGGATCAAGTGTCTCAGTAATTCTGAATTCATGTAGAGCCTTGCGGGGCCATCCACGCCATAAATATGCATGTGCAAGGCCTGTTCGAAAACTCGTATTCGCAGGCGCCTCTTTATGGAGATCCCGGAAATATTCCTCTGCCTCTTTCAGTCTGTTTTCATATAAAAGGAGCCAGCCTTTGGCAAGTACAATCTCCAATTTGTGCCAGTCGGGTTTGATTCTTTTGCCAATTTTAAGAACCTCGGAAGTCTCCTGGTCAAGGTCATTCAGTATCCTCTTTGCTCTCTCCCATTTTCTGATCTCCTGAAGCACATAAAACGTACCGATACGACTGTTATAAGTCTGCTGAACTTCTTTCATATTATCGTATAATTTCAAAGCCTTATATGGCTCTTCCAAATAAAAATACGCCATTGCAATATCTTCCAGCACCCACGGCGGGGGAGAGATATTATCTTCTATCAATCCCTCATAGATTTTAACTGCCTTTCCCATATCTTCATTACTGACAAGCGCCGCTATATGGTCATATCTGGCTCTTATATTCTCATTGTTTTTCAGTTGTGGCTCAAGCATTTTTATGGCATGTGAGTACTCTTTCCACTTTATATGATCCGTCACCATGTCACCCTTTATGATGTCAAGAAGTTTTTTATCTTCCGGAAAGTATGTACGTGCTTCCTCAAAGGCATGTGAACTAAGACCTAAATCTGATAAGGCAATTATTCTTAATCTCTTCGCAACCCGGTTCTTATGATTTATCTTCAGAATACGGTCATATTCATTTACAGCAGACCAAAACCTTTTTGACTGCTCAAATGCATATGCACGTGCAAACATAACATCCAGGTTCTGCGGCTCGTCTAGCAGCAGGATGTCAAGAATATTAATTGCCCTGTCGCTTTGTCCTTCTTTTGCCAGGCAATATGCAAGCCCGATGTGTGCCCTTACGTAATCCGGTTTCCTATCCAATATTTTTTGATAATAGAATTTAGCCCTTTCTGTATTTTCCGTCTTGAAATAGGCCCAGGCAATCCATGATAGCACGTGATTCGTGTATTGATTTATGTCCACCTTTGATGTCTCAAAAGCCTTTATCGCTTTCTCAAAATCCTTGTTGAGAACAAGTACCAACATATATTCCATCCAAGCCGTCTCACTCTCCTGTCCAGTTCTATAAAGAACGGCCGCCATAGTCATTCTCTCCTCTGCAGGGAGAGAGGCTATCAAATCATCGCGCGACTTATAGAGATATTCACGTTCGATGTCTTCCCTTTGTCCGAGCA
>CAYFXR010000255.1:0-5942 GCA_964347155.1 uncultured Nitrospiraceae bacterium | reverse complement strand
TAGGCTTCTTTTTGGACTTTGCTTCAACATCATGAACTCCAATGCTCATTACACTAAACAAAATCACTACTAAAATGCCCAAGAGAATACGCATATTTCTTCTTAAAGTTCTTTTCATTTTTGACCCCCTTAAGCGCAATTTAATTTTGAAAAACTGAGAAGAAAGGAATTATTTATTTTATCACAAATTGCTTAGTAAATTGGTAAAAAAATTGATTTATTATTATTGATAACCATTTGTAATATTTTGTTCGGAGGTAAGATTAAAAATAATTATTTCTGTAAGTTATGTTGCGGTTTGAAGTGTATCCAAAAAACTCAGCGATAGAGGATTGTTGAGAGTTCTTAATCTTGTTCAAAACTTAAGATATATAGATATTATTGTTAAATAAGGGTTGCCAATAATTCAAACTCATCTGTTAAACTCCAAATTACAAATCCCAAATTACAAATAAATTTCAAAATCCAAATTCCCCAAAAAAGAACTGCATATGCCTATTGATAACAAGACAATGTTTTATTTTCCGCTAAGTTGCATTTCCCGGCCCAACTGTTCTTGTCACGTTTTGACATTCGGTCATTGGTGCTTATTTGTCATTTGGATTTTGTTATTTGGAATTTATGCCCGGTGATTGCAGTAAAAGCTTTTACAGACATTGTATGTGCATATAGTGTTCAGGACCTTTAAAAAGAATGGTGATACCATCAAATGGCTTTTTATTTGTCCTTCTTGTCATAGTGTTTATGATGTAGGTTACACCGAGTAAGGAAAGATTAGAAACAGTTTATTATTGAAAAGTCAGCAGATCTTCTTATACGGACAGCTGATTTTCTTTTTTTGATCGTTTTCTTTTTTTGGCACCGCATCTGTCTCTTATTCGTGTTAATATCTCCTCCACACTCTGACAAAATAATTCAATTTCTGTTTCTACCAAGAGTTTATTTTTAGAACCTTTTCGTTTTGTCATCATAGCACCTCCGTTAAATCTATTCCTATTTCAGGTTAATTAATATTCGTGAAGAAATTGTGAACAAAAAATGAAAATATTGTGAAGATCACAGAGCTCTTAATATGAAAATTATCAGATGAAATCTCGCAATATAGGAAGAAGGGAAAAAATTATTGACTTAAATAATCCTTCAGTGCCTCTTTCCAGTGCCTTAATCCTTTTACACCCTCAAGTCTTAACATCGTATTATCAAGCACTGAAAAGGAAGGTCTATTGGCAGGGCGTCTAAACTTATCAGAGGTTGTTGGTTTAATTTTCGTCATGGTACCTTTCAATCTGGCTATCTCAACAGCGAACTCATACCATGAACACCGGGATGCATTCGTTATATGGTATATTCCATATCCTCTTCCTAAAAGTTCTCTCAATTTCACTGCAAGGTCATGAGTATACGTAGGAGAACCTGTCTGGTCATTTACAACTTCTACTTCTTCTTTTTCTGACAGGAGTTTATTCATTGTATCAACAAAGTTTTTTCCGTTTTTACCGTAAAGCCATGATGTCCTTGCAATATAAAACCTGTTTGTCAGTGAGTTTACAAATCGCTCCCCAAGAAGTTTTGAAAAGCCGTACTTGTTTATTGGATTTGGATTATCCCATTCGTGATAAGGCTCTTTTTTCATACCGTCAAAGACATAATCTGAGCTGATATACAGTATAGGACAATTAATCTCTTCACAAGCTATTGTTACATTTCTCGTGCCAATACTGTTGTTAAGATATGCCTTTTCCGGGTCAAGTTCACTTCCGTCTACATCTGTATACGCTGCGGAATGTATTAAATAATCAGGTCTTATTTTTTTGATATTAAGCAGGGACTTATCAAGATCGGTAATATCAAAATCATTTCTTGTGAGAGTTATCAGTTCAACATCAGAGAAAACTTTTTTTATATCAGATCCAAGCATTCCACTTGAGCCTGTTACTGCAACTCTCAAATTTTCAGCCTCTCTCCATACTGTAGGTTGTAATACTGCATGTATTCTCCTGAAAGTACACGCTGCCACCACTGCTTATGAGAAATATACCAACGAATTGTCTTTGTAACGCCTTCATCGAAACTCACTTCAGGTTTCCATTCTATCTTTTGTTCAATCTTTGTAGGGTCAATTGCATATCTCCTGTCATGTCCTTTCCTATCCTTCACGAAGCTTATAAGACCATGAAGCTCATCTTCATTCAAGTCCAATTGTCCAGCAATTTTTCCAAGCAATAGTTTAATTACATCTATATTCGTTCTCTCGTTTCTTGCTCCTATATTGTAAATGTCTCCTGATTCTCCATGATGCAAGATGCTGTCTATTGCTTTACAATGGTCAACAACATATATCCAGTCTCTAACGTTCATACCATCACCATATACCGGTATTGGTTTTTTGTTAATGGCATTTAATATAACAAGCGGAATAAGCTTTTCAGGGAATTGATATGGTCCATAATTATTTGAACACCTCGTTACCATAGCCCTAATCTTATGGGTTTCTATATATGATCGTACCAACAAGTCAGATGATGCCTTGCTTGCGGCGTATGGGCTATTGGGCGAAAGCGATGAATTTTCATTAAAAAATCCGGTGGCTGTTGAACCGTAAACTTCATCTGTTGATATATGCAAAAAAACGCAATTTCTTTCTCTTGCTATTTCAAGCAAATTATAAGTACCAAAAACGTTTGTTTTTAAAAAAGGCTGGGCATCAAGGATGCTTCTATCAACATGGCTCTCGGCTGCGAAATTCAATATTGCATCAAAATTTATATTTTCTAATATCTTTCTGTCACAGATGTCCCCTTTTATAAATGTATATCCGGGTGATGACTCAACATTTTTAAGATTTTCAAGATTGCCTGCATAGGTAAGTTTGTCCAGGTTGATTATATGATAATCAGGATGGGCGGATAATGCATACCTAATATAGTTAGATCCAATAAACCCCGCACCGCCAGTAACAAGCAGTTTCATTCTTTTATCCTGAAAGGGGTTGAAAGATCATTCTCGTATCTGATTTCATCTACGGTCTCTTTTTTGCCCCATCCTTTGTAAAGTCTGTCCGGTAGATTTATTACAAAACTGTTTCTTCTATCGATATTTTTATAGGCATGAACTATGCCGGGAGGCACAATTACTATAGTAGGAATTTCTGTTGTTTCTATGACCTTCTTTTTCTGATAGGTAATGGATGTTTTTCTATTGTCCCAGAAATAAAGTCTGAACCTGCCAATAAAACAGAAATAATCTGTCTGCTCCCGATGTTCATGAGGCCCCCTGATGAATCCCGGCTTCGTCAATGACAGATATGACATAACAGGCTTGAATTCAGATTCGTCATCTCTTAATATCTCTCCAAGCCAGCCTCGATTGTCTTTATAAAGAGTTAATTCCCTTATTTGAAGCCCTTCCACACTATACCTCAACTACAGAGTCATCACCAAGCATGAGCCTCAAGGCTTTATGCATTGTACTATTTCTCCTAATTTTCACCCTGCGTCCTATTAGACTTTCCTCTAATCTTTCAATATCACTTAATTCGCTCTCACTCATTATTACTGAATGTTCAACAGAAGATTTTCTGATATTCACATTGCTGCCTATACTCGTATACGGACCAATAAAAGAGTTTTCAATCAACACATTCTCACCAATGACAACGGGACCGCGTATTGTACTGTCTTTTATCACAGAATCCTTACCAATCGCTACACGGCCGAGAATCTTGCTTACTTCATCTATTTTCCCCTCATTATTTCCCTTTAACCATTCATCTAAGACAACGGCATTCGCTGTGAGCATGTCGTCTTTTTTCCCGGTATCGAGCCACCACATATCAAGTACAAAACTTTTTACATTACAACCCATTTTGATCAATTCCTGAATAGCATCGGTTATCTCAAGCTCTCCTCTCTTTGAAGGTTTTATCCTTTCAATGGCTTCGTGTATCTTCGCAGAAAAAATATATATGCCTACAAGGGCAAGATTTGAAGGAGGGATATCTGGCTTCTCTACAAGCCTTACGACCTTGCCTTCTTTTGAAACCTCAGCAACGCCAAACTGCCTTGGATTATCTACTTCTTTAAGAAGAATAAAGGCTTCTGGTGTATTAATTCTAAATTCATGGATAAATTTATCAATACCTGTCCCGATCAGGTTATCTCCCAGATACATAACAAAGGAAGAATCAGCAAGGAAACCTCGGGCAGTCTTAATAGCATGTGCAAGTCCTCCGGGCACTTCCTGGGTAATATACTTTATATTAATACCCCAGCGACTCCCGTTACCAACAGCATCCTTTATCTCCTGACCGGTTTCAGGTGAAATAATAATACCAATATTATGAATGCCTGCCTGAACAATATTGTCTATACAATAAAAAAGTATCGGTTTATTAGCCACCGGTACAAGTTGTTTTGCGCCTGAATAAGTTAACGGTCTTAAACGCGTGCCCTTTCCCCCACTCAATATAATTGCTTTCATATGTTTATGTTAGCCTAAAAAGTCTCATAAGTTCAAACAGAACAGATTATAATTTCCAGTTCCTCAATTCAACTTTTTTTATTTTTCCTGTAGGTGTCTTTGGAAATTCATCTATAAACAGTATCCTTCGTGGAATCTTAAATGGCGCTATATGCCCTTTTAGATAATTTCTTATTTCCCCCTCACTCACTGCAATATTTCCCTTTCTTTTGATATACATTATCGATATTTCTGAACCCCTGCCGTCTGGCATCCCCACCATAGCACATTCTTCTACTGAAGGGTGTTTCATCACAAAATCTTCTACCTCTCTTGGATATACATTCATTCCATCAACTATAACAAGGTCTTTTTTCCTTTCCACTATATAGATATAACCATCTTCATCAATTTTTGCCATGTCTCCTGTATAAAGCCAGTTATCCTTCAATACCTTTTCTGTTTCTTTTTGCTTGTTAAAATATCCTTTCATGACATTCGGGCCCTTTACAATAAGTTCCCCTATTTCTCCGACAGGTACTTTTTTACCATCTTCACTAACAACAGCCACCTCAATTCCGGGAACCGGAAGCCCAACAGAGGCAGGCTTTCGTATTCCATCTAGTGGATTTACCGCAACAACAGGTGAAGCCTCTGTAAGTCCGTAGCCTTCAATCAAAGGCACTTTAAAACGTCTTTCAAACGCATATAATGTAGCTTCCGGCAATGCTGCAGCGCCTGATACACATGCCCTGATATTCATGAGAAATCTAAATATGTATCTCAAAAAAAATGGTATTTTCTTTTTAGAAAGAATATTATAGATTGTTGGTACTCCAACAAAAAAAGTTATCCTCTCCCGAAAAATGCCTTTAAAAACTTTTGAAAATGGCTTTACAGAAGTTAACAGGACTATGTTTGCACCTGAATATATTGGAAGAATAACACAAACTGTAAAGCTGAAAGAGTGAAATAAGGGAAGGAAAAGCAGTATTTTATCTCTGTATGATAAATGCATAACCTTCTGACAGGCTTCAACATTTGATATAAGATTTCTATGAGTAAGCATTGCACCCTTTGGGAAACCAGTTGTTCCAGATGTGTAGAGGAATACGGCTACATCATTATCAGCACCTGTGTACAGGTCTCCATATTGCTGTGGAATATCATCGAAAATTACTGCCTTTAAATCAGGGATACTGTCTTTTATCTTTTCTATATGTGATAAGAACTTTTTACTGTAAACAAGAATATTGCATATAGAATCATTCAGTATATAGGAGATCTCTTCTGGAGTTAAAAACGTATTTATGGGAACTACTATACCACCAGCTCTGATTATTGCAAAATACGTGATTATATATTCCGGGCAATTGTCCATTAAGATTGCAACCCTGTCCTTATTTTTTAATCCAAGTGCTTGAAGCCCCCCTGCAACAAGACTAACAAGATCATTTATTTCTGAATCACTTAATTCACCATTT
>CAYFXR010000254.1:0-9475 GCA_964347155.1 uncultured Nitrospiraceae bacterium | reverse complement strand
GAAAGTATTTCTTTGCTCATAAATAGATGCCTTAAATATGCCCTTGAATATTTTTTGCACGTGTAGCATTCACAATTCGGGTCAAGAGGGTCTGGATCGACCTTGAATTCTTCACGTTTAATACTTATTCTGCCTATACTGGTAAATAATGTTCCATTTCTCGCATTTCTTGTCGGCATTACGCAGTCAAACATGTCAATGCCTGCTGAGACAGCTTCAAGCACATCAAGAAGATCACCGATGCCCATAAGATATCTGGGCCTCTCTTGAGGCAAAAGGGGCGTTGTATTGTTAACTACTTCATACATTAAATCCTTTGGCTCTCCCACACTAAGCCCTCCAATCGCGTAACCGTCAAAATCAAGCTCAATTAATTCATTAGCGCTCTGTTTTCTTAAGTCTTTGAAAGTTCCACCTTGAACAATTCCGAATAAGCCCGGAAGCTCGGAAGTGCGTAAGTTTGGAAGTGCAGATGCTTCGGCTTGTTGATTAACTTCCGCACTTTCGCTCTTTCGCGCTTTCATAAACTCCTTACATCTCTTTGCCCATTTAGTAGTTAATTGAAGAGAATTGAGCGTATATTCTCTTGTTGCAGGATATGGAGTACATTCATCAAAAGCCATAGCAATATCAGAACCCAGTGCACCCTGGATTTCCATAACAAACTCAGGAGTCAAAAAATGGGTGGAACCGTCAAGATGTGATCTAAAAGTTACACCATTATCATTTATCTTCCTCAACGGTGAGAGGCTGAATACCTGAAAACCGCCGCTGTCGGTAAGAACAGGGCCATTCCATTTCATAAACTCATGAAGACCACCGAGTTCCTTGATTATTTCGTATCCGGGTCTAAGATAAAGGTGATATGTATTGGCAAGGATTATTTCTGCACCGAGTTCTTTCATTTCATCCTGATTCATCGCCTTTACAGTGGCATTGGTGCCGACGGGTATAAAAGCAGGGGTATTTATAATTCCCCTTTGAGTATGAATTTGCCAAAGACGTGCATTACCGTCTGTTGTTATGACTTTAAAATTAATTATGATCTCCTGATTATATTAATTTTGTCTTTTAAGTTAAAAAGATACCCCTCTTTGGAAAAGAGGGGTTATCCCTGAACCGTTTCTGGTCATTCCCTCTTTGATAAAGCGGGACGTATATATAGCAAATTATCACTTAATAGTGTGCAGTATAAATACCGGCGGCTATTGCTAGAAAACTCAGGCATAACACAAACCAGTGGAATCCCTGAAGCAGGTTAAAGACCTTTCTCATGTCTGCTTGTTCTCCTGGTTTGGAAAACAGTTTTTTGAAGATGAGTTTCTCGAGGCCGAAAAGCAGGGACGCATAGAATGACCAGACGAAAATCATTATCCACACGCCAAAGCTCAACCCTTTTTCAAAAATAAGATACAATCCTGAAAGCCCGGCAAGTATTACTGTGACTTTCGCTATTTTGGCGAATCGGTGCTCAACACCTTGAAACATGAGAACCTGTTCAAGTGATTTTTCCACCCGCAGGATCATGGGAAATGTGACCATCGTGACAAAGGCAACCCCGCCTATCCAGATGACGACAGATGATACGTGGATAATTAATGCGGCTACATATTCCATAACTAAACCTCCGCTTTAGTAAGTGCAAAAGTTAAAAGAGCAATAGTGCAATAGCAACTGAATATTACCAACCTGTTTTTACTTCCGAATTCCGTTCTTTTGCACTTTTGCTCTTGTTTTACATCCTTTCCGGAGCGCTGACACCGAGAATCTTTAAACCTTCTTCAAGAACCATCTGTACACCTTTGCAGAGAAAAAGCCTTGCAATCGTGAGTTCGGTATCGTCTGATATTATCCTGTGTTTATAATAATATGCATGAAACACACCGGCCAACTCCTGTAAATAGTAAGTTATTCTATGGGGCTCATAGGAAAGAGCGGCACCTTCAAAAACCATTGGATAAAGGAGAAGTTTTTTCATGAGAGAAAGTTCTTCATCTTCTTTTAAAATGGAAAAGTTAATTTCCTTAATCCCTGTAACCCTTTTTTCCGCGGCCTGACAGAATAAGCTTGAAATCCTTGCAAATGCATACTGGATATAAAAGACCGGATTTTCTGATGACTTTTCCTTCGCAATGTCAATATCAAATTCAAGATGACTGTCCGCCCTTCTTGTAAGGAATATAAACTTGGCAATATCAGCACCAACTTCATCAATCACTTCACGTAATGTAATAAATTCTCCTGTCCTTTTTGACATTTGAACAGGTTCGCCATGTCTCAGCAACGTTACCATCTGAATCAGGATCACCTTGAACTTTTCCTCTGATAAACCAAATGCTTCAAGCACGGATTTCATCCTTGGAATGTAGCCATGATGGTCTGCACCCCATATATCAATAATAATATCAAATCCCCTATCGAGTTTATAGTTGTGATAGGAAATATCAGAGGCAAAGTAAGTATATTCACCGTCCTGCTTGATTACAACTCTATCTTTATCGTCTTCAAATTCAGATGAGCGAAACCATTGCGCGCCGTCTTTTTCATAAAGGAATCCTTTTTCATTAAGTGTATGTAAAGCATCCTGCACCTTGCCTTTTTCATAAAGCTCTTTTTCACTTTGCCATCTGTCAAAGACAATTCCAAAATCTTTTAAATCCTTTGCAATATTGGCGAGCATCTTTTTGCAGGAGTAATTTGTAAAAAATTCTCTGCACTCATGAAAGGTTTTATTCAGATACTTATTATCTACTCGTTTCACAATTTCCCGTGCAACAGATTCAATATAGTCGCCCTTGTAACCATCTTCTGGAAATGGCACATCGTTTCCCAATATGTGCTGATAAGTTGCAAACACCGACTCTCCTAAAAGTCTTACCTGAAGACCTGCATCATTTATATAAAATTCCCTCTCCACTTCAAAACCGGCTGCCTTAAGGATATTGCAAAGTGCATTGCCAACAGCAGCCCCTCTCCCATGCCCTATATGGAGTGGCCCGGTAGGATTGGCGCTTACGAATTCAATTTGAATTTTTTTGCCTTTTCCCATATCTGTTCCGAGGGACGAATGTCCTTCTTCTAAAAGTTTCTCAAGATTTCTGTACAAAAAGTCTCTTTTGAATCTGAAGTTTATGAATCCCGGACCTGCTATCTCAATATTTTCCAAGATATCAGGGGATTTTATTTTATCTACAATTTCCTCGGCAATTTTTTTTGGTGGTTTCTTGAGGGTTTTTGCCAACTTCATGGCTACCGTAGTGGCAATATCGCCCATAGCCTCATTTTTCGGGATTTCAACATCTATATCGGGCAGGCTTTCAATTCCCCACTGATTTTTAAGGTTTTCAAGGGCGTTTTGAATTAATTCAACAGTTTCCTGCTTCATGAACAATAAGTTTAAAGATACGGCAGTAGTAAGTCAACTTAAGATTGTGGTGTTGTTATAAAGTTTGTCTTGTAGTAACAAAAAATTGTTGTTATTATGTAACATTATGAATACTCACGAAAATTTAAGTCAGAAAAAGAAAAGGATGATTTTATTGTCATTTGGATACAGACGGAGAAAAGTAAGGTGAAATCTGTATAATCATACTTAATAAACACTCGCCAGGGAGGTAAGTATGGCAATCAAAAAAGAACTGCTCGATATACTCGCATGTCCTAAGTGCAAAGGAGATATCAGATTAAACGAATCTGAAAACGGGCTTATATGTGATAACTGCAAACTTCTCTATCACATAAAGGACGAAATACCCGTGATGCTTATTGATGAGGCTGAAAAGATAGAAGACTAAAAAGTTTTATTGGAGAATGAGGATAAAACATTTTTTTAGCCATCATGCGTGTATTGGACTGGTGTTGTTCGCATCAATTTCAGTATTCTTTTTTGTGTCACCAGAGTTGGTTTCGGGAGCAATCCCGGCCTCTCAGAGAAATGCATTAATCGACCTCTATGACAGTACTAATGGAGACGAATGGACGGAGACATTAAATTGGAAATGGCCTTCAGGAACAGAATGTACGTGGCACGGCGTCAAATGCGATCCAGGGAAAAATAATGTTATTGAAATTAATTTAATAGCAAACAATCTTGTCGGAACAATTCCCTCTTCTATAGGCAGTTTTGCCGCAATCGAGCTTATTATTTTAAATGACAACCAGTTGACAGACTCGATCCCGGCGGAAATCGGCAATCTGTCCAGTCTTGAATACCTTTCTATGAGCGGTAACCAGCTGACAGGCTCAATACCGGCAACACTTGGCAATCTGTCCAGTCTTGAATATTGCTCTTTAAGCAACAACAAGTTGACGGGTCCAATACCGGCAACACTCGGCAGTTTGTCCAAAGTTGAGGCCATTTATTTATACAACAACCAGCTGACAGGATCAATCCCGGCGGAGATCGGCAACCTGTCCGGTATCCAGGACCTCAGGCTGCAAGGCAATCATCTTGCCGGTGAAATCCCCTTGGAAATAACAAATCTGAAAACCCTGACTGATGAAAAAAACAGTGACCTTCGCTGGAACGCCCTGTACACAACTGATCCTACTGTGCGGGATTTTCTCGACACCAAGTTTTTCAGTGATTGGGAGATGACACAGACAGTCGTTCCTTCCAATCTCACGGTAACTCTGGTAAGCGATACATCGATAAGGCTGAACTGGTCTGTAATAGCCTACACCGATGACCCCGGAGGATACGAAGTATACTATTCCACTTCTTCAGGAGGGCCATATACACTATTTGAGACCACGGCTGACAAGAGTATTACAACCAGTACCGTAACAGACCTTGCTCCTGAAACGAAATATTATTTCGTTGTACGCACCGTAACTGAGAGCCATGCAAACAATCAGAACACGGTATACAGCGAATTCACCTCGGAGGTTTCCGACACTACCAGTGTACAAACCTTTACTCTTACAGTAGCCACGACAGGCACAGGAAGCGGCAAAGTAACATCCAGCCCCCCGGGTATTCACTGCGAGGGAGAATGTTCAAAAGATTTTATCAGCGGGGCGGTGATTACCCTGACAGCCGTTCACTATTCCGGTTCAATCTTTACGGGCTGGGGTGAGGACTGCTCCGGAAAAGAAACTTCTACTCAGCTGACCGTGGATGCAGACAAAAGATGCACAGCAAACTTTGATCCTGAAAATATTCCGCTTGCCTCAGACCCGGGTGGTCCGTACACAGGCACAGAGGGGCAGGCAATAATCCTTGACGGTTCAGGTTCAAAAGGAAACATTGTACTGTACGAATGGGATATCGATAATGATGGGGCATATGATTATAATTCTTCCTTACCGACTCAGAATCACACGTATGTCAAAGAGGATACATACACCATAAAGCTTAGAGTTACAGAAAGTCTTGGGGAAAAAGATGAAAAAACGACAACAGCCAGTATTGCAGATGCTTCTCCAATAGCAGTTTTCACTGCATCTCCTACAAGCGGTAAAGAACCGCTTACGGTAAACTTTACAAACAACTCTACAGGGTATGATCAACCGTTAACCTATGAATGGGACTTTGAGAATGACGGAACCGTTGATTCAACAGACCGGAGTCCAGTGTATATATTTACTCATCCGGGGAAATATACGGTAAAACTTACTGTGAAAGATTCTGACGGAACCATTGATACATCAACAAAGAAAAATTACATAAGAGTCGGTCAAGATCAGTTCCCCACCTGTAGCACAGATCTCGACTTGGACGGGTACGGCAATCCCGGCGATGATTCATGTCCTCATGGCAGCGAAACCGATTGTGATGACAATGATGAAGATATAAACCCGGGTGCAGATGATTCTAACTGTGACGGGATAGACAATGACTGTGATACATCAGTTGACGAGCACTATACAATAACTATTTCTGACTGTGGTGTTGGAGAATGTACTACGACAGGTCAAAAAACCTGTATCAACGGTAATGAGGAGGACTCCTGTACCCCGCTTACACCACCTGAAGATACGGAAATCACCTGTGATGATGGTAAAGATAACGACTGCGATGGTGATGTGGATTCAGATGATTATGACTGCAAACCGATAAACCTTCTCTGGCAGGATAATACGGGTGGCAACTATGAAATATTTTTTGCGCAATCGATAAATAGCGGTTCTACCTGGGATTCTCGAAATCTTTCAGGAAATACCGGCAATTCTCTTAACCCCAGGAGTGCTGAAAATGGTTCTGACATTTACGTTATCTGGCAGGAGAAGGTAAAGAAATACTACGATATATATTTTATGAGATCATCTAATGCAGGAAAAGACTGGGACGAATGGCAGAGAATTCATAGAAACAAAGAAAAACTGAAAAACCCTTCTATAGCGGCTGGAGGGCAAAATATCTATATTATATGGCAACGCAAGGCTAAGAAAAAGTATGAGATATATTTAATAAAATATGATGGACAAGATAAAAAGTGGGGGAGAAATCAGAGAATTTATCGAACGAAAGGAAAATTAGAGAATCATGCGATAGCGGCTGAAGGCTCAGACATTTACCTGGTATGGCAGAGATACAGAAAGAATATGAAAGCAAAAAAGTACGAAATATATTTTATGCATTTAAAAGACAAAGGGGAAAACGTGACAAAGAAGAGATTGAAAAAACTTTATGCCAGTAAGGTAAAACAAAAGAATCCCGATGTGGCAGTTGAAGGATTAAATGTTTCTACAGTCTGGCAGGGCCGTAAGAATAAAAAATATGAAATATACTTAATGAATTCGACAGACAAAGGAAATAATTGGAACAGAACCATACTTACAGATAAAAATAGCGTGGGACAATCCCTGAATCCTTCCATATCAATAGATGATTCAAAGATATATGTTGTATGGCAGAATAACAATAGTGGGAGCTATGACATCTACTTCACGAAGTCCATTTACAAAGACATCTGGTCAGAACCAGAGAACATTAGCGAGAGTGATTATATATCTCAGAAACCCGACATCAAGGTCTATGGGTCAAATGTCCATGTTGTATGGCAGGATGACATGGAAGGGAACAATGAGATTAATTTCAGGGCGTTTTTTGATGGAATCGGCTGGACCGATCAAAAAAATATTTCTGAAAATGCTGGTCAGTCTCTGAATCCGATATTACCGAAGTAGGTTTAATCTTTTTGAAAGATAAGAGCCTGTTAAGGAATCGATGTTTGCAGTGAGTTCATGTATTCGAAGTTCCTTTTCTAATCTCTCTTTGATCTCCATTGAAGGTGAGATGATAATCTCGACCTGAAGTCTCCGTCTCTCAAAATACAGCCTTGTAACTTCGTTAAGCACATCATCCCTTAACTGAACCATGAGTCTTGACCTCGTATCGATAGATGTCTGATCATCGTTCCAGATCAGGTCTCCTAGTTCCCACGTTAGGGAGATTGACCAATCCCTGTCTCTGTCCTTTGTAATATCATCATCCTTTACATATTTATTGAGTGTCGGATCTTTATAGAAATAGTAACTGCTCTGCCACTCATTGTTTTTCGCGTATTCAAATCTTAAATCCGGAAGCAGCGCCCTGTATGCAGCAGCTTTTCTCCATGCACGTATCTTTTCCGGATGTACTTCTGCATAATTGATGGCTGCTTCGCGAATCTCTTCTATAGATGGTTCATGGGCAAACATGGAAAGCAGATCTGCTGCTTCCATTTCTCTCATTTGAGCATTGATGTGCTCTGTTGGGAAAACTGTTTTAAAAACACCTTTTTTTGTCGCTGCCCAGAGTGTAAAGGAACTGTCCTGAATAGCTGGAATATGGGCCAGGTAACGGATATCTCTAGAGAAAAGTCCTTTATAGATCTCTTCCCAGCTTGCAGTCGACATCGAGTGTTGAAAGACACCTCTCCTCGTTGCCGCATATACATTATCATTATCTTTTGAATCAACCACAATATGGCGTATGTCACGGCTGGTAAGGCCCAGATTACTTGCCATTTCCCATGTTAATCCTCCATCCCTTGTGATAAGAAGCCCCTCTGATGTGCCGACATAAACTGTTTTGCTATTTGATGGATCTATGGCAATGCTTCTTATCTCTGTTTTCACCTCTCCTGCATCAATATCTGTTGCTTCAGCTTCATTTGAAATATAATTCCCTTCCCCGGAGAGATATGTTTCATAGATTCGATTCCAGACAATTCCACTGTTTAAGCTTTTATAGAGACCCTTATCTGTGGCAGCGTAAATGATATGATGGTTAGAATGATCTATGGCAATAAAATACACTCCTGTAGCGGAGGGAATGTTCCGGCCTTTTTCAAGGGTCTTTCCTGTATTCTTTGTTAAAAAAAGACCGGATCTTGTACCAATATATATTATATCGGTAGTTTCGGGACTGATAGCTAAGGAAAGGACTGCCCTTTCAGTTTTACCGATGCCACTGAAAAATTTTTTCCAGTTCATTCCACCATCAATGCTTCTGTAAAGACCATCATCCGTACCTGCATACACAAGTTTCGTATCCATAGAAGTTAATGCGATAGCATGTACCGTATTCCCTGTACCCCTGAATGACAGAACTTCATCCCACTCCTTACCTCCGTTTATGGTTTTATAGACAGAATGTGAGGAGCTTACATAAACCGTTTCTTCATCGCCGGGACTAACTACAACGAACCTTAAGTCTAGATCCGTGATACCATAACTTACATTCTTCCATACTATCTCTTGCATACCTGCGATTGCCTTTGAAACAGCTGCTAAATAAAAAAAACAACAAATAATCGACACCAGAAAAATATTGATCTTCCACATCGATATTCTCCCTCCTTTTTAAGAAGATTATATGCTGTTCAATAATTCTGAAACCGTTAACCCTGATTATGCAGAGTCGGTTCGACCTCAAAAATTTTATGCCAGAGGCTTTTGAATGCATTTTTAGGGTTAAGCGATAAGCTTAGAATATGTAAAGCTAATAGCTAATCGCTTAAAGCTAACAGCTATTTAGTTGAATAACTAAAGAGCCCGGTGACGAATATTAGCATTTTTTTAGGATGGAACATACTGTTAGTTTTTACAGGTAGATTTTCGTTGAACCAGAAAATGCGATTATAGGAGGTATCTATGCCATTTATTTGAACCCAAATAATGCAGACATTGCTCAAAAATTTATTTAACTCGACGATTTTTTTATTACATTATGCATGTGGCTTTGAATAAAAATATACACACCTACATTGATTAAAATTACGTTTAATGTATCGAAAAATAAATTTTTTCCCAACGTCTGCATTATTATAAATGCATTTTTTGGGTGATGGCTAATTGCATTATTTAATCCGAAAATGTCATTGCCGTGTAAACGGAAATCCAGTTCCTTTTCATCTGGATTCCCCGATTAAGTCGGGGGATGACATTCATGTAAAAATGCAATTGATATACAGACACTTATTAGGGGAGGGGTTTATATATATATTCTTTTAGATACCTGCCAGTATAAGACTTTTCGTGTGTTCCT
>CAYFXR010000253.1:0-12270 GCA_964347155.1 uncultured Nitrospiraceae bacterium | reverse complement strand
ACATATTAAAAAAGTTAAAATAGAAAAGAAAGAATTCAATGAGTTCAGGGGCTGATCATGATATTTAAAAAACAGGCAAATGATATTGTTGAAGCTGCTTATGCAGTTACAAAAGAACTGCTGAATGAAAACATGCCCTCAAAGCCCGTTATGATCAAACCTAATATTGTCGAACTCTCTCCACCGCCCGTTACAACTGATGTAAGAGTTGTAGAGGGAATAATAAAGGCGCTTAAAGAATCAAATATAGAAGAAATAATAATCGCTGAAGGTTCAGGTTCAGGCGATACGGTTGAAAACTTTCATAAGCTCGGTTATTCAAAACTTGGAATCGAACTTATAGATCTGGACAGGGGAAACACCATTGCGCTTCCTGTTAAAAATTATCATGTGTGGAAAGAAATTATCATTCCAAAAGTTCTTTTAGACAAGTTCATTATTTCGGTACCTGTTCTCAAGGAACATTCAATGTGCAGGGTAACCATAAGTTTAAAGAATATGGTGGGTATTCTCCCTGCAAAATACTATTCAGGTTACTGGACGTTTAAGAAATCACTGGTGCACAAATATAATACTCACGGCTGCGTTGCTGATATAATTAGTATCATTCAACCGGATCTGGCAATCGTTGACGCTACAATCGGCATGAAAGGCTCACATTTATCAGGGACACCAGTTGAACCGCCGATTAATCTGGTCTATGGTTCTGCAGAACCTCTTGAGGCAGATCAATACGGCTGCGAACTCCTTGGAAGAAACTGGCAGAATATCATCTACCTCAGAATGATTTCACAAAATATAAAAAAGGGTAAGCAAGAGTGGTAACTGGTTTTATAATAAAGGTAATTGGACTGAGCTGCGGCTCCCTGTCATGCACTCTAAGAATACTCCAAAACAAGTAAAATCAACATGAATTAGCTTGTAGAAGCATTGCTAAATCCATGATATGGCACAGGAAAGTATAAATAGGTTTTAAAACCCCTCTTTGGCAAAGAGGGGTAAGGGAAGATTTTTAAAAGAAATTTTTTCATAAAATCCCCCTTTTCCAAAGGGGGAGATCATATATACTTGCTAAAATTTTTAAGATAAGATAGATGATGATACGGCTAAAAAATTGGGGGAACTCCTGCGTATAAAAGGCTTTATATTTTAAAGATATTATGGTAACCTTCTCAAATAATTAAAAATGAAATTCAGCAACAAGTTTTCAAAGAAACGAAAAGCTCTAAGACCTACATCAGGTAAAGTAAAAGAAGCCCTGTTCAACATCCTCCGGAACAATATAACCATGGAAGGCATACATTTCCTCGACCTGTATGCCGGCACCGGTGCAGTCGGTATTGAAGCACTGAGGGAAGGCGCTTCAAACGTTGTATTTGTCGAAGAACGTACAGTGTGCTCAAAAAAAATAAATGATTGCATAAAAAAGCTCAACACCGCCGGAACAGCTTCTGTCTTTACAAAAAAAGTCTTTTCTTTTATCGAGTATGCCGAGTTAAACCAGATAACCTTTGATATAATATTTATTGATCCGCCTTATCATACGGAGGAAATAATCCATGTCCTGTACTCGATTGACAAGTCAACAATTTTAAGTCAAAATGGGATTCTCATAGCAGAGCATTTCACAAAAAGACAATTGCCTGAGAGATTTGGTAAGTTGCATAAAATCAAAGATTATCACTACGGCGATACTGTACTCAGTTTTTATAAAAAAGCATCACAAAAAAATAATGATTTAGAATGAGCTATAAGGACATCATACAGGAGGTTACACATGACAAAAACTGCAATATATCCAGGGACATTTGACCCCATTACCAACGGGCATATTGATCTGATTCAAAGAACGTTAAAGATATTTAATGAGGTAATTATTGCTGTTGCACCAAGTTATAAAAAAGAGCCCATGTTTACTGTCAAGGAAAGAATTACATTTATTAAACAATCAATGAAGACTATAAAAGGCGCAAGAACAGAGGCATTTAGCAGCCTTCTCGTTGACTATGCGAAGAGAAGCAAAAGTATTGCTATTGTGCGTGGTCTCAGGGCAGTCTCAGACTTTGAATATGAACTTCAGATGGCCCTTATGAATCGCAGACTGAATGCAGATATCGAAACAGTATTTATGATGCCAAGCCAGGAATATACATTTCTCTCATCAACAATGATCAAAGAAATTGCCTCTTTTGGAGGAACTGTTAAAGGACTGGTGCCGCTCGTTGTTGAGAAGGCACTGAAAGAGAAATTCAAAAACAGGTAGTCAGTAGGGGAGGTTATCATGTCAAAAGAAGCTCTTCTTATAATAGATATGCTAAATGACTTTGTCCTTGAGGGGTCACCTCTTGAAGTGCCGGATACAAGAAAAGTAATCCCGGCTATAAGAAAAGAAATAGAAACGGCAAGAGCCAATGGGAATCCTGTTATCTATATATGTGACGCCCATGATAAAGAGGATAAAGAATTCATCAAATTTGGATGGCCTGTACACGCAGTAAATGGAACAAAAGGTGCAGAAGTGATAGATGAAATCAGACCCGAAAAAAATGACATGATAATCAAGAAAACAACATATTCAGGTTTTTACCATACCAAACTTGATGAAAACCTGAATGAACTCGGGATTATCAGTGTGAGGCTCACGGGATGTGTAACACATATATGCATATTGTTTACGGCTTCAGACGCGGTCTTAAGGAATTATAACGTTACCGTTGTCGAAGATGGGGTTGCGGGTTTGTCAAAAGAAGACCATGATGCAGCAATAAGGATTATGAAAAACGTCCTCGGAGTTGAGATTATATAAATATTGGAGGATATATGTTTCATACCGCGTATCCAAAAGACATTATTAAAGGAAAGATAACCGATGTATATTTTGAACGCACTCTTAAGATACTTAAAGCTAAAAAAATAAATCCTGTTGTCAAGGCAGAGTTTATTGCTAAAAGTCTTCCGGACGAATGGAGATGGGCTGTTCTTGCTGGAATGGAAGAAATATCATATCTATTGAAAAATCTTCCCGTTAAAGCGAGGTCTTTCAGGGAAGGAACCGTTTTCTATCCATATGAGCCGGTATTGGAAATTGAAGGAAGTTATCAGGATTTCTGCTTATTTGAAACAGCACTCCTGGGGCTTATGTGCCAGGCTTCCGGTATTTCTACAAAAGCAGCACGATTCAAAAAACTTGCCGGAGAACGTCTTGTCGTAAGTTTTGGCGCAAGAAGAATGCATCCTGTTCTTGCCCCTATGATAGAAAGAAATGCATATATCGGAGGTTGTGACGGAGTAGCAGTTGTCAAGTCAGGTGAAATTATTGGTGAAGATCCAATGGGGACAATGCCTCATGCACTTATAATCTGTACGGGCTCAACAGTTGAAGCCATAAAGGCTTACGATGAAGTATTGGAACCTAAATTTAAAAGGGTAGTCCTTATTGATACGTTTCTTGATGAAAAATTCGAAGCACTGAACGTCGCAGAAGCAATGGGAGAGAAGCTTTTTGCCATAAGACTTGATACACCGTCTTCAAGAAGGGGAGACTTTTATCGTATTCTCGAGGAAGTGAGATGGGAGCTTGATCTAAGGGGATACAAGAATATAAAACTTTTTGTAAGCGGAGGGATCAAAGAGCAGGACTTGCCGATATTAAATACCTTTGTTGATGCTTATGGCATCGGTACGTCAATAAGCAATGCGCCGGTTGTTGATTTTTCAATGGACATAATAGAAGTCGACGGTAAGCCCCTTGCAAAAAGAGGCAAATGGTCAGGCAGTAAGAGGGTCTTGCGTTGCAAAAAGTGTGGTGTACCGCTTATCGTTCCGAATGGTAAAAAGAAACATGCATGTTATTGCGGAGGAGTATACAAAGATATACTTGTACCGTTTAGTGAAAATGGAAAAATGTTGCATAAACTTAAGCCTGCCCAAGATATAAGATCTTTTGTGCTTGGGCAGATAAAACGGTTAGAACTGTAATAGCAATTGTCATTTTGTTCTTTCACCTTTAATCTTTGATTTTCTTCATTAATTTGTAATTTGGAATTTGGTCATTTTGCATTTTTAATTAAATGGGCTACCTGAAAATCATCACCGCCATTCTTATCTGGAGTTCCCTCGGGATTTTTGTGAGAAAGATTGAGCTACCGAATCAATGTATTATCTTTTATACGTCTGTAATTGCCGGATCGATTCAATTCATACTGTTATTATCAACAGGGTTATTGAAAAAGGCAAAACAATTCGATAGCAATACAAGAAGCATTCTTTTTCTTGTCCTCTCTCCCCTCTGTTTTACAGCAAACGCAATGTTATTCTATTTTGCCTTCAGCAATACAACGATAGCCAATGCAGTGCTTACACATTATACAGCACCGGTGTTTGTAGCCATTCTTGCACCATTATTGTTAAAAGAAAGAATTAATAAAACCACATGGCTTGCCATTGTAATCTCCTCAATTGGACTATGGCTCATTCTTGGAGGTAAAAAAACCGGTATAGATATTTCTCACGGAGACAGGGAGCACCTTGGAATTATTGCGGGAGCCATGTCAGGACTGGCATATGCCTTTCTCATTCTCATCGTAAGAAAAATAGCGCCCCTCTTTTCTTCCCTTTTTATCATATTTGTACAGAACGGGATAGTCGCCCTGATTCTTTTACCATTTGTCATAAATATACATCTCTCTCTGCAATTCATTCCATATCTTGCAACGCTGGGTGTAGTCCATTCTACTATAGCTCCTCTTCTTTATGTTCAGGGGTTTAGAAGTGTAAAAGCACATGAGGCGGCAATTCTTGGTTACCTTGAGCCTGTAGGGGCAATAATATTAGCCTTAATTTTTCTGCGTGAAATTCCCGGCTTTCAGGCATTACTGGGAGGGGCATTGATTTTATATTCAGGATATATGATTTTAAGGAGCAGAGGGAATTAGAGAAATCATTGCCTGACCCCACTTTGTTGGACCCTTACTTGACATAACCAACCATGCTTAAATACAATTTTTATATACATGTCTATTACTCTTCTTGACAAAGAACACACGGGATTGGTAGTTGTAGATGTCCAGGCAAAACTCATGGCGGTTATGCGACAGAGAGAGCGGGTTATTGATAACATCAAAAAGCTGCTTCATCTCACCATATTATTTAATATTCCTGTTTTTTTAACCGAACAATACCCCAGAATGATGGGTTCTACCATTCCTGAAATAAAAGATGCCCTTCCGGCTTATAAGCCTATAGATAAAATGGATTTTAATTGTTGTGCCGTCGAACCTTTTAATGACTCTCTTAAGTCAATGGGCACAATAAATATAATCCTGACAGGCGTGGAGACACATATTTGTGTCTTCCAAACCTGCGTTAGCCTTTTAGAGAAAGGCTATATCGTTCACGTGCCTCAAGATGCAGTTGATTCAAGGACTGAAGAGAATTGGCGTGTTGGTATTGAACTTATGAAAAATGCAGGCGCTGTAATTACATCCACTGAGACTATTATATTCCAGATACTCAATAAGGCCGGCACAAAAGAATTTAAAGAGATGCTAAAGCTTGTCAAATAGATATCCGATAAAAAAGACGTCTGATTTTACAGATAAAACAATATTGGCTACTATACAAACTGTTTCCTGAAAACAGAAACAGCCAATTTAATAAATGTTATACCGGAGGAAATAAATGGATTATCCTACCATTAAAAAAGATAACGTTAGTAAGATGGAGGTTGAGCCAAACCTCGTGAATTATGAGAAAATGAAGAGTAAATTTCAGTGGGATGATGTAATGAAAGAACTTGAGGGTTTTGGAAACGAAAAGATTAATATCGCCCATGAGGCAATTGACAGACATATAAAGACACCCTTAAAAGATAAGATCGCCCTTTACTGGGAGGGTAAAAAAGGGGAAAGCGAGCAATATACGTTTTACGATTTATACAAATTAACGAACCGTTTTGCCAACGTCTTAAAAAGTCTAGGTATTGAAAAAGGAGACAGGGTTTTTACATACATGGACAGGATACCGGAGATTTATATATGTATTCTCGGTATATTAAAAACCGGCGCTGTTATAGGCCCTCTTTTTTCTGCCTTCGGCCCTGATGCGGTAAAAGACCGCCTTGAAGACAGCGGGGCAAAAATACTGATAACGACCCCAAAACTCGCACATACAGTCCATACGATTATCAATAATTTATCGGCCATCGAAAAAATTATTATTGTAAACAAAGAGAACGTCTCTTATGACCTTCAGGACAAAGAAATAGGTTATGAAAAACTCATGGATGAGGCTTCCGATGAATTCGAAACAGTTAAGACAGACAGGGAAGATTATGCAATTATGCATTATACATCAGGCACGACGGGAAAGCCGAAAGGGGCAGCACACGTTCACGAAGCTGTAAAAGGACATTATGCTACTGCCAGATACATACTCGATATCCAACCTGATGATATTTACTGGTGCACGGCAGACCCAGGTTGGGTTACGGGCACATCGTACGGCATTTTCGGCCCCTGGTCAAATGGTGCATCCCAGGTTGTATATGAAGGCGGTTTTGGCGCAAGTGCATGGTACAAAGTTATTGAAAAATATAAAGTTACTGTCTGGTATACAGCGCCAACTGCCATCAGGATGTTGATGAAAGCAGGAGAAAAAGTAGTAAAAAAACACGACCTTAAAAGCCTCAGGTATATGTGCAGTGTCGGTGAACCGCTTAACCCCGAGGCGATAGTATGGGGAGAAGAAGTTTTCAAACTGCCTTTTCATGATAACTGGTGGCAGACAGAAACCGGATGTATACAAATTGCTAATTATCCCGTGCAGGATATTAAGCCCGGTTCAATGGGAAAACCTTTCCTGGGGATTACCGCTGCGATCCTTGATGATAATTGTGATAAGGAACTTCCGCCTGATCAGGAAGGAAACCTTGCTCTTAAACCAGGTTGGCCTTCCATGTTCAGGACATATTGGAATAAAAAAGAACTTTACGAATCACGATTCAAAAATGGTTGGTACATAACAGGTGACAGAGCCAGAAAGGACAAGGACGGTTATTTCTGGTTTGTGGGAAGGGCAGACGACGTGATAAATACAGCAGGACACCTTGTTGGTCCATTTGAGGTTGAAAGTGCCCTTATCGAGCATCCGGCAGTTGCCGAGGCCGGAGTAATAGGCATACCCGATAAAATTGCAATGGAAGTAGTAAAGGCATTTGTTTCGCTGAAAGACGGCTATGAACCATCTGAAGAATTAAAAATGGATATCAAAAAGTTTGCAAGACAAAAACTCCATGCCCTTTCATGTCCTAAAGAAATAGAATTTCTGCCTGGCCTGCCAAAAACCAGAAGCGGCAAGATAATGAGAAGGCTTCTGAAGGCAAGAGAATTGGGACTTCCAGAGGGCGATACTTCCACACTTGAGGAGTAGTTTTTAACGGACACAGATGAGGAATTTCTAAGGCATCGTCCACCTCAGCGGAATTCACCGACATGAAAAAATTTTTCTTTCACAATGCCTATTATTTGAAATACACTTTTTGGGTTAAAGTACACTAAGATCCCATTTCTCAAGGTTCTCTCTTATTTTGCTTATATCCCTTCTCTCATCTATTGACTTGAGAATCTTTTTATATCCGGAAATATCACCGTATAAAATACAACCGGAGAGAATGTTGTCTTTTATCACAAGTTTTTTATAGCTAAACTTTTCCGTGTCTTTTTCAACGATAGATTCGAAATGTCCATCTGCATCTATGTCTCCTGCAGTGGCAAGGTCAATGCCTATGATTTTGAGGATATTTGACATCGTTGTGCCCTTATAGAGTGCCTCTCCGCCTGTCATGTTTATTCCTGCAATCTCACCTTGTTGCTGTGCTGCATGCCATATGCCGTAAAACCTTTCTCGATGCTCTATCAAATCCCCTGCGGCATAAATGTCCTGCACTTCTGTCTCCATCCTGTCATTCACAACAACACCTTTATTAATATTCAAGCCGAGTTTCTTGGCCAATTCTGCCTGGGGTCTTATGCCAGCAGATATGATAATTAAGTCTCCCAGAAGCTTTTGTCCGCTTTCAAGGAGAATACCGGTAGCCTTATCATCTCCGACAATCTCTTTTGTTTTAGCTCCAAGATAAAAGGTAAAACCCATGCTTTCCAACTGTGCCTTAAGGATTTCTGCCCCTTCCTGATCCATTTGCCTTGGAAGCAGCCTAGAGAAAAACTCCACAACAGTTACATCATGTCCTGTTTTTCTCAAACTGTTGCCTGCCTCCAGGCCAAGCACACCTCCCCCGATAAGAACTACCTTTTTAACTTCTTCTGCATAACTAAGGATCTCATGAGCATCTTTGATTGTCCTCAAAGTAAATACACCTTTTTTGTCAGAGCCCGGAATCGGTGGAACAAATGAAATACCCCCTGTAGCGATAAGGAGCCTGTCATAATCCAGACTTTCTCCATTTACGGTTATTATTTGTTTCTTTTCCTTGTCTATTTCAGAAACATGTGTATTCAATAAAATTTTTATTCTGTTCTTTTCATACCAATCGTCTTTATAGATAACAATGTCTTTTTCTTCTGCTTCCCTGGCAAGATATTCGATCAGCCGTATGCGACTGTAAAAAGGTGTAGCCTCATCAGTAAGAATAAATACTTCTCCCTCTCTGTCCAGCTTCCTGATATTAGCCGCAGCAGTAGTTCCTGCAACACCATTGCCGATTATTATATATTTCATAGTAAATCTGTCCAATATAGCATTGATCAGCAGTCCGAACCCCTCGAAAACATAATTGATCGACGGGTTATTGAAATAAAGAACCTCATTTTGCCTGAAAAAGATATAAGTTAAATTAAGTAAAATAAATTATAAAGCATAGCAGTTATCTCTACTTAAGGTGTCGCAATTCTCTTTTCTCGGCATTCAGCCTGCTGATTGCCTTTGTTTTGGATAGCAGTGATTTCATAGATAAGCTGCATCTAAAACGTTAATAAAAGTGAGGAAATTCTTTGCTGTTTTCTATATCTTTCCCATTAATCCAAAAAATGCATTTCACATAATACAGGCTTTGTGAAAGAAATTATTTTTCGATACCTTAAACGCAATATTAATTGATCGAGTGTGAATACTTTTATTCAAAGCCTCATGCACAATTTAATAATAAATTCATCGAGTCAAATAATTTATTGAGCAATGTCTGCATTATGTGGGTTCATACTAATTACAACAAGCTCTCTATAAAGTCTTCCTTCATGTCCTTAAGACTATCTATATTCAAGGTTAATTCAGACAAAATTTTTTTATGCATTTTTGCCCATTCTGATTCTGGGTCGACTGAACAGCCGCCACCACTAAAAAAAAGTAAATAGCTACTGATATAGTCTGCTAATAATAGAATTGCTGATAATGTTTTAGTATATCTATCTTTATGGATATCAATGTTTATATAATGATGGTACCAGATCGATTGAGTCACGGCATCAGAGAGGCGCCAAGACTTGGCTATAAGATAGCCTACAGCGCAGTGATGGGTATCAAAGCGTTCATTTTCAATACCAATGATTGATTTAGATTTGCCTACCAACGATTCTGTGGGAACAACGCTCAACGCGTAATCAGCTATCTGAGTGTAGTCAGGGAATTTTTTCATAAGGAGCGGAATCCCGCAATCATGAAACAAACCCGCTATATATGCCTGATCTACAGATTGAAAAGCTATCTTCCTGGCGATTTTCGAGCATATTGTAGCTGTAGCCATGGAGTGATTCCAAAATTTTTCGATAACTGGATCATGACCACCTAATGCTTCTCGTAGCGAAGAGGCTAAAATGATATTGTTGAAATTTCTCAAACCCAACAAAGAAAGTGCTCGATCGATTGAATCGACTTCCTCCCTTAAACCGAAAAAGGCAGAGTTAATTATCTTAAGAAGCTTGGCTGACATAGCAACATCCTTAGAAACAAGTTCAGAGATTCTTCTCAAATCAACATTAGGATTATTAATCTCCTCATTAACATCCATAACAATCTGAGGTTGAGCAGGGATGCCTACACTCTTTATAAGCTCCTCTGCTTTCTTTCCGTATTCTTCTTGGCTCAATAATGTACTGTTCATAAGCTTTAATATGTAAAAAATATTTAAATAGTCAAAGATAGGGTAATGAATCTTAAAAAAAATTGCAAATATTTTAATTCATTGCAATTCGCTTCTAAAATCATAAAATTTTCTCAGTTCCCAATACCCCTTTTTAACATTGTCAAAAAAAATATACCTATACTAACAAGTACAATAGTCGGACCGGATGATGTATTAAGATATATAGATGCCATAAGCCCAACAATCCCGGAAATAATGCCGAAGGCACTCGAGAGAATAAAAAGACGCTTCATGCTTGACGCAAGATTTTTTGCAGATGCAGCAGGAACAATGAGAAGTGATGTAACAAGTATGATCCCTATAATTTTAAGGCTTACCGTTATGACAATTGCAATGATCAAAAAGAGCAGATATTCAAAAAATCGTACGTTAATCCCCTCTATCTGCGCAAGGTCGCGGTTAAATGTAATCTGAAGAAAAGGTTTTAAAAATATCAGAAGTATTGTTATGGTTAATATGCCAATAATGAAAATCAGCAATAGGTCTCTATCGGTAATTGCGAGTATGTCTCCAAAGAGAAAAGCAAACAGATCAGCCCTGTAGCCCCTGAGCATTCCCATAATGAGTATTCCTGTGGCAATGGCACCTGAAAAGGCAATTCCTATGACTGTGTCATGGGATAACGATGTTTTTTCAGAAAGAAAGGCAATAAGCAAGGCAATAAGAATCGCCACAGCAACAGAAGAGACAGAAAGGTCAATACCAAGGATTGCGCCCACTGCAATTCCGGCAAAGGCTGAATGAGATATTGCATCTGAAAAAAAAGACATTCTCCTCAATATGACAAAGTTGCCAATGAACGGACAGAGAATGCCGACCATTACAGAAGCCAATAATGCCCTCTGAATAAAAGGATATGCCAGAAATTCGCTAATCATGCTCATGACAGCTGTGGATATAGGCACCCATCATTTCTCCATAAACACTCTTGATAACTTCATCGGTCAGCGCATCCTTAGGCTTGCCACTGCACACCAGTCGCCGGTTTAAACAAAGAACATCATCTGCAAAACGATATACTATATTTAAATCATGAGAGATCAAAATTACCGTCAAAACCTTTTCTTTGTTCAGACGTTTGACCAGATCGTGAAACCTTTCCTGTCCTTCAATATCAACGCCTGATGCAGGTTCATCAAGAAAAAGGATTTGTGGATCATTGACAATCGCCTTGGCAATCATAACCCTTTGAAGCTCTCCTCCCGACAGGCTTCCTATGCTTCTATTTATCAAGTCATGTACACCAACAACCTCAAGCAATCTGCTAATATGTTCCTTTTCTTCTTTTTTCTTATGAAAAGGAAACAAATAAAAGGGGGGAACCGTAAAACGAAGGAGCTCTAAAACAGTAAGTGGAAATGTTCTGTCGAATTCAAGTCTTTGAGGAACATATCCAACCTTAACATGCGAACTGTTATTTTTATAATGGTGTCCAAATAAAGATATAGAACCAGTTTCAAAGGGAATAAGACCGAGAATAGCTTTAATTAAAGTGGTCTTGCCTGCTCCATTCGGACCAATAATCGCCACTATTTTCCCCTCTTCAACTGAAAATGTGATATTCTCAAGAAGATGGCGGTTGTTAGACTTTACGCAAAGATTTTCAACACTCAATGCATTCATTTTGATTTTTTACCAAGAATTATCGCCTGCTCGTGCATGTCAGTCTCTGAATCAGCATATGAGAAGGTGTTCTGACGGAATACCATATTCAAAACTTCGAGATTTGCACTCATTTTTACTTCATACCATTCAGGATAAAGGTCACCTGTCTCTAATGAATCAAGAGTCAAAACCTTCAGTTGCAAGTCTTTTGCAACTGACTGAACAAGCTTTTGTGATGCTTGTGGTTCTGTAAAGATAAACTTAATATCTCTTATTTTAATTATGCTTATCAACTTGGCTATATGTTGAGGTGTAGGCTGTTTTTCAGGGAACTCTTGAACGACAGCCACTTGTTCCAGTCCATAATCCCTTGAAAAATATACAAATGCAGAATGAAAGGCAATAAAATCTTTTCTTTTCCACTCATTGACTTCATCGGCTATCTTCCTATCCAGATTTCTAAGGCGCTTTATATACTCACCAGCATTGTTCATATATGTATCACCATT
>CAYFXR010000252.1:0-3607 GCA_964347155.1 uncultured Nitrospiraceae bacterium | reverse complement strand
TTGGACTACGGGACAGGGGTGGGGGTGGATGCGGCGCAGGCAGCCGCAAGGCTGGCGCGGACAGCCTGCCCCGTACCGGATGGTATTCGGGGAAACCGAGCAAAAATACCGCAATGTGTCTTTAAAAGATGTCTCCTTAATAACGCCGCTCCCCCATTATCGAGGTCGGACCTCGATAATTTTTTATGTTCACGTTATGGACATGTCCTCAAAACGTGTCCAGAAAACGTTGAAATTTGGACATGTTATACAATATGACATCATGTCGATGACGTCGACATATCCTTAAAAAATGTCGAAATATCGCTAAAATATCGACACGTTATTTAATTGCGGACTTTGGGGACGTTCTTAACTTTATAAACTTATGAATTAGTTTACGTAATTAAAAACGTCCCTATAGTTTCTGCCTATAGTTTCTGCGACTGACAATTAGCAAAGACGGTAAATTTTATATCGGTTTTACATCTGATCTTAAGAGGAGGCTTCAAGAGCATCACAATGGCAAAGCCCAAAGCACAATATCCCGCCACCCTTTAAAACTCATTTATTACGAAGCCCGCCTTTCCGAAGAGGATGCTCAACGCCGTGAAGATTATTTCAAGACCTCAAAGGGCAAGGCTACATTGAGGCAGATGTTAAGACAGTCTCTAAAAGAGAATTATTGTCTACAACATTGAACCCTACGTGGTTCACTGGCACATTTTATTTTGGCTTGCATAATATCCTCTTGAAAACTTTTAATAAAATATTATTTGGTTGAATTTTCTTACAGCCCTTCTTTTAATTTTTCTAATTTATGAATTATTTCTTCACCTGTCATAAACATGCCTCTCACCATATCAGAAACTAAACTATACTTTGATTGTTTGCCGGTTTCGTTATCCAATATATCTTTAAGAGTCTTTAGCGTTCGTGGATCAGACATTTTTGCCATATCTTGACCAAGTAATCTAATACCAGCCAGCATGGTATCAAACCCTTCTGCTTAAAGTAAAGACAGTTCTTGTGTATATAATCGATCTTCATTTCCAGCTCTTTCATAATTTTCCATGATAAACAATAAGTCCTGTGCATCTTTCCTACCCTCGGGATATCTTTCATTCCAAGATATTGTTTTCATAATTGCCAAACCAGATAAGGTCGGAAGCTTTATATCGAGAACTGGATCAACGCTAAGTCTAACGACAATTGAGTTCTCATAAGCCTCCTCAAACCCCATCATGGTCATAAATATTTCATGTTCTGGGGGCCAGCTTATTTTTTTAGTCTTGTCTAAAATAGGGCCAAATGGCACTATGTCAATAAAAACTTCTTTTTCAAAAAGAAATCTTTGTTTTTCAAGATCATCTGAAAATTTACCTGTAGCAAGTAATGCCTCTGTTAATTTGTTGAATTTATCCCAATCCGCTACCTCTACACCCAAATCTATATCCTTAGTTGCGCGCGGGGCTTTTATGTTATAGCGATGTTCAAATATAAAATCCCTTGCCGTTGCCCCAACTATAAAAAAATGTATTCCTAGAGCATCCGCAACTTTTTTAATTTCAAAGAGGGCTCTGATAAATGAGGGGTCAATCTTCCCTGAAATATCGAATGAGATATTGATCATAAATCACCTTTGCTGTTTCAATATTTCTTTGGTCGCCTGTCGCAATAAGGTCAGCATATATAAGTATCGGATTTACCATATCTTCATATACATGGCGATCCATTTCCATTATTTTTGGATATTCCATTTCATCATATTTAAAGAGTTCGGTTTGAGTCCAAAATCTATTAAGTATTTCAACATTGCCATCTGGATCTTTTTTAAGTCTGTTTTCAACTAATAAATGAGTCAATTCATCCGGATTTGTATAAATAGTAATAATTTGCGGTTTTAGATATTTAGTGATTTTAGCAGCAGCAACTTCGCCACCCCACTGCGCATTTTTAGGATTTAAATTTTTTTGTTGCCACCAATCTTGAGGTCCTCTAAAATACCCAACTAAATTTTTTGGTCTTAATTTTTCCGGATAATCGATTAACCAACGTTTCAATAATTCCTCTTTTTGAATTAATTTATAGCGATGTCTTCCAATATCTAGTAGATAACCCATCTCCTTCAAATCTCTTATTATCCCCCCAACTGTTCCGAGTGCGACATCAGCAGCTTTGGCAATTTCTCGGTAAGGTTTATTTAGCAATTCTGGATTACATAGAAAAGCATATATTACTTTTAAGCCGGTAGGTTTAAAAGCTTGCTTAGGACGAGGGAAAATATCGGGTGGTCTATTCCCTTTTACAAACATATAAAATGGGGGCTGATTTATATATGCATTGCCAGTGGTATCTATAAACTGGATGTTTTCTAGTTTTAATTGATCAGCCATTTGAGTAGTAACATAATTTGTTACTAAAAGTATCGGATATGGGAATTTATTCATTTGAAATAAAAGTGTACCAACACCAGCTTTTGTGATGTTTGTTTTTACCTCAGCATAAAAACGCAATTCAATATTCTGAGCTCTTATTTGTAAAAGCCAGTCAGCCCTAAAATCTTGTACTTGTACTTGGGCTTCCCTCTCAATATCAAGTGGAAATGCTACATTTTTCCTAAAGGCGTCCAATGCTTTTTGAAGGATATCAACTTCCTTATTTTCCCTCATTATATATCACCTCTGTTCAGTTTATAGTTATGTTCATCTAACATGAACATATCAAATTTTTGAACATAAGTCAAGTTATTTCTTATTATATAAAAGATTATGCTTTTTAGCCCATACGATATTGTTCATTTTTTAAATATGTTCGTAAAATGTGAACGCAATTAAATATTGAACAATTACATCTAACTCGTTAAAAAATTACAAAAAATTGAATATCGATCTCAAGATAAACTTAACAGACATTCTTTATACTTTATATATGAAATGTCTCAGAGGAACTGGAATAATTGTGGAGCTTGGTAGATTCAAGGCCAAAAATGTCTTCTGTACAAATTGTGGTTCTTATCCTGTAGTAAATGAAGAAAAAGAAACTGATGTTGCTATTGCTGCACGATTATTTGAAATCTGCGCGGCAAACAATGCAGAAACTATAATCCTTATAACAGGCGATACAGATTTGGCGCCCGCAATTAGAACCTGTAAACGACTCTATCCAAATAAATACATATTTTTTGCATTTTCTTATAAAAGAACCCATTTAGAACTGGTAGGAATTGCCCTTGAATCTTTCTCAATAAAGCTTCTATCTTATCTACGTCATCAATTTCCGGACCCTCTCATATTGTCTGATGGAACAAGCATAAGCAAACCATCAACTTGGTGGTCAGGTTCTTGTCGAAAACTTGTCATGCATCGGGGCAGGCACACAAAGGGCGTTGTGAAATACCCTGAGGGGATGAAACCGGCCGGCTGCCTGTCACGTTTTGCGAAGCAATATACGTGATGACTGTGGGCACCTGCCTGCCGGAACCTGTCTGCCGTAGGTAGAGGCAGGGGCGGGGATTGAGTTTATCCTGAGTAAGATCGAAGGAAACTAATGCCTTTCAATAAAACCTTCCGATAAACTGGGCTTCAATCCCGAATACCATCCGGTACGGGACAAGAATTCATCATTG
>CAYFXR010000251.1:0-4916 GCA_964347155.1 uncultured Nitrospiraceae bacterium | reverse complement strand
TATTGCAGGTATTATGTTATGCATAAAAACTCTTATCGATTGCAAAATGGCATCTGGGAATTATGTTGCATTTTTAAAGATTTTGAAGGCTTCTATGCCACTTATTTGAATGGCTAACTTCATTATTTGGGTTAAACATTAAGAAACGCAAAACACAAATTGAAATTTAAGAAAAGTTTAAAGAATTCATTACGGATTTTAATTTGAATAATTAGAAATGTCTATTTATTGTAAAAAAATTAGACAATGAGGTAATTTACTCATTTCTTGCGGTATCTCACACAAAACGTAATATGAAAAGCAAACTATCCATTACCCGTTTAGTAATACATGTGACTTAATGTATTTATCATCCTGTTAATCTTTTTTTCGAAAACGTCCCTGTTTTTATTTGCTGTTGCCCCTATAGTGACCTTTGTATTCATTTCTTCTTCAATAAGAATGACCCAGATTTTTTTGTGGCTCATGAAAAAGGCAATAAGTAAGCCAATACCCATAATAATCAGGCCAACATAAACCAACCATACACTGGGGTCTTTACGGATACGAAGGAATGCGTATTCAACACCCCAGTAATCAAGGAACTCAACCCTGTTGCCGTCTGGTAGAAGACTTGTTTCAGGTAGCCTCTTAAAGATCCAGCTTGAATACTGTCTTCCCCTTGGTTCTGAAAAGTCAATATGGACAGCAGGGTTATTAAGATCATCTGTATATGTAGTCAGTTTTCCCTCTTCGTCATGTGTCAGGGCAGGACTGAAATTTAGAATCTTACCTATTATTTGAGTGTTAGGAATTCTGAGTGTATCTCCAGGTCTCAAGCGCACGTCAGCGGTTTGGCCGTCTCTTGAGGTTACCCTGAATATAAATGTACCGCGGTTTAAACGTCTTTCAACAGTTCCATAATCTGACAGGTAAAACGTTGTACCCTTGTATGTAAGGGGATCGTTTACTTTAATGGTTTTTCTCAGTACTTCCTTGCCTTCCTGTATAATGGACACCTCGCTCTTAAACGACTTAGGTGTATCAGTATCCCTATAAAATTCTACTTCAAAATTGTCACATCTTATCTCAAACCCGAGGGGAATCGGTCTAAATTTGCCTGAGCCAGGTATAGGATATGTTACAGGTGAAGTATCACCTTCAGGCAGACTGATAAAACTTTCAACACTGAATAACATCCCGAATATTGCTCCAGACAATATTACAAGGATGCTTAAATGTGTGATATAAATACCGAGTTTGCTCCAACTGCCTTTCTGTGAATAAAATTGATAACCTTTATCTTCCTTTATTTCTCCGATATTGAACCCGGCTTTTTTTAGTGCAATGCTGACCGTATCTTTTACTCCTTCCGGCTTTCCGTTTAATAAGATGGATCTTTTTATAACCATTCTTTCAATTTGTTCATTTCTTAACGGACGAAGGGGCTCTCTGATATTTTTTAATACCCTTGGTAATCTGTCAAAGGAACAGATAATGATATTTAGGGCAAGGAAAACCAGTAATGTTATGTACCACCATGAACGGTACATATCCATAAAACCGAGTTTTGCAAATATATTGTAAACGGTCGGGGCTGCGGAGTCGCCGAAAAACTTGGCAAGCAGTGCTATGTTTTTATCAGGCTCGGCCTGCTGCTCAACAATGGTTCCTATTATAGAGATAAGAGAAATACATGCAAAGATTATGATTGCAAGCTTGACAGAAGTAAAAAAGTCCCAGATTTTATTGATAAATGTACTCTCTGTTTCTTTTTTCACTATCCAGATTATAACATTTCACCTGAAATCGCTGCTGTCCAAAACAGTGGCAAACAGCAGGCTGAATGCCGAGAAAACAGAATTGCGACCGTCGATCAATTATCTTTTCGAGGGGTTCTGCCTGCTGATCAATGCTATATTGGACAGGCATGACTTGAAATGATTAATCGGGTGCAGGTCTTGTTTCTTGAATTTTTACCAATCCATTTCCTTCAATATAACATTTGCTATGTTTTCTGCCAATAACCTGTTGCCTTTCCTCGTAGCATGTCCAAAATCACCGGCAAAGCTGTCGAAAAAATATTCATAATAGCTTCCATGTCTGAGCGCTTCCTTAAACACCATTTCATTGTCCACAAAAATAATGCCCTCATGTTGTTCTAACATTTTCTTTAACGGTCCTACACTACGTACGGGATACTGCATGGCTACAAGTTGTATTCCTCTTTGAGTCAGGATTTTCTTAAGCCTCAGGTAGTTGCGGCGTGTTACGGGATTATAATGTTCTGATCTCAATTTATTTGTTTTTTCAAAACACTTAACTGCGGACTCGTTTTTCCCCTGTGCCTGATATAACATCGCCAACAGGCTCCATAATACGTCACTTTCCGGATTGATCTCCAGACCGTTTTGATAGATTTTTTCGGCTTTATCATGCATTCCCTGTGTTATATAATATTCACCTAATTCGCTATATGTCTGAAAGTTTTTCGGATTTATCGCAAGCGTCTTCTTAAGCAGCTCTTCGGCTTTATCAAATTGGTGTTTGAGACCATAATATCTTCCTAATTCAACATATGCCCCATCGTTTTCCGGGTCTGTTTCGATAGATTTTTTATACCTTTGTTCTTCCTCTTCTGAATCAGGTGGTGGTATTAAATCATCGGTACTGACAGTAATATCTTCTTTTTTTTCTGTGGCCTTATTGGTTATGTGATACCAAAATATTTTTGCCAATCTATAAAGCTTGATAGTGGATTCTCTTGAAACAGGAATATTTCCATACGGTAATAAATCACTTCCATCATTTTGACCCATCATTGTAATGACCATATCTGGATTGTATTTGTTTAAAAAATCTTCCAATTGTTCCAATATGATTGTTGTGTTAACCGCGATGAGTCCTTTATTGATCACACTGAATTTTATTCCCGTTTTCCGCTGATTCAAGACCTTTTCGAGCTGGTTGGGATAGGCATCCTCACTTTCAATCTTTCCTGCCAGAATTCCATTTTCAAGGGTAGTCCTTTTATAATATAATATTCGCAATTATTGAATGGTTAACACATAAATGTTGAATAAAAATAAAATATATTCACATATTGCCTTAAAAATATTTGTTATTTTATTTATTTTTTCCACATTTTATTATGGGTGCAGTAGCAAAAAGGCTGTTCTTTTCTGGGAGGGGGAATATTATTACAACATCGCTAGCGCAAAAGAAGCAATAATTAATTCTGCCAATAAAAATCTTAATAGTGTTACTGAATTATCCACTCCCCTCTTTAATAGTAATTTATTAATAATTGTTCCTTCACAGGAAGTAGCACATTGGGTAAAAGGAGAAAAACATCATGATAGTATGGCTATTGGATTAATTCTGGATACTGGCTTGCATGTGTATGCATCCGCCATTAAAAAACATCATATGTTTAAAAAGGTTTTAATTGTATCATCAGAAGATAGAACAATCAACAGAACTTTATTTGATTATACCCTGTATGTAGATGGGCTTGAGCCAAGAGCCGATAGTCCTATGTGGGTTATCAATAAAACAGAACAAGATATAAAAATGCCTTTTCAATTGGCTACTGAAAATTTCTTTGAGCCAGAATCATTAAACGAAGCTATTAACAATTTAAAAAACACCATTTTAATGATAGATGAAATAATTTCATCTATTAATGAATATAAAACTATTGAGAACTTCATGAAGGAGAGTCCATAACCTATGATATAACTGGATGCAACTCCACCGGAATCAGGACTTCTTTTTTACCAAACAGCATTCCATTTTCAGGGGCTGACTCCGTTCTTACGCCCTTTTGCTCTGTGGCGCGTTTTCTGCCTTGACAATATAAAAGATATTTTATACCATTAATTATGGTTATTTTACCAAGTTAAATGGTAGTGACGATCTTATGTTAGAAGGTCTCTTTGGTAATCCTGTTATAGAAAAAATATTTTTTACGCTTATCGTATACAGCGAAGGCTACGCTCTTGGAATGGCAAAGAATTTCAACAAGCCTGTGAACAGATTCCAGCAGCAGCTAAAAAGACTGGAAGACAACGGAATTATTGTCAGCAGGCTTACGGGCAAGGTGAGGCTTTATACATTCAACCCGCGATATCCCTTTTTGACAGAGTTAAAGTCCCTCATTTCGAAAGCATATGAATATATTCCAGTGAAAGAAAAAGAAAAATACTACCGTAGACGAACCAGGCCAAGGAGAGCCGGAAAGCCATCATGAAAATTAACTGGAAGCAAATCAAGATACGAGATCTCGCTGGCCTTGTCTGTAATAAGCTGCATGGAAAAGATATGGATGCTGTTTTGGTGGGAGGTGCCTGTGTTTCCATTTATACGAATAGTAAATATGTTTCTTTTGATCTGGATTTCGTGTCAAATGCATCATTGAAGGACATTGCCGTCGTATTGTCGGATTTAGGCTTTAAAAGAGAAAGTTCCCGCCATTTCGTAAGGAAGGACTGTCCTTATTTTATTGAGTTTGTTGCGCCGCCTTTGTCGATCGGCAGCGAACCGGTCAAGAGAAAGAGAAAAATCAGTACAAGGTTTGGCAGGCTTATATTGCTCTCTCCCACTGACAGTGCCAAGGACAGGTTATCAGCTTATTATCACTGGAATGACCCCCAGGCCATGGAACAGGCCATCATGGTGGCAAAAGCACAAAAGGTAAATCTGCGTGAAATCAGAAAATGGTCTGACACAGAAGGGCACAAAGAAAAGTGTGATATTTTTCTTAGGATGCTAAAAAAATAAACTTTCGATCTTTCCTGCCAGAATTCCAGTTTCAAGGGCTGATAATCATAATAAAAGGCACTCCCTGTCTTTATCTAGATATCCGTTGTAAGTTTATCGAACTCCTCTACTGTTACGGCTGGAGATGTGGAAAATGCAATACCCGTCATTTTAGC
>CAYFXR010000250.1:0-1705 GCA_964347155.1 uncultured Nitrospiraceae bacterium | reverse complement strand
ATATGCCATGGGGAGGTGCAAGAAGACTGGCAAAACAATATGAAGATGTGCCGAGAATGCGAGGTGTTCCGATGTATGTTACCTGCTCTTTACGAGTGAGAATCTCATTTATTAGAAATAAACTTTCCTCTGCTTGCAGGTTCACCTAGAGTAAGGATTAAAAAAAACTCCTATGGGTACTTTCTTGGAGAATTTGCCCCTGGCAAAGGAAAAGTGGTGATAGACAAAGCCAAAATACGTTTTTCGGGTAACCAGCGTTAAGAGGCTACCTGGAACTGTCGCCAGATTTCACGAAAGCCTTTTTTGCATAATCTGCACCCGGCATGAAGATCCTGATCTTTACGGGTTCCTCTAGATGAGGAGTCAACTGTTTTTCTAACTCTTCCCACTCCTTTTTATTATACCATGTCTTCCAATCATCTGCTGTAGACCAAGCAGAAAACACGAGTACTTCTCGATCATCATCAACATTGACTACAGTCTCTCCGCCTATGTATCCTCTATCTCGCAATGCTTTTATCCTAATTTCATCAATGATTTGTAAAATCTCTGGACCAACAGCTTCTTTAAATTTCCTTTCGATTACAATCTTAATACTCATAATCACCTCCTTATTTAAAGTATCTTAATGGCTTGACAGCTTAAAGAGACTATAAATATTCCTGCTTATTATTACCACATAGAAAAGGTTGGTTTTGTGCAAAACATAAGTACGCATAACACCCATCCCTTTCGAAGCATCTAATGTCTTCCTCGATTCGTCTCCCATAGAAGCAGTATAAAGGTCCTCATCAATTCAGTGAGAAAAGATAGGCACAAAAAAAGGCCCGGTCCGATCAACACAATATTGGATGGAATCAATGAAAACACAATATTGGATACTAAGACCTAGGACCTGCCCTTTTACTTCTTTAGCTAAATTAGAAAACAATGAGCCTTTTAATGTCATGCTCAGGACAGAATACAGCTGCCACATGCACTACAATGGGTAGCGTGGGGAAACATCCATCTCATGCAATCACCCCCTTCCAGGTAATTAGACTTTTTCCAGTAGGCACTGATTTTTTGTATTTCTCAAGCTTTCCAAAGACTACCGTAGATTGTTCCGAAATTTCAATTCCAATATAATTGAAGCTACAAAAATACGAAACAAGGCTTTTTAAGAATAGCAATCTTAGACTCACTAAAATAGCGGGGAATTGTCAAGGCTTCCTATTGAATATTACAACCTTTCATATGTTTCCTACTTAGCCGGAATAACCTGAAAACATGGTATTTTTTGCCAGGATTTCCTGTGCGTCCTTTGGCTTGGCCCGTAGCTTCATTACTTTTACCTTGGCGGCCGTTTCCATCTGGCCGCTGCAGGCATCGGTGTTCTTCAGGTCAGCGGGCAGTAGCCGATTGAAGTTCCCCCCGCCTGGCCGGATGACCGCATGGTAGTCCACCCAGCGCGTCAGGGCATTGGATACGCCTATGGTCTCCGGGTGGATGCCTTCCGTGATCTTGACCAGGCCCTTGATCTGCCCATAGGGTGAGGTGATTTGTATGAGGTCCTCCTCCTCGATGCCCCGGGCGGCTGCCGTCTTTAGGTTGATAAGAATGCCCATATGAACCGGGTCCTTATACACGATATCTTCAATCCAGGGGATACTCAGGTTCTCTGTAAAGTTGAGCTGTATGCCTTTATAGCTAATGGCATAGAGGT
>CAYFXR010000249.1:0-5062 GCA_964347155.1 uncultured Nitrospiraceae bacterium | reverse complement strand
CGGTACCTGTCTGCCGACAGGCAGGTCGATAAATAAATTTTTTCAAAACATCTGCATTATGTGAAATGTATTTTTGGGGTTTAAGGTAAAACACGATGGCACATATTCTTATTGTCGATGACGAAGAAAGTATCCGATATACCTTTGAAAACTTCCTGTCAGATGAAGGGCATGAGGTGGCTACTGCCAAAGATTTCGATTCCGCAATGAGAGAAATCGCGAAAAACGAATATGATTTGATATTTATGGATATCATTTTGGGTGGCAAGACGGGTATCGATCTTTTGCAAGAAGCCAGAAAAAGAAACCTGCAATGTCCTGTAGTAATAATTACCGGATATCCTAATGTTGAAACGGCATCTGATGCCATCCGATCAGGCGCTTTCGACTACATATTTAAACCGGTAAAACAGGAAACTTTACTTCATACAGCCAGCATGGCGTTGCGGTATAAGGCCCTGCAAGATGAAAACGAAAAATACAGATCAAACCTTGAAGCGATTTTCAGGAGCGTCAAAGACGCGATTATTACTGTTGATGAGGACCTGGTAATTCTAGAGATTAATGAAGCAGCCGAGAAAGTGTGTGGCATCAGCCGCGACTTTATTGGCAAGCCACTTCATTCATTTCAAACAAACTGCAATGGTAAATGTCAAGATACACTTAAGAAAACAATTAGCAGTAAGGAGGCTATAGAGCTTTATCGTACCGAATGTGAACATAATGGTCGGTTCAGACAGGTTGTAACAATAAATACATCTCCCCTCCTAAACAACAGAGGTGCATTTTCCGGAGCTGTTATGGTTGTAAGAGATGAAACCCGCCTTAACGATTTAGAGCGTGACCTGAGAGAACGCCAGCAATTTTATCATATCATCGGTAAAAACAAAGAAATGCAAAAAATCTATACACTCATTGAAGACCTGGCCGATGTTCAAACCACCGTACTCATAACAGGCGAAAGCGGCACCGGTAAAGAGTTAGTTGCTGAAGCAATTCATTATAAAGGAAAACGCAGCAGTAAACCACTGGTAAAGGTAAACTGCTCTGCATTGTCTGAGAGCCTTCTTGAAAGTGAACTGTTCGGACACGTCAAGGGCGCATTTACAGGAGCTGATAAAGACAAGATTGGCCGCTTTCAAAAGGCAGACAGCGGAACCATCTTTCTGGACGAAATTGGTGATATTTCCCCAAGGATGCAACTACGCCTTCTGAGGGTAATCCAGGAAAAGGAATTTGAACGTGTGGGCGATTCGACTCCGATAAAAGCAGATGTCCGTATTATTGCCGCTTCAAACCAGGACCTTTCAAGAAAAGTTAAACTTGGCGAGTTCAGAGAAGACCTGTATTACCGATTGAAAGTCGTTGAAATTTCATTACCGCCACTCAGGAACCGTACAGAAGATATACCATTCTTGATTGATCATTTTTTGCAAAAACTTAATAGTAAACTCAATAAAAATATTATAGATGTCTCTGAAGACGTCAAGAAAATTTTTCTGGAATACCATTGGCCCGGCAACGTCAGGGAACTTGAGCATTCACTAGAGCATGCCTTTGTCACGTCACGGCAAGATATTATCACTGTTGACCAACTACCCAAAAACTTTAAAGAATTTCAGTCGGAAAAGCTCTCTTATCCTGCTGAAAAAGAACTTGTAGAACCAAACGTTATTTTAGATGCACTGAAAAAAACTGGCTGGAACAAATCCAAGGCAGCACGACTTCTTGGCATCAATGTGCGGACTATTTACAGGAAAATCGAAAAATACAACCTTAATATTGAAAAAATATAAGGACAATAAAGGCATGACATGTCATGCTTTTGTGACAGCACGATTTTATGACATGTCATGCTTTTTTATTTATTGATTTTAATGAAAAGTTATATTGACATAGTTGTCATTCCCTCATTTTGTTGAGCGGGAATCCAGATCCTTTTTAAAAGGAACTGGATTCCCGTTTGCCTGGTGTTTCTGTATTATTTTGTACACCTTATCACACCTTTTTCCGTCATTCCTTTAATTCTGAGCTTGTTCTGTACTTAATATAGAAAATCCAGTCTTTTCAGCTTGTTACTGTATGCCCGTTTTAACGGGTATGACATTATTGGTTCAAGAGAAGACATTCTGCAACAGCCTGTTACACGATAATTGTATTTTGGGTTAAATGTTATTTACCTTCCTGGCATGTTTCTTGTATTGAAATCAATAAATCAAAAATGGGAGTTATATTCTATGAAATCTAAATTAAAAATGAAATTAGCAATGAATAAAGATGTCATAAATAACACCACAAAATGCAAGAAAGGTCTTTCTTGTTTAAAAGGTAACGAAGAAATTCTTTGTGAGGTTAATGATTGCGTCGATGGAAAAGTCCTGTTTATTTTGCCCAAGGATAATACTGGATTTTGTGAATACAAAATGGCATTTGGCTATTCTTTTATCTGTAATTGTCCTGTAAGGAAGGAAATATATAACAATTATCATTTTTAATTTCTTGATATGAAAAAATGTACAAAACACACAAAAAGGTTAAACAAATGACATATCTAAATAACAAATCTAACAAGTTATGTCCTTTTGTAAAAAATCCATATCCTAACTGTTACTGTTATAACATGTCCAGTAAAAACATACTTTCAGCTTTACATTATTGCAGCAACAATTTTGAAGAATGCGAGATTTATATAAATAATTATTCAAGACAAAATAAATTACACAACAAACCTGTAATAGATACCTTTCATTAGAGTAAATAAGGGGTTGAAATGGATTTTAGTTTTGATCAATTAGAAAATGTAGGAATATTCACCTTTAACAGTGAGATAACTACAGAACACGAAGACGAACTGAAGATACTACTGATGAGAGCTATTTACAGCATTGACCGGGCTATCCTGAATTTTAAAAACGTGTCCAGGATTGATCTTAATTGTATACAACTGCTTAATAGAGCGCATTATACATCGGTGCGGTTAAAAAACCCTTTAATTTTTATAAATGTTCCTCGAATTTTTTTGTCAGAATTATCTGTTTGTAAGATTGAAAGTGATTTTAATTTTCTACACAATATTGATAGGCTTTCGGATTTCATTAATAGAGTAATATGTGTGGATTAAAAGGAGCTTGCCATGGGATTAAGGAATCTTGCAGAGGCGGTTATTCTTCAGTCATTGGAGGATCTCTTGAACTCTAAATACAGGAAAGAAAGCAAAGAATTTTTTGAAGGGGAAGGTTTTAAAATTTATGCGGAAATTGCAGGGTTAACTTCTGAAAAAAAGTTTAGAATTTTACATCTATTAGCAGGCAAGCAACATGAAAAAACAGCTAGATTAAGAAGAGTTCAACAGTAAGGGGGATATTATGGCTGAAAGCATAAAATATTTTAGACATAGAAACAAAAAAACTACATCTCTAATAGGTCATACATCTAACGATCCAATAAAGATGTATCTCCGTGATATGGAGTCCCTGCCCCTGCTTACCAAAGAAGGTGAAGTAAAGATTGCAAAAAAAATTGAAGATGCTAAAGAAAAGTTATCCAGGATAATATTCGCTGCTCCCTTTACAATAAAACAGACATTACATCTTTCTTATCTTTTAAAGCAAAAGATAATGACAATAAACAGTATCTGCTCAATTGAAAAAATCAGTATAAAACGTAACGAATGTGGTATTCGCACCAGTGCCCGCATTCGAGAAGTATCCGATAGCGATAAAAAACAGATTTTGGAAGAATTTTTAAAAATTGTTAAGTCATTAAATTTTCTTTTTCAAAAAAGGGGATTTTATCTTAAAAAATTAGCCAATAAAAAAATGAGCAATAAAAAAATTGAGATACTAAGGACACAATTATTAAAGAACAATAATAATATAACCAAAAAGATTTTTGATCTCCATATCAAGGAAGAAATAATTGAAGGATTCGTGTCTCAATTTAAAACATTGGCAGCCCTTCATGAAAGTATAAACAGGGAAATCACCGGTATGCAAAAAGAGGATTCCAAGAGACGTAAGATGAAATTGAAAATCATAGAGTCAGAACTGGGACTTAAAGGAGATGACGTCAAAAATGCATTGAAACTCATTCAAGACAGTGAGAAAGAAATAATCAAAGCTAAAAAGATGCTTACAGAAGCAAATTTAAGACTCGTGATTAGTATTGCTCGGAAACACATTGGCAGAGGTCTCAGTTTACCCGACCTTATCCAAGAGGGCAATATCGGACTTATGAGGGCTGTTGATAAATTTGATTATAAAAAAGGTTATAAATTCAGCACATATGCTACCTGGTGGATCAGACAGTCAATCACACGCGCACTTGCAGATCAGGCAAGGACGATAAGGCTCCCTGTTCATATGATAGAAACCATAAACAGGTTAACACAAGCCTCCAAACAACTCGTGCAGGAACTTGGCAGAGAGCCAAAGACAGAGGAGATAGCCCGGAGAATGAGACTTACTTCAGAGAGAGTGCGGGCAATTCTTAAGATATGCAAGGAACCAATTTCATTAGAAACTCCTATAGGAAATGATGAGGACAGTCATCTTGAAGACTTTATCGAGGACAAGATGTCACTTATCCCCTTAGATAACGTTATTCAGCAAGAACTGAAGTTGCAGTTAAAAAAGGCTTTAAATTCTCTTACTAAAAAGGAAGCAGAGATTATAAAAAGACGTTTTGGCCTTATAGACGGCTTTTCACAAACACTTGAAGAAGTCGGTAAACATTTTAAAGTCACAAGGGAACGAATAAGACAGTTAGAAGGGAAGGCTCTCAGAAAATTAAGACATCCTGCACGAAGTCAATCTCTTAAGCTCTTCCTGGAAAAGAATATTTAAAAACTTTGACTTGAATATACGACTATGAACTTTTCCGCCTCGTCATATCCGTTGAGGCGGATAAAACTCTCTGCATATCTAACAGGAGTTCCCCCATTTTTTCAAATCCATTAACCCAAAAAATGCATTTCAAATAATGCAGGCGTTGTGAAAGAAATTATTTTTCGATACCTTAGAAGCAATTCCAACCAGTCTAAGGTAAATATTTTTGTTCCAAG